>NZ_JBFAUT010000092.1:0-25611 GCF_040679475.1 Actinoallomurus sp. NPDC052274
CGCGGTTGCGCAGCTCAGGGGGATAGGGGGACGGACGTGCCATGACTCGATCCTCTCAGGGAATCGAGCCTCCAACAGACCCGGGACGCTTCACTACGAGGCGGTGGGCGCGGTCCGAGGCCCCGGCCGGCCAGGGTGTTGAGAATCGTTCGATTCTCAACACCTCGCGGCCTGTGAACCGCCACCGCGCCGTCGCGGACACGTCAGCACTGGGGCTGGCTGGTGCACCGCCGCGGTGGCTGGTGTCATCTCCCTGCCCCGGTGGATTGCAGGGTTGGGTAGTCGGTGTAGCCGGCCTGGCCGCCCGTATACGTCACATACCCGTCCCGGACCGGGTTGATGGGGGCGCCGGTGCGGAGCCGTTCGACGAGGTCGGGGTTGGCCAGGAAGGGACGGCCCAGGGCGATCAGGTCGGCTCCTGCGGCCAGGAGCCCTTCGGCCGCGTTCCTACCGCCGTCAGCGGGGATCTGATCCAGGGGCAGCACTGGGTTGGCGATCAGCGTGCCGGGCCAGTTCGCGCGGATGCGCTGGAAGAGCGGCTTGTCGGGGTCGGCGAAGGCGATGTGCAGGTAGGCCAAGCCGTTGCCGGCCACGGCCGCGACAAGTGCCGGGTACAGGATGTCGGCGTCGTCGTCGGCGATGCCGTTGAAGGTGATGCCAGGGGATATGCGCAGGCCAACGCGCTCGGGGCCGATGGCTTCGGCGACGGCGTCGATGACCTCGACCACGAACCGGATGCGGTTGGCCACGGGACCGCCGTAGGCGTCGGTGCGGCGGTTGGTGTTCGGAGCCAGGAACTGGTGGAGGAGGTAGCCGTTAGCGCTGTGCACCTCAACACCGGAAAAACCCGCGTCGATGGCCCGGCGGGCGGCGGCGGCGAAGTCTTCCACGGTGGCCCGGATGTCCTCAAGCGTCATCTCCCGTGGCACGACGGCGCTTTGGCGGCCGCTGGGGGTGTGGATGGCCTCCGGAAGGGGGATCGGGGAGGGGGCGATGGGTGTCAGTCCGCTGTTGTCGGGGTGTCCGATGCGGCCGCCGTGCTGAATCTGCAGGAACATCGGCCCTCCGCCTGCGGCGTCCACCGCCTTGGTGACCTGCCGCCATCCGGCCACATGGGCGTCGGTGTGGATGGCGGTGATGTTCGGGTAGGTCTGCCCGACGGTATTGGGAGTGGACGCTTCGCCGATGATCAACCCGGCGGAGGCGCGCTGGGCGTAGTAGTCGGCCATGAGTGGCGTCGCACTACCGTCAGCGGTGGCGCGGTTCCGGGTCATCGGTGCCATGACCAGGCGATTCGCCAGGTTGAAGGAGCCGAGTCGGTAGGGAGCGAATAGGCGCGATCCGGCTGCTGTGTCCGTCATGCCGACACCATAGAATGTGACATCAATGTCAGATTCAAGCTCGGGCGGTGTGAGGTGTGTCATGCGGATCGGTGAGCTGTCCCGGCGTACCGGGGTGAGTGAGCGGTCCTTGCGCTACTACGAGACGCAGGGCCTTTTGACAGCGGGACGCACGCCTGGCGGCCACCGCGAGTACACGGACGGTGCCGTTGACCGCGTTGCACGGATCCAGGAGTTGTATGCCGCAGGGCTGTGCAGTTCCAAGATCGCGCAGTTGCTGCCGTGTATGCGGGACTCCGACGGTGGGCCGGCTGCGACCGCTGACGCGCGGTTGACCATCGACCTCGTTGTCGAGCGGGAGCGCATAGATCGCCAAATCCAAGATCTGCTCCGCTCTCGGGATGTGCTGGACGAGGTGATCATCACAGCTGCGGGCCGCCCCCGATCCAGCACGGACCAGGGCAAAGACCAGCAGTAGGCGCTTCACTTGTGCCAGGGCTCGTGCTGCCAGAGTCGTCAGGCGGCGGTGAGGTCCAGCCGGGCGTCCATGTCCAGGCGGAAGCGTCCGTAGGGGTTGATGTGCGTCCAGAACAGCGGGCTGAGTCCTCGACGGTCTTCGGGGGTGAGTCGCTCGGCCCATTCCGAATCACGCAGGACGGCTTGGATGAGCTGGGTGTTGACGTAGACGAGCGAGGACTGCAGCAGGTGCAGGGCGAGCATGGACACTTCGGCGTGTTCGCGGTCTTCGCCGGTGAGCACGCCGTCCTTGCCGTAGAAGATCTTGTCGTTGGCGCCGTTCCAGTTCTCCACGACCTGCGGGCTGCTGTTGATCTCGCGGCGTAGAGCTTCGTCGGCGAGGTAGTCACAGGCGAAGATCGTGCGGACGGCGCGGCCGAGTTCTTCTATGGCCAGGTAGACCGGCTGTTTGGGGCCGCCCTTGGTGAAGCGGCGCAGGACCTGCTCGGCCTCGGCGGTGCCTAGCCGGAGCGCGGTGGCGTATTTGATCATCTGGTCGTAGTGGTTGGCGATCAGCTCCCAGTTGATCGGCCGGTTCTTGATGATGCGTTCCAGCTTCGACCAGGTGGCCGGGCCCGCCTCGGGCGAGTACAGGCGGGTGGAGCCGGTGTTTTTCAGCTGGGGCAGGAGCTTGAAGCCGAGGAGTTCGGTGAAGGCGAACCCGACCACGCTGGCGCCGTGGGTGTTGGTGTAGTTCGTCTCGATCTGCGCGTCGGTGCAGTGCCGCAGCAACCCTTCGATCATCGCGGCGACCTCGGAGGAGGAACACGATTTGAGCTGGGAGCAGATGCAGGCCCGGCCCCGTTCGACGTGCCAGTAGATCATGACGCCGTAGTTGGCGTAGCGGGCGTGGAACTCCGTCATCAGGTTCGACTCCCAGGAGCCGAACCGTTTGGAGTCCGACGCCGTGGTGGTCGCCTCACCCCACCATTCGGCCTGGCGGACGGCCAGGGTCTCGTTGACGACCCGGGCGATCGCGGCCCGCAGGTTCTCGCGAGTGATGTGGCTGGCCCGCACCCGGCGTAGCGCGCCCTCGTCCTCCCCATGCTCGCCGGTGGCGGCGATCTGCCTGATCCCCATGTTGGTGCCGAGGGCGAACAGGCACAGCAGCGGTCGCCGGCGCAGCGTCTCCTTGTCCAGGGCCTCGCGGGTGGCGACCGAGGTGAACTCGTCGGTGAAGCCGGTCAAGAACGCGGTGTCCTTGAGGATGTCGAGCAGGTCGATGGTGCCCCACCGCCGCTGGACCTCGGCCTTGAGCGCAGCCAGGTTCTTGGGCTCGGGCAGTTTCTCCAGCTTCGGCACGCTCACCCACGGCTGCCCCTTGCGGGTGATGACCCGCACCCCACCGGCCGTGTCCTTCGCGAGGGCGTCGTTCAACCGGTCCAGCCCCGAGCCCATCCGGCTCTTCAGATCGGTGATGAACGCCGCGGCGTCGACGGGCTTGGCCAGCGCGGCGTAGTGGACGTCGCGGTTGTCCTCTCGTTGGCCACGGTAGGCCGGAAAGCTTCGCACCGAGGACGCCAGCTCGAACGCCACGTCCGCCGCAGATACCAACGGCCGCCGCACCTCATGGTGCTCGCCGTCGAGAAACACCACTTCGAAGCCCGCTGCGTTCGAACATCGACCGTTCTGCGACGCAAGCTCAGCTCGAAGCACAGATCAGCTCCAGGTCCTGCTGAGACAGCACCATCGCATCGATCTCACTGCGCCCTTCAACGGCCGCCTTCACGAGGCGATGGAAGCCGTCCAAGACCACCAGCCGGCCGTTGTACTCGACCAGGTGGATCGGATACCCCAGGTCACACGCCATCACCCGCGCGAAGTGATCCGGATAACGCTGCGGATCCTCACGCACCTGAGCGGGCGTGACCTGGAAACGGACGCCGTCCGACTGCCACAGCGGCAGCTCCAACAACCACGCCAGATCCGCCACCGCGACCTTCCGGACCGGCAGTTCCAACTTCCAGAGCCGCTCGATCCGCCACGGAACCAACGGCAACGTCTCCTTGATCACCGCCGGCATCATCGCCTGCAACTCATCCCACGAGACCCGCGGCGCGACCCGATCGCTGCCCACCCGTCCCCTCCCGACCCACCCCATGGCGATCACCATCTCTGGCGATCCTGACAGGCGCGCTCCCAGCCCCGCATCAGATTCACTGAGTCGGCATCAGATAGCCGACACGCCGCATCTGGTAGTTCGCGCCCGCATCAGATGGGCTGCGCCAGGACAACACCGATCACCTGACTCCGGTCGACCGTGGCTCAGCGTAACTTGCGGGAATCATCATTCCCGTGGGTTAGCGCGATGTTTTTCTAGGACTTCTTATTTTCTAGAAACAGAAAAACAGAAAATGCTAGGGTGCTGCCGTGACGATCTCGAGCGCCCAAGATGCCGACGCGAACGAAACACAGTCGGCGGAGCGGCCCTGTCGCTACTGCGGGCGTCCGGTCCCCCAGCGGACCGGACGGGGGCGGCCGCGTGCGTACTGTCCGGACGGCGACTGCCAGGCCCGCGCCAAACGCGACCGCGAGCTGCGCCGCGCGGTGCCCGGCCTCGAAGGGGCGCTCGCCCGCGCCGAAGACCTCTACGACCGCATGGAGCAGGGCCTCACCGCCGCCCTCGCTCCCCTCGCGTCCGCGCTGGAGTCCGAGCTGTCCCCGCGCGGCGTCGAGGCCCGGCTGAGCGCCGAGCGCGCGCAGGCGCAGGCTCGGGTGGCCGCCGCCATGGCGGCTCGGGAAGAGGCGACCCGCCTCGCCGAGCAGGCTCAGCAGGCCGCCGCGGACGCCGACGCCCGCGCCGCGGCCGCCGAGCAGCGGACGGAGGAGGCCGAGCGTGGCCAGGCGGAGGCTCGGAACGCCGCCGATCACGCGCGCGCTGAGGCCGAACGCGTCCAGGCAGAGGCGGCGGACCTGGTGCGTCAGGCCGAGGACACCGCCGAGGAGACGGCTCGGCGGGCCGCTCAGGAGATCGAGAACATCCGCCGGACGGCCGCCGAAGACGTCGAGCGCGCACGAGCCGAGGCCGAACGCGCCCGGCGGGACGCCGAGACCGCGCGGCGCGCGCAGGCCGAGGCCCTGGCCGCTGCCCAGCGCGCCGAAAGCGAGACCGAACAGGCCCGCGCGCGATTGGAGGAGGCTCGGGCCGAGCTCGCCGAGGCGCGGACCGTGGCCCTACAGGCCGACCGGGACCGGACGGTCGCCCACGCTCGGGCGGAGGTCGCCGAGGCCGGCCGGGAGCGCGCCGAGACCAGGGCTGCCTCCGCCGAGGCCGAGCGCGCCACCGCCGTCGCCGTACGGGACGCTGCCCTCGCGGACGCGGACCGGATCCGTGCCGAAGCCGCCGAGGCCCGAGCGGCCGCTGAACGCCTGCGCGGTGAGCTGGAGGAGGCGCGCCTGCGGTTGAGTGCCGAACACGCCCGCGTCCGTGACCTGGAACGCGACCGCGCCGCGGCTCGCGCCGAGGCGGACGCCCAGCGCGAACGCGCCATCACCGCCGAACTGCGCGCCCGCCACGAGGAGCAAGGACGGACCCGGGAGGA
This sequence comes from Actinoallomurus sp. NPDC052274, assembly GCF_040679475.1. Taxonomy (NCBI): domain Bacteria; kingdom Bacillati; phylum Actinomycetota; class Actinomycetes; order Streptosporangiales; family Thermomonosporaceae; genus Actinoallomurus; species Actinoallomurus sp. NPDC052274. The sequence goes on from NZ_JBFAUT010000092.1 coordinate 5,399, forward strand.
ACATCGGGACTGATCCGCGGTGCCGCCGCCTCCGCCGGTCCCCCAGCCTCGAACCCCACGGCTCCCCCGTTGGAGATCGTTCTCAGCGCCAACGGCTGTACCGATGTTTCCCCGAGGCCGGGAACGGGCGTTGCGGCGGACATTCCGGGAGTGAGTGCCCGGTCCGCCTGCCTCACGTACTGTGACTTCGCATGGCCGACCCCGAGATCGAGATCACCGCAGAGCTGGTGCACGAGCTTCTCAAGGACCAGCATCCGGACCTTGCCGGGCTGGCCGTCCGCGAAGTAGCGGGCGGCTGGGACAACCAAATGTGGCGCCTTGGGGATGAGTTGGCCGTGCGCATGCCCCGTACGGAATGTGCCCCGGACCTCCAGCGCAAGGAGTGCCGATGGCTGCCCGACCTGGCCCCGCGCCTGCCGCTCCCGGTTCCGACTCCTGTGCGGATCGGTGAACCGTCCGCGCGCTTCCCGAAGCCCTGGAGCATTATGACGTGGGTGCCCGGCGAGCCACTGGACTACACCTCGATCAGCCGCGGCGACCACGCGGCCGACACTCTGGCGGGCTTCCTCAGAGCGCTCCACGTGGAGGCACCCGCCGAGGCGCCGGCCAGTTCGGACCGCGGCGCTCACCCCAAGGAGTGCACGGACGGCTTCGAGAAGTTCTTGCGAGCCGTTGCCCCCGGCGGCATCGCCGCCGACATCCGGGCCGTCTGGGACGTCTGGAACGATGCTGTTGCGGCCCCCGAGTGGGAGGGCCCGCCAGTATGGGTGCACGGTGACCTCCATCCCGCGAATGTCGTCGTCTCGGGCGGGACGCTCTCGGGCGTCATTGATTTCGGTGCCATGTTCGCCGGCGATCCGGCATGGGACCTCGCGGCCGCGTGGCTGCTCCTTCCCGCGGGCGCGGACTCACGGTTCTTCGAGGCGTACGCGCATGCGGACGAGGCGACCATTCGACGCGCCCGAGGGTTGGCCGCTCTGAAGAGCCTTTTCCTCATTCTTATGGGCCAGAACGGGGAGAGATGCCTTCCTGGCGGCAAGCCGACCTGGGGACCCGCAGGTCGGGCGGCGCTCGATCGTGTTCTGACATCCGGCTCGGGCTGACCCTCTCCCACATGGGCGCGGCTCCCAGACGGTGACGCCGTCTTGCCGCGATCCGTGTGTCTCGTCCTACTCCGGGATGATCGCTATGGCGTCGATCTCCACGAGAGCACCCGGGCGAGCATGTCCTGCGGTGGAGACGACCGTGACGGCTGTGCGGGTCCGGAGCTCAGGAAACGCTGCCGTGCGCTGGCGGAGAGACTCCTGTCGGCCGGTGCGGCGATCTCGCCGGTGCCGGACGTGGAGAAGTCATGAGCCTCGGGTGTCGAGAATGTGGCGCCGGCTCCGTCCCAGGGACAAGAGCGGCCACGAGGGGCCGCGCGACGACGAAGGAGAACCATCGTGAAGTACCTGCTGCTGAAGCACTACCGAGGCGGCCCGGCCCCCGCTGTGGACTACGTGTCGATGGACCAGTGGACGCCGGAGGAGGTCGACGCGCACGTGCGGTTCATGCGCGACTTCGCGGCCCGCTTGGAAGAGACGGGTGAGTTCGTCGACGCCCAAGCCCTGACGCCCGAGGGCACGTTCGTGCGGTATGACGGCGAGGGGCGCCCGCCGGTGACCGACGGTCCGTTCGCCGAGACGAAGGACCTCATCGCCGGCTGGTACATCATCGACGTGGAGTCCTGGGATCGCGCGGTCGAGCTGGCCGGGGAACTGTCCGCCGCTCCCGGGCCCGGCGGCGCGCCCATCCAGGAGTGGCTCGAGGTCCGGCCGTTTCTCACCGATTCACCCACGGTGACCGAGTGAAGGAGCCGCTGCTGCGGGAGCTCGTGCCCGCGGTGATCGGTGTCCTCGTCCGGCGCGGAGCCGACTTCGCGTCGGCCGAGGATGCCGTGCAAGAAGCCCTGATCCGGGCGCTGGAGACCTGGCCGGACGATCCACCGCGCGATCCGAAGGGATGGCTGGTCGCGGTCGCGTGGCACAGGTTCCTCGACGCCGCCCGTGCCCAGGCGTCGCGGCGGGGCCGCGAACTCGCCGTACACGCCGAGCCTCCCGCAGGTCCGGCGCCCGCCGCGGACGACACGTTGCGGCTCTACTTCCTGTGTGCGCACCCCACCCTGCCGCCGGCCTCGGCCGTCGCCTTGACGCTGCGCGCGGTCGGTGGCCTGACCACGCGGCAGATCGCGGCGGCGTACCTGGTCCCCGAGGCGACGATGGCGCAGCGGATCAGCCGGGCCAAGCGGCGGATCGCGGGGCTGACCCTCGACCAGCCCGGCGATCTCGGGACGGTGCTGCGCGTGCTGTACCTGGTCTTCAACGAGGGATACGGCGGAGACGTCGAGCCGGCGGTCGAGGCGATCCGCCTCACCCGCCAGCTCGACGCCTTGACCGGCGAGCCGGAGGTCGCGGGGCTGCTCGCGCTCATGCTGCTGCACCATGCGCGCCGCGCCTCTCGCACCGGCCCGGGCGGTCGCCTGGTGCCGCTCGGGGAGCAGGACCGGTCGCGCTGGGACACCGGCCTGATCACCGAGGGGGTGACGATTCTGCAGGCCGCATTGGCCCGCGACCGGCTGGGCGAGTACCAGGCGCAGGCCGCGATCGCCGCCCTGCACGCGGACGCCCGGACCGCCGCGGAGACGGACTGGGTGCAGATCGTGGAGTGGTACGACGAACTGGTGCTCCTCACCGGCAGTCCGGTGGTGCGGCTCAACCGCGCGGTGGCGGTCGGCGAGGCCGACGGACCGCAGGCCGGCCTGGCGGCACTGGCCGGTGTGAGCCCCGACCTGCCCCGTTACGCCGCGGTGACGGCATACCTGCACGAACGCGCCGGCGACCTCGAGCACGCCGCCGAGCTGTACGCCGAGGCCGCCCGCGCGGCCACCAGCATGCCGGAACGCGACCACCTCACTCGAGAGGCCGCACGGATGCGGCAACTGCTGCGTCCGTGAGTGCGGCGTCGCCCTCTCGCCAGGCCGCTCGCGCGCCGACCCTCACCTGGTGCGGTCTTGCGCGCCCGGGTGAGGTCCGTGCGGAAGCTGAGTGCAGGAGCCGGGCATGTCGAGGGTGACCGGCAGTTCCGGGGCCGGGACATCCTCACGGCCGGTGGGGGTGCGCTCGATGACCAGGTCCCGCGCGGCCGGCAGGATCCGTTCCAGGTTTGGCGCCGGCGCCGTGGTGGCGGACGTGGTCAGACGATGCGGGTGCAGAGGGTGCGGCCTCGGATCTCCCAGTGGACCCTTCTGCCGCCCGGCGGGCGGGCACCGATGGTGAACGCGGTGATACGGAGGATGAAGTCGTACTCGCCTGGAGCGGAGCCGGCCCCGCAGGGCCACGACGTCATCAGATCCGCGTTGTTGATGGCGACCGAGTTCTCGTTCTCCCCCTTTGTGGCCAGGAAACAGTCACCCGTACGGAACTGCCGCTGCACGCAGAGGGCGATCTCGTTCGCGTCCTCGCCGTGGCTCCACCACAGTTCCCCGTCCAGATCGGCGCCGTGCCTGTTGCACTTGGAGGAGTCGTCGACCACCTTGAGCACCTTCAAGTAGGCGTCGGAGCGGCCGCAGGCGACCGCGCGCGGTTTGCTCCTGCTCCACTCGCCGGACGGACGCTTGTAGGCGTCCAGGCAGTCGCCCGCCGATATCTTCTCGAACGCCTTGCGGGTGGGATCGGATGTGGGGGTGGGGGTGGCACTGTCGGTGGCGCTCGCGGTCTCGGACGGCTGAGGCGCGGATGTCGGGGAAGGCGGGGGCTGCTGGGGAGTGGTGATGGTCTTGGAGGTGGCCGGTGCGTTTCCGTCGTCCTCGCTGGCCCAGGCGGCGAAGGCGACCAGCAGGACGCCCACGACCGCGGCCATCGGGAGCTTCATTCGTCCGAGCGGCGGGAACCGCCAACCGTTCCCCGGCGCGTCCTGCGGCGGGGGCGCCAGCACCTCGGTCTCCGCCACCCGCGTGGCGATCATCGTGCTGCGGGCTCCGGCAGCGGAGCGTCCCCGCCCTCGGCGAGCGCGGAGCAACGTTCGAGGAACGCGTCGAGGCCGGGCCGGTCGTCCGGATCCTTCTCCAGGCCGGACGCGATCAGCGGGAGCAGCGGCTCCGCGTCGCGGTGTTCGTAGACGGGGGGTCTGAGGTGTTCCATGCCTCGTCACGGAGGGTAGGCCGTGCTGTGGCTGTGCGGCCCCGGCGCCGGCTACGTCACCGGCATTGCGCTCCCCGCCGACGGGGTACGGCGCCCCATGAGTCGGCCCGGCGAGACAGCGCGGAAACCGCATCCCCCGGCGGCCGGGTCTGGAACGGCCGCAACTCCGAGCCTGCGTCGTCGCGGGTGAAAGCGTAGCGGCCCAGGAAGTTGATGTGCTCGTGGGCGATCGGCGAGAGCCGGGCGCACATCTCGTCGGTGGTGGGGAACCCGCCGGCGCCGATCTGTTCGGCGGCGGCGTCCAAGTAGAGGGTGTTCCACCACACCACGGCATTCAGGGCCAGGCCGAGCGCGCCGAGCTGGTCCGCCATCCCCTCGCGGTAGCGCTGGCGCAGCTGCCCGAGGTTGCCGAAGGCGATGCGGCACGCGAGGCGGTGGCGGCTTTCCGGCGACGGTGTGGCGGGGCATGTGGTCCAGCGGGCCATAGGTGGCGCGGGTGTTGGTGCACCACGGCCCGGTCGAACAGCGCCCGCGGTCACTCGGTCCTCGACCACGCCCGCGCCGCCACGTGGCGGCGCACCTCGGCCTCCCTCTCGGCGAAGTCCCGCTACCCCAGCAGCTCACGGATCTGCCAGGAATGCTCATAAACCGTCTGCCCGCGCCGCCCGTACTCAGCGAACACCTGCGGTCGACACCGACCGGGCCGTCAGGTCCGCGCGGAGCGCCACGCGCGCGCCGTCGGTCCTCCCGGTCCCTGTGACAGCACGGTGATGTGACCTACGCCATCGACCCCTGGATGTCACAGAACGACGGCGACCGGCATCTGATGCGTGTGGCACAGTCGACAGCGAACAGGCAGGAGCCGACCATGAGCGAGCACGGCAAGCCGACGGACACAGCAGACCCGCTCGCCGGCGGCGACCGAACCGACGCCGCCACCGAGGCGTTCGTGACCCACCGCAACCTGCTGTTCACCGTCGCGTACGAGATGCTCGGCTCGGCCGCCGACGCCGAAGACGTCCTGCAGGAGACCTGGTTGCGGTGGACGGGCGTCGATCTCGACACGGTGCGAGATCAGCGTGCCTACCTGGTCCGGGTCACCACCCGCCAGGCACTCGGCCGGCTGCGTACGCTCCGTCGCCGCAAGGAGGCCTACGTCGGCCCGTGGTTGCCCGAGCCGCTGCTGACCGCGCCCGACGTGGCCGAGGACGTCGAGCTGGCCGACAACCTTTCGATGGCGATGCTGCTGGTACTGGAGACGCTCGCGCCGACCGAGCGGGCGGTGTTCGTGCTGCGTGACGTGTTCGACCTGGACTACGACGAGATCGCCGAAGCCGTCGACAAGAGCCCGGCCGCGGTCCGCCAGATCGCCCACCGTGCACGCGCACACGTCGCCGCCCGCCGACCGCGCGGAACCGTCTCCCCGGCCGAGACCCGAGGCGCGCTGCACGCGTTCCACCAGGCGATCGAAACCGGCGATCTCCAACGTCTGCTCGACATCCTCGCGCCCGACGTCGTCTTCCTCGGCGACGGTGGCGGACTCGCGCAGGCAGCGCTGGAGCCCATTGTGGGGGCCGCCCGGGTGGCCCCTCTGGCCGCCGGGTTGAGCAGGTTCGGCGCTGCGTCGCTGCAGCCGACACAGGTCAACGGCTATCCGGCGCTGGTTCTCCGGCTCGACGGCGAGGTCGACACCGTCATGGCGATGCGCGTCGACGACGGTCTCATCACCGGGCTCTACGCCGTACGCAACCCCGAGAAGCTGTCGCGCATGGAGCGGGAGACCGCCCTGCGCCGCTGAGCCCAGAACCCCGGAAACGAGTGCGCGAACGGCACCTCCACCCGCACGTCGCCGGCGACGGCGCGATGAAGTCCTCCCCCGGCGCGTTCCGCCGGCGCCGCCGACGCGTCAGGAGGGATCCACGGGGGTCGCGCGGTATGCCCGCAGGAAGGTGTCGACGGCGGCGGCCGCCACGGCACGGGTCTCCGCGGCGCTCACCTTCCGGCTGCCCAGTTGGGAGCGGGTCTCCATCGGACCGGTGAGCAGCGCGAGGAACTGCTCCGCCGCCTGCGTTGGGTCGCACGGGCGCAGGTGCCCGGACAGGCACAACCGCGCCAGCCGGTCGGCCAGCCCCTCGGCGAGCCGGCCGGAGGTGCGCCGATGCACGACCTCGATCACGTCAGGGAAACGGTTGAGTTGGGCGAAGGCGAGCCGCCGTAGGGCGCGGGAACGCTCGTCGCAACAGATCCGCAGCATGCGGTAGGCGACGTCCTCCATGGCGGCATGAAGGTCGTCGCCGGCGTCACGCATCCGGTCGACGACAGCGAGGTTGTCCGCCATGACGGCGTCGGCCGCGGCCTCGATCGCGTGCCGGAACAGATTCTCCTTGTCGCTGAGGTGGTTGTACACGGTCGGCTTGGCGACGCCCGCCACCTCAGCGATCTCCTGCACACCCGCCTGCTCGTAACCACGACGGGCGAAGACGGTGAAGGCGGCGTCCAGGATCGCCACCCGTTTGTCGATCCGGCCACGCGGGGCCGACCGCTTGGTGGAAGCCGTGTCCGTCACCCTCACAGGCTACCAATCAGGACGATCCACTGAACTCTCCGGTTCACCATCCCGGTGATCTTATGTATCGTTCGGCTCAAGCAAATGAACCAGCGAGTTCAATAGAGAGACCTGTGCTCGTCAACCTGCTGCGATTCGCGTTCCGGGACGGGACGACCGACGAGGAGAGAGCCGAGGTACTGGCCGCCATGCGGCGCACGGCGACGGTCGAGTCGGTGTCCTTCTCGACCGTCGGACAGGACCTGGGAGATCCGGCAGAGGGCTACACGCACGTGTACTGCGCCGCGGTCGAGGATCTCGCGGCGCTCGAGCGTTACATGTACGACCCGGTGCACCTGGAGGGCGACCACCTCATCATCCCGCGCCTGGCGCGGCTGTCCGCCGTGCGCTTCTCGGACGACCCGGACCCGGAGTTGGCGGCGAAGATCGTGGCCATGCATCTGAAGAAGGTCGCGACATACCCCGAATGGGGCGAGTTGCTGAACGCGATTCCGGACGTACAGGTCGCCTGACCGGGCACAGTGGCAGACCCGGTCGTACAGCTCCCGCAGGAAGCCGTGTTCGTCCCCACGCGCGGTGCCGATGACGTACGCGCCGTGGGCCTTGGCGATCTGCACCGCGAGGTGGCCGATCCCACCGGCTGCCGCGTGGACGAGCACACGCTGCCCCGGCCGGATCCGGACCACGCGCACGAGGGGCTGCCAGGCCGCGAGGCTCACGGTGGGCGGTGCGCACGAGGTCCAGACCCGGCGGGACGGGCCTGGACGACGCAGGCCGGTGCTCTCCCGTTACCAGGCGTCCTGCTCCCGAACGTGACCCCAGCCCCAAGTAGCGATGAGGTAGATCACGGTTGCGGTTCGTGATCGTCACGAGTCGGTTGTGCCGGGCGTAGCGAGTACGCCACCGCGCTGCGGCCGGCCACCGCCGAGGCCGAGCAGGTGCTGCGGCGCTTCACCCGCGGCGGCCCCAAGCATTCCACCTACCGGGCCATCGAGGAGGTCGGCCGCATCGAGCCTTGGGCGGCACGCGCTGAAGTGAGCGCGGACCGGGCACGGCTGCGTTGGGGCCGGCGAGTGAGGCTGCGCTGCCACGACGTGGAGCCTTCGTCGATTACCGCCGATCTCTGGGGTGTACATCGACGAGCCGGAGCATCGCGGGGAGCAGGTCGCTCGTCAACGGGTCGGCGGCTTCCTCGTCGATCGCTCCCTCCAGTGCGAGGGTGGTATAGCCGTGCACGAGCGACCACACCGCGTAGCTCTGCACCAGCGCGGCACCCTCGGCCGTCTGCGCGGCATCCGTGCCGCGCAGGACGCGATCCAGGGCGCGCAGGGCGCGGTGCTTATACTCGGCCAGTTCTGGATCGTTGTAGTCGAACTGCGTCATGCGCCACATGAGGTCGAACAGGGCGCGGTTGTCCCGCGCGAACGCAACGTATGCGAGTGCGAGCGCCGCCACCCGCTCGCGCACATCGCGCCCGGAGAGCTCCACCGCCTCGAGGCGCTCGCACAACTGGCGGTAGGCGCGCGTGGCGAGCGCGCCGAGGAGCCCGCTTGTATCGCCGAAGTGGTACTTGGGCGCGGACTGCGAGACGCCGGCCCGTCGGGCTGCCTCGCGCATGCTGAAGCCGGCGACGCCGCTCTCGGTCAATACGTCCAGCGCGCTGTCGAGCAGCGCCGCGCGCAGGTTGCCGTGATGGTAGCGATCACCGGTCCTGGACTCTTCGGTCACCATGATGCCTACATCTTGACAGTGAGTAGATCGTCCGTAAACTGCTCACTGAGAAGATAGCAGGTCGATGGGGTGGATATGGCGGACAGAGTTCTGGTCACGGGCGTCTCAGGGTTCATCGGTGGTCACATCGCCGCAGAGCTTCTGCGCCGCGGGTATGCGGTCCGCGGGTCGGTACGGTCCCCGGCCCGCGCCGACGAGGTGCGCGCTGCGATGGCGACCGCGGGCGCGGACGACACCTTGCTTGAGATCGTGCAGCTCGAGCTCCTCTCGGACGAGGGCTGGGCGGCCGCGACCGCAGGGTGCCGTTTCGTGCAGCACGTTGCTTCCCCCTTCGTCACGACGAAGCCGAAGGATCCCGATGATCTGATCCGTCCTGCCGTTCAGGGCACGACCAGGGCGATCGATGCCGCGCTCGATGCGGGCGTGGAGCGCGTGGTGGTCACTTCTGCCCTCGCGACGGTGCAGTACGCCCCGGCGCGAAAGGGTCACGTCTTCACGGCATCCGATTGGACTCCGCTCGAGCAGCGTGGTCTCGGCGCCTACGTCACCTCGAAGGTCCGGGCCGAGCGCGCGGCGTGGGACGTCACCGAGCGACGCGGCGCACGCGACCGCCTCGCCGTCATCAACCCGGGCGGGGTCATCGGCCCGCTTCTCTCCGACGACCCGGGAACCTCGGTCACGGCGATCCAGCAGATCATGGCAGGTGCGCTGCCGATGATTCCCGACCTGCGCCTTCCGTGGATCGACGTGCGAGACGTCGCCGACGCGCATATCGAGGCCATGACCGCCAAGACGGCGGGCGGCAGCCGCACGATCGTCGCCACCGATCCGTCATCGCTGATCGAGGTCGCCGCGGTGCTGCGGGAGAGGCTGCCCGAGGCGAGCAGGAAGATGCCCACCCGCGCGATGCCGACCTGGCTGACCTGGGCCGCGAGCATGTTCGAACCTCAGCTTCGCGACAACCGATGGCTCATCGGCTTGACGCAACGCTTCGACCGGGGACCCGCCGAGGCGCTCCTCGGCCGGCCTCTCCGCTCGATACCCGACACGATCGAGGAGACCGGCCGCAGCCTTGTCGAGCACGGACTCGTCTGATCCCGCATCCGCTCTCGGCCGGAGGTTCCATGTCTCACGGTAGTGCGCGGCTGACCGTCCACGGTCGGCTGCTGCCTCGGATCCTGCGCCGCCGGTTTTTCACCCGGGCGATCAACTACTTCACCGATCACGTCATCTGTTAGATGAACGCCCGCCCCGTCATCACAGACCGCCGCTTTGGGGCTGGGGACACGTTCGGGAGCAGGACGCCTACCAGGGAAGAGTGCCCTCGGCGTCGAAGTAGCCGCCGGTCGGGCCGTCGGGGCCCACCTGCGCCATGCGCACGATGATCTCGGCGCCCTCCTCCACCGTCTGGGTGCCCGTGTGACCGTTCAGGTCGGTGGCGGTGTAACCGGGCTCGACGGCGTTGATCCGCATGGTCGGGAACGCCTTGGCGTACTGCACGGTGACCATGTTGACCGCGGTCTTCGACGCCGGGTAGGCGACTCCCGGGTACGCGTACGTCGGCGTGCCCTCGGCGGTGACCCTCGTCAGCGAGGCCAGGCCGCTGCTGACGTTGACCACGACCGGGGCCGCGGACCGCTGCAGCAGCGGCAGGAAGGCGTGGGTGACGCGCACGACGCCGAAGACGTTCGTCTCGAAGATCTCCCGCATGACGTCCGCGGTCACCTCCGCGGCGCCGACCACTCCCCCGTCCTGCGTCCGCCCTTCGATGCCGGCGTTGTTGACCAGTACGTCCAGGCCGCCGTCGGCCTCGATCGTCTTGGCCGCCGCGGCGACGGACGCGTCGTCGGTGACGTCGAGGAGGACCGCCCGCGCGCCCAGCCGCTCGGCGGCCCGGCGACCGCGTTCGGCGTCCCGGCTGCCGATGTAGACGGTGTGGCCCGCGGCGATGAGTCGACGGGCGGTCTCGTAACCGAGTCCCTTGTTCGCTCCGGTGATCAGTGTTGTCGTCATGTCTCCAGGCTGCCGCCGCGTGCCGGCGACACCCAGCCGTCCCGTCTTCCTGGGACCACCGGTACCAGGCAGGTCCTCGGCCGGCCGTGCACACTGGTGGACATGACCACGACGGAGTTCGGGCGGACGGTGCACCGCTGGCGCGACCGAGTCTCACCCGAGGTCGCCGGGCTGCCCGCCGGTGGGCAGCGGCGCGCGCCCGGCCTCCGCCGCGAGGAACTGGCGCTGCTGGCGGGGATCTCCGTCGACTACGTCACCCGTCTCGAACAGGGCCGCGCGGCCAACCCGTCCGCGCAGGTCGTCGAGGCCCTCGCCAGGGCCCTGCGGCTGTCGGGCGACGAGCGGGCCCATCTGTTCCGCCTTGCCGGACTGGCGCCGCCGGGCCCCGACACGGTGCCCGCGTACATCACCCCGAGCGTCCAGCGGATGCTGGACCGGCTGGCCGGGACGCCCGTGGCGGTCTACGACGCGTCCTGGACACTGCTCGTTGCCAACCCGCCGTACGCGGCCTTGATGGGTGACCCGTCCGGCTGGCGGGGCAACGAGCGCAACGGCGTGTGGCGGAACTTCCTCGGCCACGAGGGCCGGACCCGGCAGACGCCGGAGTCCCGGCGCGCGTTGCAGGCCGCTCTGGTCGCCGACCTGCGCGCGACCGCCGGCCGCTACCCGGGCGATCCGCGGCTCCGGCGGCTGGTGGCGGACCTGCGCGCGCACAGCGAGCGGTTCGCCGAGCTGTGGGACTCCGGTGCCGTCGGCCGCCACGAGGCGGCGCGCAAGACGATCGACCATCCGCAGGTGGGCACCCTGACGCTGGACTGTGACGTGCTCACCGTGGCGGGCAGCGACCTGCACATCATGATCTACACGGCCGAGCCCGGCACGGAGGACGCCGAACGCCTGGCCCTGGCCACCGTGCTGGGCACTCAGGCACTCGTCGGCTGACCGCCACGGCGGCGGCCGTGGCCTCCCCGTCGGTCAGCCCGGCTCGGCGGCCTCCAGCAGGACCTTCAGCAGGTCCTGCGGTGCGTCCCGCATGAGGTTGTGCCCGCCGTCCAGCGCGTACGTCGTCCACGCGGGGTCCTCGCGGAGCCGCCGGTAGACGGGCGTGAACGGGGAGGGCCCGGCCCACCCGGCCGCGTACACGTAGACCCTGCGCCGGAGGTGGGCCAGGTCGCCGGTGAGCCGCAGGGGCTGCATCAGTGAGGCGAGCGGATGGGGCGTGGCCCGCGTGTCGAAGAACGGCAGTGGCCGTACGCCGTAGCCGGTGTCGGTGACGTCCGTGTACCACCGCCGCTCCTCATCGGTGACCAGTGACCAGCAGGAGTCGCCGTTGCCGGGCACCATGGCGTCCAGGAAGACGAGGGTCCCGACCCGGTCGGGCGCGCGGTCGGCCATCCCGGTGATCACCATTCCCCCGTAACTGTGGCCGACGAGCACCGCGTCCTCGATGTTCTCCGCGTCCAGCACTCCGACGCCGTCCCGGATGTGCGTGTCCAGGTTGACTCCTCCGTGCAGCAGATGACCGCGCTCGGCGAGCCCGGTCAGCGTCAGCGGGTGGACGCGGTGACCCTCCGCGCGAAGCCGCCCGGTGAGCTCCTCGAAACACCATCCCCCATGGCACATGCCGGGGATGAGGACATATGTCGCCACAGTCGTGCTCCTCCATGACCGAACCCAAAGATCGAACCGATCGGTACGATCGTTTAATCGTAACCGGGATGGAACCGGTCGGTACTATCCATGCATGCCGGTTCCCAAGGGCTCGACCATCGACCCGGCGCGGACTCGCGCCGCCATCCTCGAAGCGGCCACTCCGGTGCTGTACGAGCGCGGCCTCGACGGCATCGGCGTCGCCGAGCTGTGCACCCGTATCGGGGTGTCCAAGGAGACGCTCTACCGGCACTTCGGCACCAAGGATGGGCTGGTGCGGGCGATGCTGGAAGAGCGGAGCGAGCGGGTGACCCGGTGGCTGGCCGACGCCGTCGCGGCCGCCGGACCGGACCCCGCCCGCCGGCTCACCGCGGTGTTCGAGGCTCTGCAGCAGTGGTACGACGACCCGGTCTTCCGCGGTTGCGCGATGCTCAACGCCGCCGCCCAGCACCACGTGGAGACCGTACGCGCCATCACGGCCCGTCATCTGGACCGCTATCTCGAGCTCCTCACCGACATCGCCGAGCGGGCCGGAGCCGCCGCCCCACGGGCTCTGGGCCGGCAGTTGCTCATGCTGGTCGAAGGCGCGACGGTCGTGGCCGCCCACCACGACGCCGCCGGCGCGGGTGAGCACGCCCGTCAGGCCGCGCTCACCCTCCTGTCCGCCGCCTCCGGGACCGGTTGACCGAGGCGGTCAGCCGCCGCAGAGCTCGGCGAAGCGCCGGGCGCCGATGTTGCCACCGGAGACGATCACACCGACGCGCGGCGGGATCGGGGCGATACGGCCGGCCAGGAGGGCGGCCAGCGGAGTCGCACCGCTCGGCTCGATGACGATCTTCATGCGTTCGAAGGCCAGCCGCATCGCCTCGCGGATCTGGTCGTCGGTGACCAGGGCGATCTCGTCGACCAGCCGCCGGTTGATGGAGAAGGTCAGCTCGCCCGGGATGTCCGCGGCCTGGCCGTCGGCGATCGTGCGGGGCACGGGGATGGACACGCGCCGGCCCGCCTCCAGGGACCGTCTGGTGTCGTCCCCCGCCTCCGGCTCCACGCCGATCACGCGGATCGCCGGGGTGAGGCCCTTGGCGGCCGTCGCGCTGCCGGCGATCAGCCCGCCGCCGCCGACCGGGACCACCAGGGCGTCGAGTTCGCCGACCTCCTCGATGAGTTCGAGCGCGGCGGTGCCCTGTCCCGCGATGACGTGCGGATGCTCGTAGGGCGGGATGAGCGCCAGGCCGCGGTCGGCCGCCAGGGCCTCGCCGATGGCGACCCGGTCGCCGGTGTACCGGTCGTACGTGACGATCTCCGCGCCGTAGCCGGCGGTGGCGTCCATCTTCGACTTCGGGGTGTCCTCGGGCATGAGGATCACCGCGGTCGTCCCGAGTTCGCGCGCGGCGAGGGCGACGGCCTGGGCGTGGTTGCCCGAGGAGTACGCGGCGATGCCCTTGGCCAGTTGCTCCGGCGTCAGCCGGGAGGCGGCGTTGTAGGCGCCGCGGAACTTGAACGCGCCGATCCGCTGCAGGTTCTCGCACTTGAGGAAGACCTCGGCGCCGACGAGCGCGTCCAGGGTGCGGGAGCGCAGCACCGGGGTACGGTGCGCGACGCCCTCGATCCGGGCGGCGGCCGAACGGACGTCTTCCAGGGTCACCGGGGATGTGTCGGTCATGCTCCGTCTTTCTGCGAGGCGATGGCACCGGGCTCGGCGCCGTCGGGCGAGGCCGCGGTCCGGGCCTCGGCGAGATGGTCGTAGGTGGACGCCCGGGAGATGCCGAGCCGGGCGGCGACCTGCCGCGCCACCCCGCGTACGGCGAGGATCTTAGACCTCAGTGGACCGGGAGGAGGGCGCCGCGCTCCTCGGCGGGGCGGGGCCCGAAGATCCTCCGGTCGGCCTCGGCGATGCGGACGTCGTTGATGCTGGCCTCGCGGCGGCTCATCAGACCCTCAGGCGTGAACTCCCACAGTTCGTTGCCGTAGCTGCGCCACCACTGACCGGTCGCGTCGTGGCATTCGTACTGGAAGCGCACCGCGATCCGGTCGCCGTGGAATCCCCACAGCTCCTTGCGGAGGGCGTAGTCGAGTTCCCGGTCCCACTTGTCGCGCAGGAAGGCGATGATCGCCGGCCGGCCCGTGATGAACCGGTCGCGGTTCCGCCAGACCGAGTCCTCGGTGTAGGCGAGCGCCACGCGTTCGGGATCACGAGTGTTCCAGGCGTCCTCCGCGGCCTGGACCTTCTCCGACGCGGTCTCCATCGTGAATGGCGGGAAGGGTGGTCGTGCGGTCAAAGCGGCCTCCTCGAACGATCGGACGCGCTTCTCCTAACGACAGTAGCTCCCGAGTCTCGTTTGAAACGCTAACGTCCGCCTTCACCGCCGATAAGCCGGTGCGCCTGCTGAAGGACCTTCGCTCGCCCGCCGGGAGGGGCACCTGCGGGACACGACGCCACAAGAGCGCCGTCAGCATGAGGCGATGCCCGTGATGCCGAAGCCGGCGCCGTGGAAGGCGACGTGAGCCCGGTGGGTCACCCCCATGAACCGGTAGGTGACGTCTTGTGACCCCGCGGTGGCGACGTTGTCGTGATCGTTCGGCCCTGGACATCCTCTGGGTCGCAGAACGATGCTGAGCAATCGGAGATCCCCTGGACGGACCTCCGGAAGGGTCGGTCGGCCGGGCCGCCGTGGGCATCGCCCATGAGGACCCTGACCATCGGAGCCCGGGTGCCGAACGGCGTGCCGAGACGAAGGACGTCGACGGAGAATTCCCATGGGCGCTGAGCATGGCCGACACCGAGACGGTCATATCGGGCTCGTCCGCCGGCCGCGGGCATGGTGGGATTGGGCGATCATGGAACGCGAATCAGTCGTCGGTCTGGTGGACATCCCCGGCGGACAGGTCGTGCTGCGGGACGAGGGCACGAAGCGGAGCTGGGAGGTCGAGGTCGCGGCCTTCCGGCTCGCCGCTCACACGGTGACCTGGGACCTGTACCGGGAGGTACGCGGCGGAGGACCGGTGGCGGACGCCCGGCCGCGCACGCCGGTCACCGACGTCTCCTGGAGGGAGGCCGTCGAGTTCTGCAATCGCCTCTCCCGGGCGGCGGGGCTTCGACCGTGCTACTCCGGGGGCGACGACGTCGACGGGCTGGACGTCGTCTGGGACCGGGACGCCGACGGTTACCGGCTGCCGACCGAGGCGGAGTGGGAGTACGCCTGCCGGGCCGGGACCACGGGCGTCCGGTACGGCGAGCTGGCCGAGATCGCCTGGTACCGCGCGAACTCCGGCGGCGTGGTGCACGAGGTCGGGGCCAAGAAGCCGAACGCCTGGGGTCTCCACGACATGATCGGGAATGTGTGGGAATGGTGCTGGGACCTCTACGATCCCGCCGTCTACGGCCCGTACCGCGTCTTCCGCGGCGGGGGCGCACACGACCGCACCTGGGGCTGCCGGGCCTCGTCCCGGCGCAAGAGCCACCCCACCTTCCGTATCGATGACCTCGGGTTCCGCCTCGCCCGGTCGCGGTGAACCCCGGTGCTCGACCGGGGTCCCGCCCTACCGGGCGTCGTCGCCGGCCGTCACGCGCCGGCCCGGTGGGCCAGCAGGTAGGCGCGGCGGGTGTCCACCTCACCGGCGTAGGGCACGCGCTCGGCGCGCGTCTCGACCGTGAATCCGGCCGCCTCCAGTGCCCCGGCGACGTCGGCGGGTTCGAGGAACCGGAAGTCGATGTCCACCGAATGACCCCACCATTCGTCCAGGTGCCGGATCTCCGTGCCGATATGGAAGGACAGCAGGAACAGCCCGGCGGGGCGCAGCGCCCGATGGACCTGCTCGAAGGCGCGGGACAGCTCGGTGGGGTGCAGGTGGATGATCGAGTAGAACGCCACGGCCGCGCCGAACTCACCGGCCGCGGCCGGCAGCGCCAGTAGATCCCCTTCGCGGAACTCGACGGCCGGATACTCCCGGCGGCCGACCTCGACCATCGCCCCGGACAGGTCGACGCCGACCGCGCGTACGCCGTGGTCGGCGAGCCAGCCCGCGACGTGCCCCGGGCCGCAGCCCAGGTCGGCGATCGGCGCGTCCCGGCCGGCCTGCTCGATCAGGGACGTCAGCAGCGCCCGGTCCAGCGGCTTGCCCGCGAGCTCGTCGCGGAATCCCGCGAAGTAGTCCTCGGCCACCGCGTCGTAGCCGCGGCGGACGGAGTCGTGGCCTCCATGATCTTCCACGGCCGACAGCATCGCACGAGGCTCGCACGGCGGGGGCCGCAGGGGCGGAACCGGTCGAGGTCCGCGGGCACGTGCCGGGCCGGTCTCAGGAGGCGGTGTCCGGAGCCTCCTCCATCCTGCCGAGCATCTCGCCGAGCCACGCCCGCTCGGCCGAGGTGGTGGCCCGGGCGATGTGCTGAATACCGGATCGGAACGGAGACGTGAGCTCGTCCTGGCGCAGCACACGGTCGTCGTGGACGAAGAATCCGCGTCCCGGGTCGTCCAGGAACTCCAGACGCCGGCGGAGCACCGTGGCCTGCGCCTGCTTGGACGGCAGCAGATGCAGGAAGGCCAGCAGAACGAAGTACTTGTTGCGGTCGGTGATCTCCAGCTCGTCCGGCTCGGTGAGGCGACGCCGGAGTTCGGCCTGTCCCTCATCGGTCAGCTCGAAGACCTGACGAGCCGGTCCCCCTGAGCCGGGTTCGGGACGGCGCGTCACCAGGCCCTGCCGCCGCAGTCGCTGCAGCGCGGGGTACAGGGAGCCGTCGCTGACCGGCCGTACGTGCCCCACCAGCACGGTGATCCGCTTGCGCAGCTCGTAGGCGTGCATCGCGTGCTCGGAGAGGAATCCGAGGATCGCGAGTTCGAGGATGGCGCGCACCTCCCGACGGGCGCTCGGCCGCGCGGTCGCACGGGACAGGACGCCGAACGCCATGATGGCCGCCAGTACGACCCCGGCCGCCGCCGACTGTAGCGATGATAGGTGCTCGCCCAGGACGATCGCCCCGAGAAGGACGGAGACCACCGGCGCGGCGAAGGAGACGAGGGAGGCGCGTACGGCGCTCACTCGCTGCATGAGGACGGTGTTGGCGAGCCAGCCCAGTCCGGAGCACACGACGCCGAGGAGGACGGTGGCCAGCCACGGGCCGGGCCGCCAGGTGATCCGGGACAGGTGCGCGGCGGCGAACGGCGCGGCCATGACGGTCGCCACCGTCATCTGCGCACAGGTGAGGGTGAGCGCGTCGTCGTGCCGGAGGCGGCCGCGTACGAGCAGGTTGCCGGCCGCGTAACCCACCGCGGCGGCCAGCGGGAGCACCGACCAGACGGTGAACCCGCCGGGCGCACCGGTCGTCAGCAGCGCCGTCCCGCCCAGGGCGACGGCCAGGCACGCCGCTTGGTACGGGCGCAGGCGCTCCGCGGGCAGCAGGACATGGCCGCCGACGGCGATCCAGATCGGCGTGCCGGCCAGGAGCAGCGCCGTCACGCCGCTCGCCACATGGTGTTCGCCCAGGCTGATCAGGACGGAGGGGAGTGCGGCGCTGCACGCTCCGACGGCGAGCGTCTCGCCCGGCTTGGCGCACAACAGTCCGGCGACGTCGGCGGCCGCCCGCGCCGGGCCGCGGCGCACGGCCATGACCGTCAGGAGGGTCAGGCCGGCGAGCGCGAAGCGGACGCAGGTCAGCACGTCGGCGGGAAGCGCACGCCCGGCGACGGAGATCAGCAGGAACGGGACGCCGAGCGTCAGCGTCACCCACAGGCCGAGCAGGCCGGTCGACCAACGACGAGACACGGAACGACACTAGCTCGATTCGAGGTAGTACGGAAGGCGCCTTCGTTCGGCGGTCTCGGGGACGGCGACGGCGAACAGCGTGAGCGGCCGGTGCCACGCGTCAGGTCGGCGATCACCAGGGGGAACAGCGCGTCGAAGATCCCGGCGCCCACACCGTCGAGGACCTGAACCGACAGCAGGTAGAACGCGTTGTCCGACAGCGTGAACAGCGCCCGCCACGCGGAGGGCCGTTCCCCGGGCTCGGCGTGCGGCCGGAACCCTCGCGCCAGATCGTTGTCGATCAGCCGCCCCCTGATCGAGCACGCGGCAAGAACGGCCCCGAGTCCGAGCAGGCCGATCAGCCAGAAGACCGCACGGGAGGTCAGGAGGTATCCCACCGCTCCGGCCACGAGGGCGGCGACCACGTTGCCGCCATGATTGAACGCCTGGACCCGCCCCATGCGATAGGTGAACCGTTCCGGCCCCACCAGGCCGAGAGCGATCGCGGCCAGCGCCGGTGGGAACACCGCGGCCGCCATGCCGCTGACGACCAGCGTCATGGTCACCACCGGAAACGTCGGCGCCAGGGTCACGACGACTGCCGCGACGGAGACCAGGGCGGCCGCGCCGATGATCCAGGCTCGTTTCCGACGGGTTCGGTCGATCGCCGCGCCCGCCGGCGTCTGCGCGACGATCGTGGCGAGGCCGGCGATCGTCATGACGAGGCCGATCCCCGCGGGATTCCAGCCGTGGATCGTCACGAGGTAGACGGCGACGAACGGGCCCAGCCCCGACTGGACGTCCGCGAGGGGTCGCTCCCCCGTTCGTTCGTGCGGGATCGCCTCTGGCGATCGTCATGGTACGGGCGGTCACGCGTCGCGGCTGTTCGGGGGCGTCGCGTGGGCCGAAAACCGGTTGCCGGGCGGGCCGGACGGCAGGCACGATCCGCACATGACCACGACCAGCGCCGTACTGCCGCCGACCACCGCCGTCCGACCGGTGCGGGTCCAGCGGCAGCAGGGCCGGCCACGGAGGCCGATCGCCGCCCGGCCGTGATCGCCGCCCTGGTCGCGGGACTGCTCGCCGGCTACGGCATCGCGGTCCCCGTCGGAGCGGTCGCCGCCTACCTCATCGCGCTGACCACCCGGACGTCCTTGACGACCGGCGCGTGCGCCGCGCTCGGCGTGGCCACGGCCGACGGCCTGTACGCGCTGGTCGCGACGGTGGGAGGCTCCGCCGTCGCCGCCACGATCCGGCCGGTGCTGGTTCCGCTGCGCTGGTGTTCGGCCCTCGTACTGATCGTGCTGGCCGTCCGGGGACTGGCCGGGGCGGTGGCCCGGTACCGCGAACGCGCGGCACCCGCTCGGGCCGCCGGGCCGCCGATGGGTCCCGGCCGGGCCTACCTGGGACTGCTGGCGATCACGATGCTGAACCCGACCACCGTCGTCTACTTCGCGGCGCTCGTGCTGGGCGGCCAGAACACGGTGGCCGCCGACCAGCCGCGCCGGGCGGTGTTCGTCCTGGCCGCCTTCGCGGCGTCCGCGAGCTGGCAGTTGCTGCTGGCCGGCGGCGGCGTGCTCCTCGGCCGGGCGCTGACCGGCGCCCGGGGGCGGCTCGTCACCGCGCTCGTCTCCAGCCTGGTGATGACCGCCCTGGCCCTGAACCTGCTCATCACCTGACACCGGGCCATCGACGGGCCGGTGTCCTCCGCCGAGCCGTCAGTGACCCGGCGCCCGGCGTCGAGACGCGGCGACTCGGGGCTGCCGGGCCGGCGGATCATGCCGGGTACGCGGCCGTACTCTTCACCTCATGACCGGGCGAAGCAGGGGAATCGATCGGCACGGCACCATGGTCATGGGACCGACGAAGGAGGTCCCATGACCGAACTTGGCGGGCGGACGGGGCTCCGCTCCATCGATCTGGCGCGCCTGGCGGGTGTCTCGACACAGCAGATCCGCAACTATGAGGAGGCGGGCATCCTGCCGCCCGCCACGCGAACCGCCGCCGGCTACCGCCGGTTCGAGGACCGGCACCGCCACGCCCTGCTCACCTACCGAGCGCTCATGAGCGGGTACGGGCTCCGTGCCGCTCAGGCGATCATGCGGGCGGTGCACGCCGAGGACCTGCCCCGGGCGCTCACCCTCGTGGACGCCGAGCACGCGGCGCTGCACCAGCACCGGTCGTCCCTCGACACGGCGAGCGAGGCCCTCGAGGCGCTGGCCCGGCAGGCTCCCGACGTGGCGCCCGGCCCGACCGCACCGCCAGGATCGACGTCGGCTGGTCCTTGTACGACTGGACCTGCACGGCCGGCTTCTTCTGCTGCACGCAGGTCTGCG
>NZ_JBFAUT010000093.1:0-25017 GCF_040679475.1 Actinoallomurus sp. NPDC052274
TCGGCAGCCGCATGAAAGCCACACCCGACACCCCTGGGTGAGCCAACCCTACGAACGGCTCGCTCAACCCAGTCAAGAAGGTAGGGCCGCATGAGCTACGACCAGGAGCTGAGCGAGTTCCGGCAGATCCTTGACGAGATGACCGTGGTCGGACACCTTCGCCGCGACGCCGAGCTCGCCGAGTTGCACCGACTGATCGGACGCTACCCCGACGAGGCGCGGGAGATCTGCGCGAAGGTCGACGGCGCGTTCGACAAGCCCGCGTGACCGAGCCCCCGGCCCGATCGCGCGAACGGACCGAGCCGCGGTGGCGGTGACCACGCCCCCGTCACCGCGGCTCGACTCATGCTCGGTCTCCGACGTACCGAGACGCTGAAAGTCGGCGGTAGTGCTGTTCCTGATCCCCTGGGCCGACGCCGCCTTCGCCCACGGCTCGGTCGTCGACCCCGCCTCCCGCAACTACGGCTGCTGGCTGCGCTGGGGAAGCGACTTCCAGGACCCCGCGATGCAGCAGCAGGACCCGATGTGCTGGCAGGCCTGGCAGGACAACCCGAACGCCATGTGGAACTGGAACGGGCTGTACCGCAACGGCCTCGGCGGCAACTTCCAGGCGGGCCTGCCGGACGGGCAGCTGTGCAGCGGCGGCCTGACCGAAAGCGGCCGCTACCGCTCCCTCGACGTCGACGGCTGCTCGAGCGGGGATGGTGAGGGGGTCCGCTCCGGCAAGATCCGCCGTAGCATCACGGATGTGATCGGCACGCCGGGAGAGGGCGCGAAGCTCTTCGCCATCAGCGACCTGCACGTCTCCTACTCGGAGAACCGGAAGCTGGTGGAGGAGCTGCGTCCGCGTTCGGATGACGACTGGCTGCTCGTCGCCGGTGACGTCGGCGAGAAGCTCGACGACATCGCGTGGGCGCTGGACACGCTGCGACGACGGTTCGCGACGGTCGTGTGGGCACCCGGCAACCACGAGCTGTGGACCCACCCGCGCGACGCCACCGGGCTGCGCGGCGAGGCACGCTACCTGCACCTCGTCGAGCTGTGCCGGGCCATGGGCGTGCTCACTCCGGAGGATCCGTACGCGGTCTGGCGAGGTCCGGGCGGCCCGGCCGTCGTCGCGCCGCTCTTCCTGCTCTACGACTACACGTTCCGCCCCGACGGCGTCACGACCAAGGAGGCCGCGCTGGCGCAGGCCTACGAGGAGGGTGTGGTCTGCACCGACGAGATGCTGCTGCACCCGGACCCGTACCCCACCCGCGACGCGTGGTGCCGGGCCCGGCTGGCGGCGACCGAGGAGCGCCTGGCGGCGCTGGACCCGGAGCTGCCGACCGTACTGATGAATCACTATCCCCTGGTACGGGAGCCGACCCGGATCCTGCGCCACCCGGTGTTCGCCCAGTGGTGCGGCACCGAGCGCACCGCCGACTGGCACCTGCGTTTCCGGGCGGCCGTGGCCGTCTACGGCCACCTGCACATCCCGCGCACGACCTACCACGACGGTGTGCGCTTCGAGGAGGTCTCGGTCGGCTACCCGCGCGAGTGGCAGAAACGCCCGGCGGCGCCGTCCCCGCGGCAGATCCTTCCGACGCCATGATCGAGGAGTTGCTGCCGCCGGAGGCGGTGGGCGAGGACACCTTCGACGACGCGCCCGCGACGACGCTGTTCCCCGAAGAGGAGGCGCTGCTCGCCCGCGCCGTCGACAAGCGCCGCAGGGAGTTCACCACCGTACGGGCGTGCGCCCGTACGGCCTTCGCGCGCCTCGGCGTCGCCCCCGCGCCCCTCCTCCGGGGCGAACGCGGCGCGCCGATCTGGCCGGACGGAGTCGTGGGCAGCATGACTCACTGCGACGGCTACCGGGCGTCCGCGGTCGCCCGGTCCCGCGACGTCCAGACGATCGGCATCGACGCCGAGCCCAACGGCCCGCTCCCCGACGGCGTCCTGGGGGCCGTGTCCCGCCCCGAAGAGCGCGCCTGGCTGACCGACCTGCTCGCCGCCGACTCCGGCGTGCGCTGGGACCGCCTGCTGTTCAGCGCCAAGGAGTCGGTCTACAAGGCGTGGTTTCCGCTGACCCGGCGTTGGCTGGACTTCGAGGGCGCGAGCATCACCGTGGACCCCGAGGCCGGAACCTTCACCGCCGCGCTGACCGTCCCTCCCCCGCAGGTCGACGGCCGCCCGCTGACCGGCTTCACCGGCCGCTGGCTCGTCCGCGACGGCCTGATCCTCACCGCCATCTCCGTCGTACGCCCCCCTTCCTGACCGTCGGCGCGGCGCCCGGCACCCGCACACGCTCAGACGCGCCGGCCCGCACCCGTCCACACGCGCCGCCCGACACCCGCACCCCACACACACGCTGGGCGGTACCCGCACTCGACCACACGCGTCGGCCGGCACCTGCCCACGCCGCGCCCAGACGCGCCGGGATGGGCGGACCGAACGCTCGGTGACCGCGAGCACACACAGTCACAAAGGCGACATGCCAGCGCGGACCTCGGCCGTTCCCCGAGCATTTCGCTCGCGAACGCCGATCGAGCCCCCTCCGCGGACCGCGGCACCGGAAGCTCAGACCGCGTCCGGTAGGACCTGTCCCGGCCCACGGCCGAAGGCCGGAACGACCACCGCCTTCTGATGGCAGCCTGCTCAAGGAAGCAAGGATTGCGATCGGACCAGCCGAGCACAGGACGGTGGGCGATCGTCGACACCTCCGAAGACGGCCCCCGCTGCTGACGGGTTGCCATCGCCGTTGATCGGTTGCCGCCGGTGCGTCCGGCCCGATGTCCGGATAGCCGGATTCTCCGGGTCACGAGCGGCGGCAACATCGCAGCGCTCGCCGTCGGCGGGTGGGTGTCAACGGATGGGGTGTGCAGAACACTCGGTGAACGCAGCCCCGCCGGGCACGCTTGTTCTGGTGAATCGGGATCAGGCGGGCGGCTGGGAGGTGTTCCCCGAGACTTCGGTACGAGGGAGCCGCCGAGCAGGGCGGCCGGTCACAATGACCAGATGCTCGCCGATGACGTCGAGCTCTGGCAGTTGCTGCGCTCATTGGATGACTCGACGCGCCTCGATTTCCCGGCCGGGTACGACCATCAGCGAGCCCGGGCCCGCTTCGAGCGGCTCGTCCAGCGCCTCGACAGCGATTTCACCTGCCGATGCGACTTGGACCGGGATGTTCAGGACACCGCCCTCCACGGTCGCATCGAGATTCCCGCGCACGCCACCGTTACCCACCGCCGGCTGGTGGTGAGCATCAGCAACTTCGGCGGCCTGGCGGTCCTCTCCCTCGACGATCCCGGCATCTGGACCGACGCCGAGATGGCCGAGTTGCTGCATCCCGACGACGTCCGCCGAAGCGATGGCGCACTCGCCGCTACCGCCTGATCCCCGAAGACCCCCTTTGGCACCGCTACGACGGCGTCTGGGATCCGGCCGTGTTCGAGCCGGCGAGTGGAACATGGTGGCGTGACACGTCTGGTGTCCGTCATCCGTCGGCGTATTCGTCCACGTCCAGCTCCGCACGCGTCAGCCGGAGGAATTCCAAGGTCCGCGCATCAAGGTGCCAGCCGAGCAACCGGTGTTGTTCAGAGTGCTTCTCAAGGCCGTCGACCGGGCTGGTCGCACCCTCCGGATGCTCGAATATCCGCACGACCTGCAATCTCCCGGTCCCCGAGTCTCCATCGACACGGTCGAGCTCGACGGCCAGGGCGCCAATGCGCTCGGCGTGGCCGAACAGCCTGTCGATGATCCGGGCCATCTGCTCGTCGACGGTCAAGCCGGGTTTGCGGCAGACGACACGCCACTCGTGGGCGACCGGCCGAGGCGGTCGGGCAAGACGACTACCGCGCACCGTGACCTCGTCGGGCTCGATCCCCAGCCGCGCGGTGATCTCGGTCGCCGGCATCCGTGTCGAGGTCAGGGCGAAGTAGGTGTACTGAGAGACGAGCACGCCGGCACCCTACCGACCGCCGTCCGCTTGGTTGAGAGCGGAAATCGAAGGCACCTGAGCCGCATGACCACGGATCTCGAAGGCGGGATGATCGAGGCATGACCCTCTTTCTGGAGACCGACCGCCTGATACTTCGCCGTTTCACCGCGGCCGACGAAGACAATCTGGTCGAGCTGAATGGCGATCCCGAGGTCATGCGCTACCTCACCGGCGGCAGGCCGAGTTCCCGCGAAGAGATCCGCAGCCGGGTTCTGCCCGGGTTCCTCGGCTATTACGAGCGGTTCGAAGATCTCGGGTTCTGGGCGGCGGAGGAGAAGACCACCGGACGGTTTCTGGGCTGGTTCCACTTTCGGCCGCGCGTGAACGAACCGCGTGATGGCGAGATCGAACTCGGCTACCGGCTGCTCAGGTCGGCGTGGGGCAAGGGCTACGCCACCGAGGGGTCACGTGCGCTGATCGACAAAGGCTTCACCGAGCAGGGGGTGGAACGCGTGGTCGCGGAGACGATGACGGTCAACGCCGGCTCTCGGCGCGTGCTGGAGAAGGCCGGCCTGACACTGGTGCGCACCTTCCACCCTGAAGGGTTGGATCCCATCGAAGGCTCCGAACACGGTGAGGTCGAATACGCGCTGAGCAGAGCCGATTGGGAGCGTCAGCGCCTCGGCTGATCGGCGCGCGTGACCCGACCGACGAGTCGACTCATCCGTCGTCAGGGCTCGATGTCGACGACCACGAGCATTTCATGTTGGTAGCGGTCGAGGTCGTCGGCGAGCCAGGTCTCCCCTTCCCGAATCTGGTGGAAACGGAAGGTCCCATTGGTCGATCCCGCGCCGATGATGCACCTGACCGGAACCGGATCGGGAAGCGCGCGAACGAGCCGTCCGACGCCGTCGGCCACCCGCAGGCCGAGTCGGAGCATCACCACCTGGTCTTCCCGGCTGATGTTCAGGTCACCGTCGACGACGTCGACGGTGACCGGAGCGTGATCCTCCAGGTGGAAACTGCTGGCCTGACACTCGTACTGCGTGGTGTCCCAGCCCATCCGGGCCATGGCCTCGCGTGAGCCGGCCGTCAGCTTGGCCCCGCCCCGATCATTGATCACGAAGACGAGGGCGTCGTCGTTTCGGGTGAGCCCCCGGTCGAGCATCTCGCGCAGCTGATCGTCCAACTCCGGGTACGCGTCCGCGGGCGCGGCGCCGGTAAGAAGCCTCAGGGCGTCGGCCGCATCGTCGTTCATGCGGATCGTGATCACCGGCGGATGCTCCTGGATCCGGCGTCATGCCGTCAACCGAGATCCGCGCTGCCGGCAGGGTCATCAGCGCCGTCGTGGGCGCTTACATCCTCGGCGCCATCAGCGGCGTTCTCGGCCTCGTCATCGGGCTGATCGTCGGGCCGATCACCACCGCCACCACCGGCATCCTCGTCGGTGCCAGCACGTTCGGACTCAGCCCCCGTAGATCACTGGCCTTACTGGCACGTTGTGGCACGGGCATGCGGTCGTGCGAGGCGAGCCCGGCCATTCGGTCGCTGCATCGTTATGCGATCATTCTGCGCATGATGCGACCGCCGTTGGACATCGATCAAATGTTTAATGCCGGGACCCGGTACGCGTGGGAGGATGGCCGTCATTCTGTCATCGACGTCCAGCACATTGGGGATCTTAAGCTCGCAACCGGTAGGCTGATCGCCCAAGATCCTGGCCGGCCAGTGCCTCGGAGCGTACAGCCCTTTACTGTGACCGTCCCGCCGGGACGGTACCCCGTTAGCTTGTCGATCTCCCACTGGGACGAATCGCCGACCCGAGGCCGCCCCTCGCCGATGCGGCTGGTAAACGCCGCCAAGCTGAGCGTCTCCGACGAGCCCGTCGTGTCCTGGGAACTCGCGCTGCAACCTGGTCAAGAGGTCGAGAGAATGGAAGACGATGAGTTCTTTGGATTCGGCGTGGATGGGGGCGTCGCCTGCTTCCTGGACGCTTCAGCGCGCGGACAGCTTCACCAGATGCAATTCGATGAACAGCTCTGGATGGACGTTGGCGCTGTCATTTTCGAAGATGCCGGCGTCGAACTCGCGACCAATGATGTTGAACTGAACATCATCCTGTTTGCATGTGGTATGGGGGATGGCGCATACGCCACCTGGATCGGTCGCGCCGCCAATCAAGACCCAGTCTGTTTCGTCTGCGACCTGGAGTTGCTCCACCACAGCCTTGGTCCAGTCAGCCACTAAAGGAGGCGGTGGTGTCCGTACTCCGCGTCGTGGTCTGCTGCGGCGGGACTACTACAACAAGCCGATATGGAAGCCGGCGGTCAAGGCGGTCGGCCTACCCGAGGACACCACGTTCCACGATCTGCGGCACACCTTCGCCGGTACGGCGCCCGAGGGCGTACCGATCTCCGAGGTGTCGCGGCGGCTCGGGCACAAGTCGATCACGACGACGGTGGACCTGTACGGGCATCTGGTGCCGGGGCCTGTGACGCGCTCGACAAGGCGTTCAAGCTCGCGCTCGATGTGCCCTCGAAGTGCCCTGACAGGGGGTGCCTGACGTACTGCACCCCAGGTCAGGGGACTGGATGACGGACGAGTCGGCCTGTAGGCCGGGTTCTGTGCCTCCGCTCGCGCGGAGCGACGGTCATCCATCTAGGGCCGCCGTTGCCGGCGGCCTCGAGCGGTCTACCCGCAGGCTCGGGCGGGCCGCCCTCGAACGCCTGCGCGGACCCGCGTGGCGGGTCCTTCTTGACCTTGCTCCGGGTGGGGTTTGCCGAGCCGCCCCAGTCACCTGGGGCGCTGGTGGTCTCTTACACCACCGTTTCACCCTTACCTCCGCACGCGGAGGCGGTCTGTTCTCTGTGGCACTTTCCCGCGGGTCACCCCGGGTCGGCGTTACCGACCACCCTGCCCGGTGGAGCCCGGACCTTCCTCGTCGGAGCGGAACTCCGACGCGACCGTCCGGCCGACTCGTCCGTCATTCAAGATTTTACCAAAGGCCCGGTTCGGCACCCTGACGCAGGTGGTGGGTGTCGTTGAGGGACCGTACGACGGCGGGGCCGTCGGCGTACCAGTCGACGACCGACAGGGATCCGACGTCCAGATGCATCCGGTAGAGCGCGGAGGGTGGGGCGTCCAGCGCCAGGCGTACGAGCGTCTTGATCGGCGTGACGTGCGACACGACGAGGATCTTCTGCTTCCGGAAGCGGACGAGCAGCTTGTCGCGGGCGGTCTGCACGCGTTTCAGGGTGGCCGCGAAGCTCTCGCCGTAGGGCGGCGCGACGGACGGGTCGGCGAGCCAGGCGTCCATCTCCGCGGGCCAGCGTTCGCGCACCTCGGCGAACGTGTAGCCCTCCCAGTCGCCGAAGTCGGTCTCGCGCAGGTCGTCCTCGACGCGGACCGGGACGTCGAGGGCCTGGGCGACCTCCTCGGCGGTCTGCGCCGTCCGCTTGAGCGGCGATGTGACGATCGCGTCGATGCCGCGACCGGCGAGGGCCTTCCCCGCGGCGCGGGCCTGAGCCAGGCCGGTGTCGGTGAGCGGGATGTCGCCGATGCCGGCGAACCGCCGCTCCCCTGAGTACGGCGTCTCGCCGTGCCGGAGCAGCAGCGTCGTCGTCGGCTCCGTGGTCGGCTGCGCCCAGCCCGTGGTGGCGGTGGGCGGCTGCGGGTCCGGCTCGTCCTCCTCGATCGCGGACGGCGCCCACGTACGGCCCTCGGCGGCGGCGTCCATGGCCTCGTTGGCGAGCCGGTCGGCGTGCTTGTTGCGTTCCCGGGGGATCCACGTGTAGCGGACCGAACGCAGCCGCGAGGCCAGCCGCTGCGCCTGGAGCGCCAGCGGCTTCATGTCCGGATGCTTGATCTTCCAGCGGCCGGACATCTGCTCGACGACGAGCTTGGAGTCCATCCGGACCTCGACGTCGGCGCCGGCGGAGAGCTCCGCCGCGGCCTCCAGGCCCGCGATGAGCCCGCGGTACTCGGCGACGTTGTTGGTGGCCACGCCGAGGGACTCGGCCCGCTCGGCGAGGACCTGGCCCGTGAGGGCGTCCCGGACCACCGAGCCGTACCCGGCCGGTCCGGGGTTGCCGCGCGACCCGCCGTCGGCCTCGATGATCAGCTTCACAGGCCGGATTCCGGGGTGCGGACGAGGATTCGGCGGCACTCCTCGCAGCGGATGACGTCGTCTTCGGCGGCCGCGCGGATGGCGTTCAGCTCGACGGTGTTGAGCTGCAGGTGGCAGCCCTGGCACTGGCCGCGCAGCAGGGCCGCGGCGGCGACGCCCCGGTGCTGCTCGCGCAGCTTCTCGTAGAGCTTGAGCAGGTCGCCGGGGATGTCGTCGGCGACACCGGCCCGCGCCGTACGGACCAGCTCGGCCTCGCCGTCGATCTCCTGGTAGGCGGCGTCGCGGCGCTCGGCCAGCTCGGTCAGCTCCTTGTCGGCCCCCTCCTTGTCCGCCTCGGCGGCGCGCAGGCGGTTCTCGGCCTCCTCGCGGCGCTCCATCACCTCGAGCACGATGTCCTCGAGGTCGGCCTGCCGCTTCTGCAGGGACACGATCTCGGACTGGAGGTTCTCCAGGTCGCGGGCCGAGGACACCTGCCCGGAGTCGAGTCGCTTCTGGTCCCGGTCGGCGCGGGCGCGTACCTGGTCGACGTCCTGCTCGGCCTTCTTCTGCTCCCGGTCGATGTCGCTGATCTCGGTCTGCGCGGCGACGAGCGCGTCGGCGACTCCGCCGATGCGCTCCTCGACCTTCGTGATCTCGGCGAGCTCCGGGAGGGTGCGCCTGCGGTGGGCCAGCCGGTCGAGCCGACTGTCCAGCTCCTGCAGGTCGAGGAGCCGCATCTGGGCTTCAGGTGCTGCTTTCACGTACTTCCTTCAAGGGATCGAAAGGTCCACGCGTCGGTTACGACGGTGGAGATCCGGGTCTCCACGCCAGTCTGTCGCACCACGGCCGCCGCGTCGCCGAGCCACGGCCATTCCGTCGCCCAATGCGCGGCGTCGACGAGTGCCGTACTTCCATCTTCGCGGAACTCCGACGCCGGATGGTGGCGGAGGTCGGCGGTGAGGTAGACGTCGGCGCCCGCGGCGCGGGCGGCGCCCAGCAGCGAGTCGCCGGCTCCTCCGCAGACCGCCACCGTACGGACCGCCGCCTCCGGGTCGCCCGCGACGCGCAGTCCGGCGGCGGTGGCGGGCAGGCCCTTGGCCGCGGCGTCCGCGAACTCCCGCAGCGTGAGGGGTGCGGGGAGCTCGCCGACGCGGCCGAGCCCCCGGCGTGGATCTTCGGTGGACGGGCTGAGCGGTCGCAGGGTCCCGGTGACGCCGACGGCCCGGGCGAGCGCGTCGGACACGCCGGGGTCGGCGACGTCGGCGTTGGTGTGCGCGGTGTACAGGGCGGTGCCGGCGGTGATCAACCGGTGCACGGCGCGGCCCTTCGGGGTGGTGGCCGGCACTCCGTGCACGGGCCGCAGCAGGAGCGGGTGATGGGTGACGATCAGGTCGGCGTGCCAGTCCAGGGCCTCGTCGACCACGTCGCTCACCGGGTCCACGGCGAACAGGACACGGCGGACGACGGCCTCCGGATCACCGCAGACCAGGCCGACGGCGTCCCAGGACTCCGCCCAGGCGGGATCGTAGCGATCTTCCAGGATCGTGATGATGTCGGCCAGTGTGGTGGACACCCTCCGCAGGGTACCGTCCGAGATCGCGGTGACCGCGCATTCAAGATCCCTGGAATCGCGCATACCATCGGCGGGGCGCCGGGGCGGAATCATGGCACTCGGCCGATCGTTGGAGGTTGCGTGAAGTCACCGTTTCGACGGCGCCGTAGGCGTCCGCGTAAGCGTCCCGTCGTCGCTCCTGAGCCGGAAGTGATCGACTGGCCGAAGGACGGCAGCGGTGGAGGCGGTGGCCTGATGTCGGCCATCCGGGGCGATTCGTCGTCCGGTGCCGGGTTCGGGCCTGGGATGTTCGCGGACCTGCAGGCCGCGTTCGGTGGTGCGGGGAAGCAGATCCAGCTCGAGGAGCAGGAAAAGGAGAAGACGCGCCGCCATGAGCTGCACACGCACAGCACCCCTGGCCGCGACGATCTCGACTCCGGCACGATCAGAATCACGAAGCGCCGCGATTCAGACGATGACTCGGATAAGTAGGCCGGAGCGGTAGTTTCCCCTACCTTTTCTCGAACATGTATTCGAGTTGAACATATCCTGACAACGTGACCGCGTACGTACCGCCCGGCTGGCCTTCGGGAGTGCATCCGCCGGGTACCGAGAGATTCGAGGACACGGCGGTGGCCTGGCTCTTCGACCTGGTGCCGCCCGAATACCGCCGGTACGGCGTGCTCCGGCGTTATCCGACCGTGCTGTCGCGCATGGCCCGTCATCACGTCGCCGCGGATCTGGAGGCGGCGAGGGAGGGCTTCCGCACCGCCCGCGCCGAGCTGGCGGACACGGTCCCCGCCCACGGTCTCGAGGGGGTGCTGGAGATCTACCGCCGGGAGGGCACCCGCCTGGCGGCCATGGCCCGGGCCGTCGAGCTGGTCGACGCCGGCCTGCGCGGCGGCTCGTTCACTCCCAAGCTCTGATCGTTCGCCGCTCCCAAGCTCTGATCGTTCGCTCCCGAGCAGTGATCGTTCGCTCCCGGGTCACGATCGTTCGCTCCCGGGCGCTGGTCGTCGGTCGCGCCGGCCGCCGTCAGTTCGACGCGCGGAAGAGGTGGGCGGCGGCGCCGCGGTTGGGCACGCCGAGCTTGTGCAGGATCCGGGAGACGTG
The DNA here is from genome assembly GCF_040679475.1 of Actinoallomurus sp. NPDC052274. Taxonomy (NCBI): domain Bacteria; kingdom Bacillati; phylum Actinomycetota; class Actinomycetes; order Streptosporangiales; family Thermomonosporaceae; genus Actinoallomurus; species Actinoallomurus sp. NPDC052274. The sequence goes on from NZ_JBFAUT010000093.1 coordinate 10,690, forward strand.
GACGCCGACCGTCCGTTCGCTGATGAACAGCGTCTCGGCGATCTGCCGGTTGGTCCGCCCGCTGCTCAGCAGCGCGAGCACCTCGACCTCCCGCGCGGTGAGCCCCGGCACCGTCTCCTCAGCGGGGTCGGGCTCCTCCGCCGGGACGAGGTCGAGCCGCGCCCGCCGGGCGAGGTCCTCGATCTCCGGCCGCAGGGCGCCGGCGCCGAGGGCGTCGGCTGCGGCCCAGGCCGTCCGCAGCGCCTACGCCGCGGCCTCGCGCGGGCCGCGAACGGCGAGGATCGCCTCGGCCTCGCGGAGCCGGCAGTACGCCGCCCGGTAGGTCTCGCCGAGATCGTCCCAGAGGGCGATCACGGAGCGCCAGAGGACCGGATCCGGGCCCGTCAGCCGACTCGCCTCCGCCTCGGCCTGCAGACCGTACGCCTCCGACTCGGGCATCCTGGGCATCGCCGCGAGCGTCTTCCGGCACTCCTCCAGGAGCGGCGTCGGGTCGCCGTGCAGCCCCGCCTCCACCCGGATCCCCGACGCGCACAGCTCCGGCCCGATCCGGGTGAACTCGCTGCCGCGGATGACGTCGAGCCCCGCCCGTACGTGGCTTCGCGCGGCCATCGGGTCGTGCTCGAGGATCGCCAGGCGGGCCCGGCAGGCGTGGTAGGAGCTGGCCAGGTCCAGGTCGTCGGTCCGGCCCACGGTCTCGGCGAGGGTGGCGAGGTGACGCCGCGCGCCGTCGGCGTCGCCCCGGCGCAGCTGCAGCTCGGCCATGGCGAGCGTGACACCCCAGCGCTGCCACGGCGGCGCGTCGATGTCCATGACCTCGTCGACGAGCCGGTCCGCGTCGGACCAGCGGCCCAGCCGGATCAGCGCGGCGAGCGTGTTGCCGGCGGCGCACATGCAGGTCGTCCGGCCGTACCCGAGGCGCCGGCAGGTGCGCACGCCCTCCATGCCGAGCTCCGTGGCCTTCGCCCAGTCCCCCGCCCACAGCAGCGCTTCGGTGTAGTTGACGTACGCGCGGCCGAGCTCCCAGGCGTCCTCGCGCTCCTTGGCGCTGCGCAGGGCCTCGGCGAGTTCGGCGAGGCCGGCGGTCATCTCGCCCAGCATGGCGAGACTGACGCCCATGGTGTTGCGGGCGTGCCCTTCGATGTCGCGGGCGCCGACGGCGGCGGCGACCTCGATCGCCTCGCGGCAGGACGCCACGGACTCGCGGAAGTGGCACTGGATCATCAGCGCGTGCCCCTGCAGCCCGCGGACCCGGGCGCGTTCGCGGGCCGACGCCTCGGCGGGCAGCAGCGCGATCGCCCTGTCGTACGCCTTGCAGGCGGCGGCCATGTCCCCGGCCATCCAGCGGACCCGCCCCATCAGCGTCCACAGGCTCGCCGCGCGTGTCGGCGCGGCCGCCGGGTCGACCTCGGTCATCGCCTCCTCGACGAGGCGGGCCGCCCGATCCACCTCCCCCGCCGCCGGCGCGACCTCGGCGGCGCGGCCCAGCAGTTCCGCGTGCGGCATCCCGGCGCGGGACTCGGCGTCGGGAACCTCCGGCCACAGGCGGATGGCACGCTCGTAGTGCGCCAGGGCGATGGCCCAGGCGTAGCCGGCCGCCGCGGCCGCCGCGGCCGCGACGAAGCCGGTGAGCGCCCGTTCCGCGTCGCCGGCGGCGTGCCAGTGGCGGGCGAGCTCGGCGGACGGGCCCCGCTTCTCCAGGGCCGTCGCGACGGCGACGTGCAGCCGGCTGCGCTCGCCGGGCAGCAGTTCGGTGTGCAGCGCCTCGCGCAGCAGCGCGTGCCGTACGTCGTATCCGTCGTCCGTGACGACGAGCAGCCGGTGGGCGACCGCCTCGTGCAGCGCTTCGTTCAGCGCCTCGGATGGCAGGTCGGTCACCGCGGCGATCAGCTCCTCGTCGCCGACCCGGCCGATGGTGGCGACGGCGCGCAGGACCCGCCGGGTCTCCGGGGCGAGCCGTTCGACGCGGGTCAGGAGCACCTCGCGGAGGCTGGCGGGCAGCTCCTTGGTGGTCGGACCGGCCGCGACCAGCTCCTCGACGAAGAACGGGTTCCCCTCCGACCGGTCGAACAGCGTGCCGACCTGGCGGGTGGCGGGACGGGTCCCGAGGATGCCGGCCACCTGGGCGGCCACCTCGTCCCGGGACAGGTTGCTGAGCTCGATGCGCTCGGCGTTTCCCGAGCGCTCCAGCTCCAGCACGGTGCCGTGCAGGGGGTGGCCGCGCACCACCTCGTCGCTGCGGTACGTTCCGACGACGACCAGGCCGGAGCGGCGCAGGTTCGTGCCGAGCAGCGACAGCAGGTCGGCGGAGGCCGGGTCGATCCAGTGCAGGTCCTCCAGGACCAGGACGGCCGGGCGCAACGCGGCCATTCGCTGGAACAGGCCCAGGGCGAGTTCGTACAGCCGTCCGCGTTCCGCGCCGTCCCGGCGGGTCGGCGGCCGTCCGCAGAGCTCGGGCAGCAGGGCGCCGAGTTCGCGTGGCGCGTCGCCGAGGACGTGCGACAGCTCCTCGGCCGTGAGCTCCTCGGCCAGCGGCCGGAGCGCGGCGACGAACGGCGCGTACGGAGCGGCGCCCTCGGCCAGATCGAGGCAGCCGCCCGTGAAGACCAGCGCGTCACGCCACCGTGCGCGGTCGGTGAAGGTCGTGACCAGCCGAGACTTGCCGATCCCGGCGTCCCCTGAGACGAAGAGCAGGACGGACGAACCGCCCTGCGCCTGGGTCAGGGCGGCGTCGAGTCGGTCGAGCTCGGCGGCACGGCCGATGAGCGTGGGACACGAAACCCGCCTTGTCACATGGCGAGTATGTAGTAGATAAGCCGTACATGTAGTTGAAAAGTAAGCAATTATGCTGATGCACTCGATGAACCCGATCATGACCATGGGGTCATCGGCAGTCGACACGGAGGACGCGACGATGGGGACCGTGCAGGTCCGTCAGCAGCGCGGCACCCCCTGCACGCGCGTGCGTGAGGAGCAGGTCCGCCCCCTGTACGCCGCGACGCTCGCGGCGCTGGGACCGCAACCCGGCACCCGCCTGCTGCACGTGGGCTGCGGAACCGGCACGGCGCTGGGCCTCGCGGCGTTCACCGGTGCGGACCTCGCCGGACTCGACCCCTCGCCGGACCTGCTGTCGTACGCCCGGGACCGGCTGCCGGACGCGGACCTGCGCGCCGCGGAGGTCACCGAGCTGCCCTACGACCGGGGCTGCTTCGACCAGGTGATGGCGTTCGATGCCATCCAGTACGCCAGGTCGCCCGCGGCGGCCATCGCGGAGCTGGCCCGGGTCACCCGGCCGGGCGGCGTCGTCGCCATCGGCCTGTGGCACAACTGGGCGGGCCGCGAGGCGAGCGCCTTCCTCAGCGCCGTACGAGGCCGGGTGCCCACGCCGCCCACGGACGGCCCGCCCGTGCACGACCTGTACCGGCTGCGCGAGGTCATGGTGGAGGCGGGACTCGACGTCTTCGCCAGCGCGGAGGTCAGCCACCGGCACGACTTCGCCTCCCTGGACAGCGCCTGGGAGTCCATGACGACCTCGCCGAACGTCGAGCGGGCGATAGAGATCATGGGCGTCGAGGCGGCGCACGAGATCTTCATCGCCAACTTCGCGACCATGCAGCGGGCCGACGGCTCCATCCAGCAGGAGCACCTGTACCAGTACGCCCTCGGCCGCGCCACGAGCTGACCCGCCGAAGTCCACGGCCGCGTCACGAGCCGACCCGCCGAAGCCCGCGGCCTCGGCCCGTGCCGAGCCGCCGGCACCCGCGGCTCGACCGGGGTGAGCCGCCGGGTCCTGCGGACTCGACTCGGCCGACCGCGCCGGCGTCCGGCGGCTCGGCCCATCGGAGTGTCGGCCGGCGCGACCGGCGCTATGGTTACCTCTCGCGTGACCGACGGTAAGACCGGGAGGACGACCAGATGCCCGAGGGTCATCCGCTGCGGCCGGGAGATCCCACGCGGCTCGGGGCGTACCGCCTCGTGGGGCGCCTCGGCGAGGGCACGCAGGGAGTCGTCTACCTCGGTCGGGACGACGCCGGCACGCACGTGGCGATCAAGCTTCTGCACGCCCGCACGGCGGCGCATCCGGACGCGCGTGACCGGTTCGTCCGGGAGCTGGACGCCGCCAAGAAGGTCGCGCGGTTCTGCACCGCGCAGGTGCTCGACGCGGACCTCGCCGGAGACCAGCCGTACATCGTCAGCGAGTACGTCGAGGGCCGGTCGCTGCGGGCGCAGATCCTCACCGAGGGTCCCCGGTCGGGCGGCGCGCTGGAACGGCTGGCGATCAGCACGCTGACCGCTCTCGCCGCGATCCACAAGGCCGGGATCGTGCACCGCGATTTCAACCCGCAGAACGTCCTGCTCGGCGCGGACGGGCCACGGGTGATCGACTTCGGCATCGCCCGCGCCCTCGGGACCACCCGCAGCAACGAGAGCAACAACCTCGGCACACCCGCGTACATGGCGCCGGAGCAGATCGCGGGCGGCGAGATCGGGCCGCCGGTCGACATGTTCGCCTGGGGCTCCACGATCCTGTTCGCCGCGACCGGCCGTCCGCCGTTCGGCAACGACTCGGTGCCCAGGGTCATGGAGCGCATCGTGCGCGGCGACGCGGACCTCGACCCGTTGCCGGAGCCGCTGCGCTCCGTCGTCGCCGCGTGTCTGGCCAAGGACTCGGCACGCCGGCCCACCGCCCAGCAGGCCCAGGCCGCGCTGCTCGGGCAGGAGCCCGTCGACGCGCTGACGGTCCCGTCCTCCTTCGGGCTCCCGGTGCCGGGCCCGGCCGGCGAGCGCGCCGACACGACCCCGGCCATGCCGGGCGAGACGGACCCGGCATCCCGCCCCGGCGCGCCGCCCGGAACCACCCCGGCCATGCCGAGCGGGACCGACCCGGGACCCCACCCCGGCGCGACTCCCGCCATGCCGAGCGGGACGGAGCCCGCGTCCCGCGCCGGCACCGCCTCCCGCGCCGCCGCGCCGCCCGCGTCCCGGCGCTCGGCGGCGCGCTGGGCGGTCGGCGCCGGCGCCGCGACGGCCCTGGTGGCGCTCCTCCTCGCCGTGTTGCTGTGGCCCGACGGCGGGGGCTCGGCGAGCCCCGGGAAGACGGTGGCCGTCGCCGCGACGCCGTCATCGCAGCCGTCGTCCCCGGCGAGCACCTCCCCGGACGACGCTCTGCACCAGGGCCGGACTCCGACGCCGACTCCCACCAGGACCAAGAAGAAGAGCTCCACCGGCTCGAAGGCGCCGGGCTGCCGCGACTACACCCGCACGTACGGCCTGCCCGGCGCCGGGACGGTGATTTTCAGGGGCTCGGTCTGCCGGACGGTCTACTCCGGGACGTTCGTCCTGGCCGACACGGCGCCGAAGGATGGCTGGGAGGTCTGCGCGCAGCTTCGCGGCCACCTGACGGGGTCGGCGGGCGGCTTCATCAGCACTGCGCTGCTCTCGTCCAAGGGCGGCGGCGTGCAGTCCGTCGACAACGGGCCGACCGTGCGGTTCGGGGCCAAGACGAAACGGACCGAGGACTGGGTCCAGCTGAACGCCGGCCGCTGTCGCCGCTCGGGCAAGAACCTCACGTCGTCCTGGCAGACCCACGAGCGGCTCGCCACCGGCTGACCCGCTCGCCGGACACCCCTACGACCGTCAACAACGCTCGTGATCAATACACCTAGCGCGGGTTCAGCAGCTCGGTGATCCTGACGAACCCGTCCGCGCCGTGGCCCTGGTCGATCACGCGGCGCGCCAGGTCCTGGACCGCGCGCATCACGCCCGCCTCGATGCCATGGGCCTCGGACGTGTGCACGATGTGGTCGATGGACGACGCCGCCGACGTGATCGGGTTGATCTCGCCGGAGAAGCCACCGCTGTCCACATCATGCGCGAACTCCTCGAAGAGCGCGGGGAGGAAGGCGCCGATGCCCTGCGCGAACGGCGCCAGCTCTCCCGCGGTCACCCCCTCCGCCCGCGCCACCGCCAGCGCGTGCGCGTAGCCCGCCATCGTCGTCCAGAAGATGTCGAGCAACGCGACGTCGTACGCGGCCGCCCGGCCGATCTCCTCGCCGAGGTGGGTGTGCGTACCGCCCAGAGCCTCCAGAGCCGGCCGGTGCTCCCGGTAGAGCTCCCCCGGGCCGCTGTGGATGAACGCCGAGGCCGGCGTCCCGATCGTGGTGGCCGGCGTCATGATCGCGCCGTCGAGGTAGCCGATGCCGTGCTCGGCCGCCCAGGCCGCGGTCTTCCGTGCGCGGTCGGGGGTGTCCGCGGTCAGGTTCACGACCGTGCGCCCCTTCAGCGCGTCGGTGACCGCGTCGCGCCGCAGGATGGCGTCCACCGCGTCGTAGTCGACCACGCAGATGACGGTCAGCCCGCTCGCGGCGACCGCCGTCTCGGGTGACGGGGCGCCGACCGCGCCCCGCCCGGTCAGCTCCCGGTCCCTGCCCGCCGTCCGGTTCCAGACGGTCGTGCGCAGCCCGGCGTCGAGGAAGGCGCCGGCCAGCGCCCGGCCCATCGGGCCGAGACCGAGCACGGTGACGGCAGAATGTTCAGCGTCAAAGGGCATGATTCAACTCCTGGTCAGGATCGACAGAGGGGATGACGATGACGCGCAGCCGTGCGCAGGACACCAATGTGTGCGGAGTCACCGCCGCGATCGCCGTGATCGACGGCAAATGGAAGACGATTCTGCTGTGGCTGCTGGAATCGCGTCCGTACCGTCCCGGTGAATTGCGCCGGCGACTGCCCGGCCTCACCGAGAAGGTGCTGACTCAGACGCTCCGGGAGATGGAGGCCGACGGTCTCGTCCACCGTGAGGTGCACGACGAGCGGCCCCTGAAGACCGTGTACTCCCTGACCGAATTCGGCCGCGACCTGTCCGAGGCGTTGACGCCGCTGTCCGACTGGGGCCACCGGCGCCTGGAGAAACTGGCCGGCTCCCGGTCGCTCTCCTGACGCACCGCCACCCCTCCGTGTTCTTGTTCGGCCGTCACGCCGGACGAAATGATTTCCACCCGGCGTGACGGCGCGGAATGTCCATGACCAAGCTTCGGGCCACCGGATCCAGCCCACAAGTACCCACAAAAAGGTGGGTATCCGGGTCATGTGGCGTCCACCGGATGTTGTCCGCCCGGTCAGCGGCACGTCTCGCCGCCCTCAGCGGCGGGATCTGAACTGAGGGCGTGGATCTGACACGCCGCAGCTTCCTGATCGGCACGGCCGGGCTGCCGCTGGCCTCCCGGCGGACGGGCGACCCGTTCACGCTGGGCGTCGCCTCGGGCGACCCCACGGCCGACGGCATCGTCCTGTGGACCCGCCTGGCGCCCCGGCCGCTCGCCGACGGCGGGCACGGGGGCATGCCGGACCGGGACGTCGACGTCGAATGGCAGCTCGCCGAGGACGAGAGGTTCACCCGCGTCGTACGGTCCGGGACCGCCACCGCGCGGCCGTCGTGGGCGCACAGCGTGCACGTCGAGCCCGCCGGGCTGCGACCGGGCCGGGAGTACTTCTACCGGTTCCGCACGGGCGGCCATCTCTCGCCGACCGGCCGGACGCGGACCGCGCCCGCTCCGGGCACGGCACCGGACCTGGCGTTCGGCGTGGTGTCGTGCTCCAACTACGAGCAGGGCTACTTCACGGCGTACCGGCGTCTCGCCGAGCAGCAGCCCGACCTCGTCCTGCACCTCGGGGACTACATCTACGAGTACGCGCCGGGCGGCTACAAGAACTCGGCCGGAACGATCGTCCGCTCGCACACCGAGCACCGGTGCCAGACGCTCGCCCAGTTCCGGCTCAGGCACGCGCAGTACAAGACCGATCCGGACCTGCGCGCGCTGCACGCCCTGGCCCCGTGGATCGCCGTGAACGACGACCACGAGATCGAGAACAACTGGGCGGGCGTCCATCCGGGAACGTCGGGCCGGCCGGACTTCGCCCAGCGCAAGAGGGCGGGCTACCGCGCCTACTACGAGCACCTGCCGCTCCGCCGCTCCGCGCTGCCGCGCGGGTCCGGCATGCGGCTCTACCGGCGGCTGGCTTGGGGCGACCTGACGACGTTCCACGTCCTGGACACCCGGCAGTTCCGGGACGACCAGCCGTGTGACGACGGCGTACGCGCGGGCTGTTCCGCGCGCCTGGCCACCGGCCGGGTGCTGGTCGGGGCCGCCCAGCGGGCCTGGCTCGCCGCCGGACTGCGCGCGTCCCGTACCCGCTGGAACATGCTGGCCCAGCAGATCTTCATGGCCCAGCACGACTACCACCTCGGGCCGGGCAAAGAGGTGCTCCTCGACACCTGGGACGGCTACACCGCCGAACGGGACCGGGTCCTGGGCGACGTCGTCGCCTCGGGCGCCCGGAACCCCGTCGTCCTGACCGGTGACATCCACTGCCACTACGCCAGCGACCTGCTCACCGACTTCGACGACCCCGGCTCCCGGCGGGTCGGCGTCGAACTGGTGACGACCTCCGTGACGAGCGACGGCGACGGCTACGACGCTCCGGCCGCCCGCGCGATCGAACTGGCCGAGAACCCGCACATCGCCTACGCCGACCAGCGCCGCGGCTTCATCGCCGCCCGGCTGACGCCCACGGAACTACGGGCCGACTTTCACACGCTCCCGTACGTGACGAAGCGCAACGCGCCCAGCACCGTCACCGCGAGCTTCACCGTCGCCGACGGCGCGCACCGTCTCTCCCGCTCCGCCGTACCGGCTCCGCGCGCTCCCCAGGCCGCGGCGGCGGGCGCGCCCCGCCGCCCCTGATCGCCCAGAGGTCACCGGCCGGGACGGGCCGGAGGACGGGTCAGGAGACGGCGTAGCCGAGCAGTTCGCCCGCCGCGCCCGCCTGCACGGTCGTCGTACGGGAGCCGCGCACCAGGAACGCGGTGCCGCCGAAGCCGCCGGCTCCCGGCGCGCCGATCAGCAGGTCCCGGCCGCGGATCGCCACGGACCAGCCGAACTGGTCCGTGCCCCCGACCGGGGAGGAGACGAGGGCGCCGCGCCGCAGGCCCCGCCGGCGACGGCCGTCGAGGATCTGGACGACGCCGCCGCCCGGGGCGCCCGCGGCGAGGTCGGCCGTGCCGTCGCCGTTCAGGTCGGCGGCCGCCAGCGCGGCTCCCAGCCGGTCCGCGGGGCCGGGCCGCTGGAGGTTCCACACGTCCTCGCCTCCGGAGCCGTACTCGACGTGCACGGCGCCCTGGGCGAAGTTCTCCGGCATCGTGGTGTCGTCCTCGCCCGGCACTCCGATGGCGAGGTCGTCGGTGCCGTCGTGGTCGAAGTCGCCGGCGGCCAGGGCCGCGCCGAACTCGTCGTAGCGTTCGGGGACGCCGCGTACGCCTGGGCCGTCCTCGGTGATCCGCCGGGATCGGTGCGCGGCCGGGTCGACGACCGTCACCGCGCCCGACGCCTCGGTGCCGTCGCCGGGTGCGCCGACGGCGATCTGCGGGTGCCGCCCGCGGCCGAAGGCGCCGAACGCGCCGACGGCCAGGGCCGCGCCGAAGCCGTCGGTCTCGCTCGACCGTTGCCCCACCCAGGAGGTGTGCTGGGTGATCAGGCGGGCGCTGCGCATACCGCGGGTGAACAGGGCGACGCCACCACCGCCCGCGAGGCCGGGGATGCCGATCACGAGGTCGTCCCGGCCGTCGTGGTCCAGGTCCGCCGCGGCGAGGGCGGCGCCGAAACGGTCGCTCGCCGGCGTACGGCCGAGGGTCCGGACGCTCAGGGTCAGCCGCGGGCGCAGCCCGCCGGGTGCGCCGAAGTAGACCGTGACCGTCCCCGTCCCGTCGGCGCCGGGGCGCGTCCGCCCCTGGTCGGAGGCTGCCACGGCCAGGTCGGCGCAGTGGTCGCCGTCGAAGTCGCCGACGGCGAGCGTGCCGCCGAACCCCGCGCCGGTCTGTGGGGGGCTCGGCCGCAGCCAGGCGGCCCGGCCCCCGTAGCGGACGGCGACCGCCCCGGCCCGGCGGCGGTCGCCGCTCGTGGCGTACGGGGCGCCGAGGACGAGGTCACGGACGCCGTCCCCGTCGAAGTCGGGGACGGCTCCGGCGTGGCAGCGCCGGGCCGGTTCGAAGACCGCGCCGGCGGCCCGCGCGCCCGGGCGCCGGGCCGGCGTGGGCACCGTGGCCGCGACACAGGTCGGGAGCAGGATGACGGCGATCACGCTCAGGCGGGTGATGCTCACCCTCGCACGGTGCCCAGGCGGCGGAACGGCCGTCTTCCGGGCGGATGACCATCCGCTGACTTCTGTCGGTCGAGCCGGAATCAGCGGTGCAGGGCGCTGCCCTTGAGCCACTTGCGCCAGGGCATCTGGTAGAACGACCAGCCGTTGTCCGGCTCGACCTGCCGGTCCGTCCCGGTGGCGATGACCGGGTCGCCGGGCTGGGAGTGCTTGTAGTACCAGATCGCGTCATCGCGGGACTGACGGATGCAGCCGTGGCTGCAGTTGCGGTTGCCGAGGCAGCCCTCATCGCCCGGTGTCTGGTGGAGGTACTCACCGGCGTTGGAGACGCGGACGGCGTAGTGGATCAGCTCGCTGTAGTAGCCGGGGTCGCCGGGCCCACGGCCCGGGGAGGTCATCGTGACGTCCTCGTCCTTCTCCATGTTGAGATGGATCCCACTGGTCGTGGTGTACTCGTGGGTCTCGCCGTTGCCCGCGCTGATCGGGATCGTGCGCACCGGCCTGCCGTCCCAGTCGACCCGCATGTGGTGCCCCGCGATGTCGAGATGGGAGATCTGTGCCCGGCCGATGCGGTACGTCCGGGTGAAGTCCTTGGTGCCGTAGGTGTTGTCCCCGAAGGGAACGCCGGTGAGGTGGGCGACGAGCCGCACCGTCTGGTGGGCCGGCCAGAAGAACTTGGGCCGGTAGACCACCTGCTTGTTGTCCTCGAACCAGTGCCACGCGCCCTCGACCGGCTTGTCGGCGACCACCTGGAGCGCCTTCTCGACCGCCGCGCGGTCCTTGATCGCCTTGTCGAAGTTCAAGATGATCGGCAGCCCGACGCCGTAGGTCTCCTTCCGGCGCTCTTCCATGACGGGATCCTGCGACACGGTCACCGTGCTGGGCGTCCCCTCGGTACGGAAGGTGCTCACCGCGGTGGCCGTTCGCCCGTCGGCATTCTGGGCGACGGCCCGGACCGTGATGTTCGCTCCCGGCTCAAGGCCCCACCGGGACCGCCACTCGGTACGGCTCTTGTTGTACTCCCCGGAGACGTTCCGGCCGCCGCTGTCGAGTGCCACGTCGGCCAGCCGGCCGCTCGCGGCGCGTACGACGACGGATCGATCGGGACGCACGGCCGATGTTCCGTTGCCCGGCGTGATCAGCACACGAGCCGCCGCGGCGTCCACTTTGATCTTCTCGGCGCTCTCTCCGGCAGCCCGGTTGCCGCCACTGCAACCCGTGGTCATGACCAGGGCGGTCCCCGTGACCGCGCCGAGCGCCAATTGCGTCCGTATGGCATTGACGTGCATGTGCAGCCCTTCCAACGGCCCAGCCGACGGCAAAATTGATCGACTACGAGATACCCATCGAGGAACGGGAGAATGCAGTCCACTTCGGCCGCCATCGGGGCGTCAAGGAGGAAAAATGGTACGTCGCTGCCTGTTCTGAGTAGTGCACTACTCCGGGGCTTAGGGCGGTTTTACCCTTTTGAGGCGTGCATTACGGGATATTCACCCGGATTGCCCGATTTTCGTAACTGGCGTCGAAGGCTCGCCGGAACAACTCCAGCGACCGGCGGACGGCCGATTCGACCTCCGCCTGCTCGGCCTCGTCCCGGACGGTCAGCTTGATCAGCTCGAACGCCTCCCGGGGGTGCGCGTCGTCGTACTCCGCGTGCTCGGTCAGCCAGCGGAGGGCGGGCACGTCATCGCCGTACCTCTCGCGGAACGCGGGAAGAACCAGGCGCGTCCACTCCCCCGTGACCCCCTCGATCGCGTAGTTGACCGCGCCGAACGCCTCGGCCAGCCCGCCCCGATGGCAGACCGACCACAGATAGTCGTACAGGGCGCCGACCTCCGGGCAGGCCCGGTGCGAGACCAACTCCTCGAAGCCGATGCCGTGCGCGGCCGCCCAGTCGGCGTACCACTGGGCGTGCAGGGCCTCGGTACGGATGTTCCCGATCAGCCAGTCGCGGGCCAGGATGTCCCCGGCGACCTGACCGAATGTGGTCTTGGCCAGATAGACGCCCATGTACTTGGGGAACGCCTCCACGACGCAGAAGAAGTCAAGGAGGATCCGCCGCCACGCCTCTTCCGGGAACGGCCCGTGGACCGTCTCGGTGAAGATCTTCGCCTCGAGCACCGCCGTCCAGTCCGGCCGGAGCGAATCGACCATCGACCGGGCCCACGCCGGGTGCGGAGTCTCGGTGAGTTCGCTCTTCACCATGCGGTGATGACGGGTCCGAGAGGGGACGTGTGAATGGTCGCCGACAGTGGTCGCCATGATCCGGCTCCTCGCTCGTTCACCCGAGTATCCGCTTCACCCGAGTATCCGCGCGCCCTTCACATAGGGTCAATATCCGCGTTTTCATATAAGCCGGAGCTCGCTCCCCCGCCACCGGAGACCTGAGTGCAACGCGAACACGCCATCGTCGTCGGCGGAAGCATGGCCGGCCTGCTCGCCGCCCGCGTCCTGACCGCCCACTTCGAACGCGTCACCCTCGTCGAACGCGACCCGTTCCCCGCCGAGCCGGTGTTCCGGCCGGGCGTACCGCAGTCCCCGCACCTGCACGTGCTCTGGACGCGCGGCCGGGAGATCGTCGAGGCGCTGTTCCCCGGCCTGGAGGACACGTTACGGGCGGCCGGCGCCGAGGAGGTCCGCGTGCCCGCCGACGTCCTCTGGCTGACCTCGGCGGGCTGGCGGGAACGCTTCGACGTGACGCGGCTGCTGACCTTCAGCCGCCCGCTCCTCGACTGGGCCGTACGGAACCGGCTCACCGGACCGCCCGACGGTGCGCGCAAGCCCATCGACGTCCTTGACGGGCACCGGGTGACCGGCCTCGTCCCCCACGGCCGGGACGTCGCCGGGGTCGTCCTCGGCGACGAGGGCGAACTGCGCGCCGACCTGGTCGTCGACGCGACCGGCCGCGCGTCGCGGGCACCGGAATGGCTCGCCCGTCTCGGTCACCCGGCGCCGCCCGAGACCCGAGTGGACCCGCTCCTCGGATACGCCAGCCGCTGTTACGCCATACCGCCCGGCTTCTCCCCCGGTTGGAAGGCGCTGTACCTCCAGGCCGACCCACCCGCGACGCGGCGCACCGGCGGGCTGTTCCCCCAGGAGGGCGGCCGCTGGATCTGCAGCCTGTCCGGCGCGGGCCGCGACTACGGCCCGGCCGGGGAGACGGCGTTCCTGGAGTTCGCCAAGGGCCTGCGCAGCCCCGTCCTGTACGAGGCCATCCGCGACGCCGAGCCGCTCACGCCGATCGTCGCGTTCCGCCGGACCGCCAACCACCGCCGGCACTACGACCGGCTGCCGTCCTGGCCGCGCGGGTTCATCGTCACCGGCGACGCGGCCTGCGCGTTCAACCCCATCTACGGCCAGGGGATGAGCGTGGCCGCCGTCGCGGCCCTGACCCTCGACCGCTGCCTGCGCGAGGCCCGTCCCGGCTTCGAACGTCGCTTCCAGCGCGGCGCCGCCCGGAGCGCCGCCGGAGCGTGGCTCGTCGCCACCGGCGAGGACCTGCGTTACCGGGAGACGGTGGCCGCGCCCCTACGGCTCCGGACCCGCGTCATCAACGCGTACGTCGACGAGGTCGTCGCCACCGCCAACGTCGACCCGCTGGTGTGCGAGCGCCTGGTCCACGTACTGGCGCTGATGGCCGCACCGACGTCGCTGTTCGCCCCGGCGGTGCTCGCGCGGGTCGCCGCCAACCGCGTCCGGCGCCCCGCCCCCATCTCCATGCCCACCCGCCCGTCCTGACCCTTCCCCGGCTCTCAGGCCGGGGAGCGCGTCAATCGCCGGACGACGGCGGGAAGCGACGGCGGAAACGGTCGAACGGGCCGACCCAGCCGGACTCCTGCTCGGGCGGGGGCTGGGTCCGCGCGGGGTCGTTGGCCGCGTCGTCGGCGGACGGATCGCTCTCCTGCCCCGGCGTGGACCCCTGGGGCACGCCCGGCAGACCCGGCCCACCCGGACCGCCGGGTACGCCGGTGGGGCTCCCTCCGCCAGCGGGCGAGGCTCCGGAGACGCCCGGCCGGCCGGGGAGGCTCGGCCCGCCGGTGGAGCCCGGCGCAGAGTACGTCGGTCCCGTGTCCGGCGCCGCGCCGGCCTGACCGGGCGCGGGCTGACCGGGCGCGGGCTGACCGGGCGCGGGCTGACCGGGCGCGGGCTGACCGGGCGCGGGCTGACCGGGCTGGG
>NZ_JBFAUT010000094.1:0-24337 GCF_040679475.1 Actinoallomurus sp. NPDC052274
CCCGCCGGGCCGGCCGGCCCGCTGTGCCCGGAGTGCGCGACCGCCCGGTGCTCCCACTCCGCGCCCGAGCCGTGACCCGGCGGGGCGGCCTGGCCGCCGAACAGCTCGGGCAGCCGATGATCGAAGCTCGGCGCGGCGGCGATCAGGCCGCGCGCCAGGCTCGCGGCCACGTCGTGGTGACCGGCCCGGACCAGGCCGAGCACGGCGATCACGGTGTCGTGCGGCCAGACCGAGCCGAGGTGGTACGACAGCGGGTCGAACCCCGCCGAGGCCGTGCCCAGCGTTCGCAGCCCCCAGCCGGACTCCAGCTCGGCCAGCCGGGGCGCGACCCGGTCCTCCTCGGCCGGGGTGAGCAGGCCGGTGCCGAGCAGGTGCCCCATGTTGGAGGCCGGGCCGTCCACGGGTTCTCCCCGCCCGTCCAGCGCGATCGCCGGGTAGCCGTCCACCCAGAACCGCGCCCGGAACCGCTCCGCGAGGGCCGCCGCCCACTCCCGGCGGCGGTCGCCGCCCGGCCGGCCGAACGCGTCGAGCAGGTCGGCGCCGAGCACGGCGGCCTGATAGGCGTACGCCTGGACCTCCGACAGGGCGACCGGCGGCGTCGCCGGACGCCCGTCGGCGTGCTGGACGCCGTCGGTGGAGTCCTTCCAGCCCTGGTTGACGAGCCGGTCCGGCGACCCGGTGTAGGACACGAAGGCGTCGCCGAAGCTCTCGAGCCAGTCCAGCGCTCGCTCGGCGGCGGGCAGCAGCGCCTCGACCTCGGCGGCCGGCATGCCCCACCGCCACGCCTCCGCGAGCGTCGTGACGAACAGCGGCGTGGCGTCGACCGTGCCGTAGTACACCGGCGGCAGCCACCCCGCGGCGTGCGCGGGCCGCAGCTCGTGCGGGATCTTGCCGGGCGCCTCCTCCGTCTCCGGGTCGTGGCGGACGCCCTGGTGCCGGGCCAGGGTCCGCAGCGTGCCGCCGGCGAGCTCGTACCCGAGCGGGAGGGCCAGCCGGGCGGTCCACAGGGAGTCCCGGCCGAACAGCGTGAGGTACCACGGGCTGCCGGCCCCGCAGTACAGGTCGCCCTCGTCGGCGAGCAGCAGCGCGCCGAGATCCGCGATCCCCTGACCGACCAGCGCGTCCAGGCGCCGGTCGGCGGACCGTACGGTGAGCGGCGCGGCCGACCAGGGCGGCGGCGCACCCGGCGGCAGCGGCCGGAACCCCTCCACCGGCGGGGGCGTCGCCCGTACGGTCAGCGTGGTCGTGAACTCCTCCCCCGGTCTCAGGGTCGGCTCGGCCCGCAGGCGCCCGCTCAGCAGCACCGCGTAGCCGTCCGGGCCGGTGTGCGCGACCCCGTCGCGCAGCGCCACCGCGCCCGCCCGGGCGCCGTCGCCGTGGTCGCCCGCCCGGCCCGGCTCCCCGGCGTGCCACGCCTTGACGTCGCTGATCTCGGCGAGGTCGGCGGCCGCCTCGACCACGACGGCCACCGTGGCCGGCTCGGTCCCCGTGTTGCGGACGCGGATCTCCTCGGTGCCGCCGTCGGGGCCGACCGTACGGGTCCGCTCGACCGTCAGGTCGCCGAGCGCCGCGGTGAAGCGGGCGCCGTCCGCGCCGACGGGGGTCGCGTCGACCGGCGCGGGCTCGGCTCCGTCGAGGGTCAGCACGAGCCGTGACAGGACCCGGCGGTCCGCGACGTACAGCCCGTCGGCACCGCCGGTCAACTGCCCGCTCGGCGGGGAGAGCCAGAGCGTGGGCGCGGCGACGCAGGTCAGGTGCTCATGGAGGGAGGACTGGGACACGGTGACTCCGGGGGTGGGCAAGGCGACGCCCCGCCCGGGATGGACGGGGCAGGCGAAGGGACGCCCCGCCCGGGAGGCCGGGCGGGGCGTCGCGGGTTCAGCGGAGGGTGACGGCGAGCACGGCGGTGCCGCCCGCGGATCCGGCGTCGGCCACGACCTCGGTGCCGCGCGCGGTCGTGCGGACCTGGTACTTCACGGCGCGCCCGTCGAGGGTCACCGCGGCGACCTTCGCGCCGGTCGGCAGGACCTGGCCGATCAGCAGGCTCGCCTTGGCGGACCGGCCGGTCACGGTGGTGCGCAGCGACTTCCCGGCGGCCTCGGCGGTGACGTCGACCGTGCCGCCGCCGATCCGGATGTGACGTCCGGCGACGCGGGTCTGGCCCGGCGGCACCTGCGGGACGACCTCCAGCCGCGCCCGGCCCATGTCCGGGGAGACGCCGAGCTGCTGGTGGACGACCGGCCAGAGGTTGCCGTACGCGCCCCACGCCTGCAGGACCATCGAGCGTCCGGTCAGGGGACGGTCGATGTTGGCGGGGTCGAAGTCCGGGCTCGGCGCGATCTCCGGCATGGCGCCGGGCATCTCCCACAGCGACGGGTCGAGCTGGATCCGGGCGTTGTCGGTGGTGTACGTCCGCTGCTGGGCCAGGCGGCCGTAGTTGCCCTCGGCGACGGCCATGATCCCGTTGCCGAGCGAGAAGACCTCGCGGTCGCTCTGCACGGACGAGACCACGCCGTCACACGACGGTCCCTTGTTCCCGCCGTCGGCCGAGGTCGGACCGGTGCCCGTGTGGTAGAGCCCGGTGGTGCCGGTGTAGCAGGACTGCTCGCGCCGGGCCAGCGCCGTCCGGGCGTGCTGGTCGTCGGCGAGCGGACGCGTGACCTGGCCGGGGCGGACGAGTTCGGCGTCCATCGGGGTCACGCCGATCCAGTGCCGCTGGAAGATCTTCGTGTTGTCATTGGCCGGGTCGTCGGCCTTGTCAATGGAGTCGGCGTACTGGGCGGTGTCGCCGCCGTACCACCAGGCGCCCTCGAACTTCTTCTCCATCGCGTCGGCGCGCCCGCCCGCCCAGGCGGCGGTGGCGCCGTCGCCCTCGGCGGTGGCCAGGTCGGCCAGGTCCCGCAGGCCGCGGATGGTGTACACCGCGTTGTCCAGCTTCTCGACGCCCATGCCGGCGCGCTCGACGTTGCCGGACCCCTCGGGCCAGCCGTCGCCGTCGGCGTCCAGCTTCTCCACGATGTAGCGCATGTTGCGCTTGGCGAAGTCGTACATCGAGTCGAGGAACGCCCGGTCACCGGTCCAGCGCCACACCAGCGCGACCGCGCTGGGGAACTTCGCGGTCTCGTCGGTGTTGCCGGCCTCGCCGTTCGCGCCGAAGTAGACCGAGCCGTCCGAGACGACCTCGTGGATCACCTTGCCGCTGCGGTCGTTGACGATGTCGCTGGTGTCGCGGACGGCCCGCAGGTGGTCCTCGATCGCGGAGAACTGCCCGGCCGCCACGGTCGCGTAGGCGGTGTACTCCCCGTCGGTGCCGAACAGCCACGGGTAGTCCGGCCAGCCGGCGCCGAGCCAGCGGGCCTTGGCCACGGTGCCCTTGGGCGCCGGGTAGTCCTTGCCCTCATGGGTGACCCGCATCTTCAGGTCGCGGGCCTCCTGCACGGAGTCGGCGAGGTTCTGCTTGCTCCACTCGACGCTCTGCTGCAGGAGCCGGTCGCCGGGCAGGTCGACGACGGTGTTCGCGGCGACGGCGCGGCGCGCCGCGACCTTACGGGCCAGCAGGCCGGCCGGGTCGTGCAGCGCGGTGCGCAGCGCGCCGTTCGCCTGGGAGAGGCCGTGGTCGGAGCCGGCGACCGCGATCCAGACGGTGGCCTTACCGCCCGCCGGGACGGTCACGTCGTACGAGAGCCGCCCGCCCGTGCCCTTGCCGAACGCCGTGTCGTCGCAGCGCTTGGGCTGGTCGCCGGTCGCGGGGCAGACGACGGCCGGATCCTGCGGCCCCCGGTGGTCGGGACCGAGCTGGTGCGCGACCGGCGTACGGTCGGCGGCGACGAGCGCGGCGTAGTCGTGCCGGGAAGCGTTCGGGACGTTCGGGGTGCCCTGCTCGCGGAAGACCAGCGTCCCCTTGTCGTACGCCCCGGTGTCCGGGAGGTTCATCGCCTGCTGGTCAGGGCTCGTCGAGCCCCACGGGTAGGCGGTCATCAGCTCCGAGTGCGCGTCCACGTCGAGGCGCACGGTCTTGCGGGAGTCGGAGCTGAGGGTGATGCCGATGAGCCCGGCGCGGACGCCGTCGGGCGCGACGTCCGTGCGCTCGGCGCGCACGCCGTTCGCCGCCGTGTAGGCGATCCGGGTGTACCCCTGCCCGGCGGTGAACCGCTGGGCGGCGGCCTGCTTGCCGAGCCACGCGCCGTCCAGACCGAACCAGACGCCGTCGAGCAGCTTGAGCGGCGGGGTCCAGATCCCGCCCATCTCGCCGGTCGTGTGCCAGCCCGCCGCCGGGTACAGCCCGTCCTCGGTGGACACCGAGTAGAACCGGTCCCCGATGACGACCGACCGCCGGTCCGGCAGCCGGGTCGTCTCCGACAGCTCGGCCGGAGCGGCGGAGACCGCGAGGCCGGTCGCGGCACGGGCCGGGGCCGGCCGCGCGGCGACGGCGCCGGCGGTCAGGACCAGTGCGACCGCGACCGCGGGTACGGGTCGCAGGGCATGTCCTCGCATCAGCATCACCTCTCGTGGATCATCCCCCGAACGTTCATGTGCCCTCGGAGAGAGACAGCCCGCCGTCCGGGGTGCCGTGGTCGGCGACACCCCGGACGGCGGGTCGCGTCATCAGTCGGAGACCGCGAGCCAGGCGGCCGTGTCCGTGGGCAGCAGCCCGCCGTCGAGCGGGCCGCTGGCCAGCAGGACCTCGGCGTCGGCGGGCAGTTCCTGCGGCGCCCCGGAGAGGTTGACGACGCAGGCGAAGCCCGGTGCGCGGGTGAACCGCAGCACCCCTTCGGGGGCGTCGTCGTCCCAGGTCAGATCGCCGTCGCCCAGGGCCGCGTGCTCGTGCCGGAGCCGCAGCGCGGCGCGGTACAGCTCCAGCGTGGACGCCGGGTCCCCGGCCTCCGCGTCGGCCGTGAGCCCCTTCCAGGACTCCGGCTGCGGCAGCCAGGGCGTGCTCCCGTCCGGACCGAATCCGTACGGCGCGGTGTCACCGGACCACGGAATCGGCACTCGGCAGCCGTCCCGGCCACGGGACGTGTGCCCGGAACGTTCCCAAACCGGGTCCTGCAGGGCGGACTCGGGCAGGTCCTCGACCTCAGGAAGGCCGAGCTCCTCGCCCTGGTAGACGTACGCGCCGCCGGGCAGGGCCAGCATGAGCAGCGCCGCCGCCCGGGCCCGGCGGGTACCGAGCTCCAGGTCGACGGGCTCCTCGACGTCGTGCTGCGGGCCGCGGCCGCCGGTGTGGGTCCGGCCGTACCGAGTGACGTGGCGGACCACGTCGTGGTTGGACAGGACCCAGGTGGCCGGGGCGTTCTCCAGGGCGAACGCGCCCAGGCTCGCGTCGATCACCTCGCGCAGGCTCGCGGCGTCCCACGAGGCGCGCAGGTAGTCGAAGTTGAACGCGGTGTGCAA
The DNA here is from genome assembly GCF_040679475.1 of Actinoallomurus sp. NPDC052274. Lineage (NCBI taxonomy): Bacteria > Bacillati > Actinomycetota > Actinomycetes > Streptosporangiales > Thermomonosporaceae > Actinoallomurus > Actinoallomurus sp. NPDC052274. The sequence goes on from NZ_JBFAUT010000094.1 coordinate 5,395, forward strand.
CTCGTCGGAGCGCAGGTAGCGCGCCAGCCGCTCCGGAGTCGCCACCCACGCCTCGGCGACGAACGTACGGTCGCCCTCGTAGCGGTCGGCCACCCGCCGCCAGCCGCGGTAGATCTCATGGACCCCGTCGCGGTCCCAGTGCGGGTGGTCGAGCCGCATGCTCGGCTCCAGGACGTCCTCCGCCTCGCCGCCGAGGTCCGGCAGGCCGTCCTGCTTGATCATGCCGTGCGCGACGTCGATGCGGAAGCCGTCGACACCGCGGTCGAACCAGAAGGCCAGCACCCGTTCGAACTCCGCGCGGACCTCGGGATTCTCCCAGTTCAGGTCCGGCTGCTCGGGGGCGAACAGGTGCAGATACCACTCTCCGTCCGGCAGCCGGGTCCAGGCGCTGCCGCCGAACGTGCTGCGCCAGTCGTTCGGCGGCAGCTCGCCGTCGGCTCCGCGACCGGGCCGGAAGACGTACCGGTCGCGTTCGGGGCTGCCCGGGCCGGCCGCGAGCGCGGCCTGGAACCACTCGTGCCGGTCGGAGGTGTGATTGGGAACGATGTCGATGATCACTCGGATGCCGTGGTCGTGCGCGTCACGGATCAGGGCGTCCGCGTCGGCCAGAGTGCCGAACATCGGATCGATATCGGTGTAGTCCGCCACGTCGTAGCCCCCGTCCGCCATCGGAGAGGGGTACCACGGCGTGATCCAGACGGCGTCGACGCCGAGGTCGCGCAGGTACGGCAGCCGGGATCGAATTCCGGCGATGTCACCGATCCCGTCACCGTTCGCGTCGGCGAAGCTGCGAATGTAGATCTGGTAGATGACGGCGCTGCGCCACCAGGGGGCGTTGACGTGCACTGTTTCCCTTCAGGGGGGTCGGGACGGTGTCGTGCCCTACTTCACGCCACCGGCGGTGAGGCCGGCGATGATGCGGCGCTGCAGGAGCAGCACGACGATGACGAGCGGTACGGTCACGAGGACGCCGGCCGCCATCTGCGTGCCGAACGGCTGGTCGAAACCGTACGCCCCGGTGAACTTGGAGATCGACACGGTGGCCGTCTGCATCTCCTTCTTGTTCACCATGCTCAGGGCGATCATGAACTCGTTCCACGCGGCGATGAACGCGATGATCGCGGTGGTGAAGACACCCGGCGCCGCGAGCGGAACGATGATCTTTCGGAAGGCCTGGCCGCGGGTGCACCCGTCGACCATGGCCGCGTACTCCAGTTCGAACGGCATCTGCCGGAAGAACGCGTTGAGGTTCCACACCGCCAGCGGCAGCACGAACGACAGGTTCGGGATGATCATCGACTGGTAGCTGTTGATCCAGCTGATGTTCGTGAACAGGTGCAGCAGGGGAACGATCAGGGAGATCGTCGGGAACATCGAGGTCGCCACGATGATGCCGAGCACCACGTTCTTGAACTTGAAGTCCAGCCGCGCCAGCGCGTACGCCGTGAAGGTGCCGACGACGAGCGTGAGCACCGTCGTCACGCCCGCCACGACGACGCTGTTCAGCAGCGCCCGCTGGAACCCCACGTCGTGCTTGAACACCGCCGTGAAGTTCTTGATCGAGATCGGCGAGGGGATCGGCGAGTTGTCGAACTGGTCCTCCGGCCGCCGGAAGGCCGAGACGACCATCCAGTAGAACGGCGCCAGACAGTAGAGCGCCACCACGATCATGCCGAGGTACGAGAGCGCCCGGCCCGCGCTGAAGCTCCGGCGCTCCTTGGCCCCGGACTTCGAGGTGGAAATGGCGGTCATGCCGTTGCCTCCCGGGTGGGCCGCGAGCCCTTCTTGGCACGCTTGGCGGACGCGGACTTCTTACGCGCCCGCGCGTCGCCGATGATGTCGGCGCCGAGCAGCTTGACGAAGGCGTACGCGACGACCGCGACGTAGATGAACAGGATCGTGGCGTAGGCGGCCGCGGGACCGTACCGCAGGTTGGTCGCCTCGTCGTAGGCGAGCATGGACAGGGTGTTCACCGAGTCCTTGTGCGCGCCGATGAGCACGAACGGCAGGTCGAAGAACCGCAGCACGTCGAGCAGCCGGAACAGCACCGCGACGAGCAGCACCGGCTTGATCAGCGGCAGCGTGATCTTGACGAACGTGTACCACGTGCCGGCCCCGTCCACCTTCGCGGCCTCGTACACCTCCCCCGGGATCAGCTGGAGGCCGGCGAGGACGAGCAGGCCGACGAACGGCGCGGTCTTCCACGTGTCGGCGATGAGCACGGCGACCTTCGCGTGGAAGCCCTCGGTGGTCCACAGCACCTGGTGGCCGATGATCGCGTTGGCCACGCCGTCGGCCTGGAACACCCAGCGCCACAACAGCGCGGACACCGCGGTCGGGATCGCCCAGGGCACCAGAATGCTCGCCCGGACGAAGCCCCGGCCGCGGAAGGCCTGGTGCATGACCAGCGCCATCGCCACGCCGAGGATCGTCTCGATGATGACGCCGACGACGGTGAAGAAGGTGGTGTTGTAGAACGCGTTCCAGAACGCGTGCGAGCTGTCGCCGGTCAGGATGTCGGTGTAGTTCTTCAGGCCGACGAACTTGTCACCCTTGACGACGAACCCGTTGGCGTCCAGCCCGTTGCTGCGCTGGTACAGCGACTCACGGAGCGCGTCGACGATCGGGTAGCCGACCACGAGGGCGAGGACGAGGAAGGTCGGCGAGAGCAGCACGGCGGCCAGGCGACCCGAGCCCTGGACGTCGCTCTTCTTTTTCTGCTTTACCGGGGCGACGGTTCCCGGTTCGGCGGTCGTAGTAGTCATGGAGCCCTCCTGGGGGCCCGTGGCGGGACGACGGGCGTCCCGCCACGGGACGCGGCTACGGCGTGATCAGCTGTCCGAGCTTGTTCTGCAGGTCGGCCAGCGCCTGGTCGGAGGTCGACTTGCCGGTGAGCGCCGCGTAGGCGGCCTCCTGGATCGCGGCGGTCACGTCGCCGTACCGCACGGCCTGCGGCCGGGGCTTGGCGTTGAGCAGCGACGCCTTGAGCGTGCTCAGGTAGGGGAACTTCTTCTGCAGCTCGGCGTCGTCGTACAGCGACGCCAGGGTCGGCGCCTCCGAGGAGTTGATGAGGTTGGCGCGCTCGGTCTGCTCGCTGGTCAGGTACTTGATGAAGTCCAGCGCCGTGGCCTTGTTCTGGGCGAACTTGGAGATCGCCAGGTTGTGGCCGCCCAGGGTCGGCGCGCCCGGACCGTTCAGGCCCGGCAGCGGGGCGACGGCGAACTTGCCGACGACCTTGGAGTCGCCCTTCTTGTTCGACAGGGCGTAGGCGTACGGCCACTGGCGGTAGAAGACCAGGTCGCCCTTCTCGAAGGCGCGCCGGGACTCCTCCTCCTTGTAGGAGATGGCCTCCTTGGGGATCATCCCGTTCTTGAAGCCGTTGACGAGGAAGTCCAGGCCCTGCTTGGCCTGCGGGGTGTTGACGTTCGGCTTGCCCGAGTCGTCGACGACGACGCCGCCGGCGCTGGCGACCGCCTCGGAGAAGTTGACCGTGAGGCCCTCGTACTTCTCGAACTGGCCGGCGTAGCACTTGGCGCCCTTGACCTTGGCGCAGTCCTGCTGCATCTCCGCCCAGGTCTTCGGCGGCGCGGTGACGCCCGCCTTGTCCAGCAGGTCCTTGTTGTAGTAGAGCAGACCCGCGTCGGTCTTCCAGGGGGCGGCGTACAGGTTGTTCCGGTACTCACCGGTCTTGGTCGCCGCAGGCAGGTACTTCGACAGGTCGAACTGGTCCTTCGGCAGCTGCGCGATCCACTGGTTCGCGGCGAACTCCGCCGTCCAGACCACGTCCAGGTTCAGCACGCTGTAGGCGTTGGACTTGGTCTGGGCGTTCTGCACCATCTGCTGCCGCTGCGCGTCGGCGTCCTCGGGCAGCTCGATGATCCGCGCCTGCTCCTTCGGGTGCTGCTGGTTCCAGGCGTTGACCAGGTTCTGCATGTTGCCGGACGTGTCCTTGCCGGTCGCCAGAGTGATCGGCCCACGGCCGTCCAGCGCACCGGCGTTGTTCGACCCGCCCTTGCTGTTGTCGTCCTTGCTGCCGCCACACGCGGCGGCGACCACGGCGACGCTCGCCGCGATGACCGCGAAGCGGGTCATTCTAGAAACGGATGCCACCTTTTCTCCATCCTGAGGGTTTGTACTCGGTACTGCTGCCGGATCCCCGGCCCTCGTCACTCCCGTGCCACGAGCTCTGGGCGCAACATCACCCCCTCGGGCGGGGAGCCATCGCCCTGTACGCGCGTCGTCAGCAGGCCGACGACGCGACGTGCCACCTCGTCGAGCGGTTGCCGGATGCTCGACATCCGGGGCGAGATCAAAGACGCGGCGGGAGAGTCGTCGAAGCCGACCACCCCGACGCGCGGACGGCCGTCCGCGTCCAGGCCGCCGGCGAGCCTCGCTCCGACGGCGTGCGTGTCGCTGCCGCACACGAACGCGGTCGGCGGCTCGGGCCGCGCCAGCATGCGCTCGGCCGCCGCGACGGCGACCGCGACGCCCTCGCCGCACACGCCGATCAGTCCGTCGGTCTCCAGGCCGTGCCGGCCCATGGCCCGCAGCCAGCCCCTCCGCCGCTCGTCGCCGAACCCGGTGCCCTCGGGCCAGCCGAGGTAGGCGATGCGCCGGTGGCCGCGGCCGATCAGGTGCTCGACCCCCTGCTCGATGCCGTACGCCCCGTCGACGTCCACCCAGGTGTACGGGCCGTCCTCCTGACCCCAGGGCCGGCCGAAGCACACGAAGGGGATGCTGCGCTCGGCGAACCACGGCAGTCGCCGGTCCTTCGCCGACACGTCGGCCACCACGAAGCCGTCGACCGTGCCGGTGCGGATCAGGTCCTCGTACGTCGCGAGTTCCTCCTCCACGGCCGTCGGGGCGAACAGCAGCAGGTGGTAGCCGGCGGCCCCGGCCGCCGCCGTCAGCGAGTAGAGGAAGCGGTCGAGGAAGTTGCTCACGCCGATCGGCGCGGGGATCTTCAGGCCGATGCACCGGCTGGCACGCTCCCGGAGGTTCTGCGCGGCGCGGTTCGGCCGGTAGCCGAGCTCCTCGATCGCCCGCCGTACGCGCGTGGCGGTGTCCGGCGCCACGCGCGCGGGACGGTTCAGCACGTTGGAGACGGTCTGGCGGGAGACACCGGCGGCCGCGGCGACATCGGAGATCGTCACTCCGTTCGCGTCTCGACCGCTCATCCCTCTCCCTCGCGTTTTGCGATATTTCTGGTGACCCGGGGCGATTTGATCGTTCAAATTGCCACCACGCGAGAAGTCGTGTCAAGCAGATGTCGAACACGTTTCCGGCTCGTTACATGCGCGTGTTGGTACCGAGTCCGAGTGGTCCGGACCACCGGACGCGAGCGGCTCACAAGCCCCGAAACGGGCAGGTTTCTCCCCTAGGGAGGACGATGCCACGCCGGGCACGCTCCGGGAAGAGGGATAAGGAACGCGATGCCGGGCGGGGCGTTCGGCGAGCCGTCCGGGAACACCGGGGCGGACGCGCGTCGTTGGCGCTATACGACCAACGAAGAGGGGGGATGTGGGTGTCCGCGGCGTCGGACCCTTCCAGTCCTGGGCCGAGGGCACCGCGATGGTGAGCGCCCTCGCCGGTGTCGCCGCCATCCTGGTGTTGACCGCCGCGACCGGGTACTTCGTCGCCCAGGAGTTCGCCTTCGTCGCCGCCGACCGCGCCACGCTCACCGCGCAGGCCGAACGCGGAGACAGAAGGGCCCTGAGGGCCCTGGACGTGACGAGCCGGCTGTCGTTCATGCTGTCCGGCGCGCAACTGGGGATCACGGTGACCGCGCTGGTCGTCGGCTTCATCGCCGAGCCCGCCACGTCCCGGTTGATCGCCCCGCTGCTCGAGCACGCGGGCCTGACCGAAGGCCAGGCCGACGGCGTCGCGGTCGTCGCAGGGTTCCTGCTGGCGACCGTGGTTCAGATGGTGCTCGGTGAGCTGCTGCCCAAGAACCTGTCACTGGCCCGCGCCGAGCCGGTCGCCAAGGCACTGTCCGCCTCGACCCTGGCGTACCTGACGGTCGCGGGCCCGGTGATCAGGTTCTTCGACACGGCGGCCGCCCGGCTGGTACGGCTGTTCGGCGTGGAGCCGGTGGAGGAGCTGCACCACGGCGCGACCCTGGAGGAGCTCGGCGACATCATCGGCGAGTCCCGCCGCGCGGGCCATCTCCCGCCGGACCTGTCCGACCTCCTCCAGCGCGCGCTGACCTTCCGGGAGCGTACGGCGGCCGAGGTCATGGTGCCCCGTCCCGACGTCGTCGCCGTTCCCCGTGCCACGACCGTGGCGGAGCTGACCGACCTGGTGACCCGCGCGGGCCACACCGACTACCCGGTGTGGGGACGGGACATCGACGACGTCATCGGCGTCGTCGGGGTGCGCGAGCTGGCCGCGCTCGACGTCATGGACGCACCCGGGCCGTCCCGCCGGGACGGCGTCGGCGCGTCCCGTACGTCCGGCGCCGACTCACCCGGCACCGACTCACCCGGCACCGGCGCGTCCGGCGGCGACCGGACCGTGGACGCGGTGATGCGCCCCGCGCTGCTCGTCCCGGACACCCTCGAACTGCAGGCGGTCACGGCTCGGATGCGCGAGGCGGGTCAGGAGTTCGCCGCCGTCGTCGACGAGTACGGCGGCCTGGCCGGGATCCTCACGTTCGAGGACATCGCCGAAGAGCTCGTCGGCGAGATCGCCGACGAGAACGACGCGGCCGAGGCGGATCCCACCCGTGGCGAGGGCGTCTGGGTGCTGAACGCCGGCACCCGGATCGCGCAGGTCCGGGACCTCACGGGGCTGGCGCTGCCCGTCGACGCCGCGTACGACAGCCTCAGCGGGCTCGTCATGACACGGCTGCACCGCCTGCCGCGAGCGGGCGACCGGATCGAGGTCGAGCTCGACCCCGAGTACGGTCCGCCGGGGCGCGCCGCGATCGAGGTCCTCGCCGTCCGCCGGCGCGTGGCCCGGACCGTGCGGCTGCACGCGCTTCCCCTCGCCACCGCCACGCCCGGAGAGTCCCGAGGGGCGTTCTCGTGAACCCGCTGACCTCCGCCCTGGTCACGCTCCTGCTCCTGGCCGGCAACGCCTTCTTCGTCGCCTCGGAGTTCGCCCTCGTCGCCGCGAAACGCCCGCGCCTGGAGCGGGCGGCGGCGCGCGGCGGCACCGCCGCGCGGGCCGCCGTCGCCGGGATCGACGAGCTGTCGCTGATGCTGGCCGGGGCGCAACTGGGGATCACCATGTGCTCGCTGGGGCTCGGCGTCGTCACCGAGCCGGCCTTCGAGACCCTGCTGGACGCGCCGCTGGCGGCCGTCGGCGCGCCGGAGGCCGCCGGGCACGCCATGGCGTTCACCCTGGCGCTGGGCGTGGTGACCTTCCTGCACATGGTGGCCGGGGAGATGGCGCCGAAGTCCTGGGCGATCGCCCACCCCGAACGCTCGGCCCTGATCCTCGCGATCCCGTTCCGCGGGTTCGCCCGGCTGTCGCGCCCGCTCCTGACCGTCCTCAACGGGATCACGGGCGGTCTGCTCCGGCTCTGCGGCGTACGGCCGCGCGCGGAGTCGGAGGCACCGGCCGACCCGCAGCGGCTGTCCCACCTGATCGGCGAGTCGCGTCGCATGGGGTTGATCGACAACGCCGAGCACGACCTGCTGGGCCGGGCCATCACCACCCGGCACGCGGGCATCGACCACCTGGTCGTGCCCGCCGAGCGGGTCACCGCGGTCCCCGCCGACGCCGACCCGGAGGAGATCAGGCGGGCCGCCGCGGCGAGCGGGCACACCCGGCTGCTCGTCCGGGACGGCCGCGCCCGCATCCGCGGGCTCCTGCACGTACGGGACGCCCTCCCCCACGGCGCCGGCGGCCGGACCGCCGGCGACATGACCTACCCGGTCCCGGCCCTTCCCCCCGACACGACGGTGCTGGCCGCGGTCAGCACGCTGCGGCGGGCCCGCGCGCAGCTCGCGCTCGTCGCGACGCCGGAGAATCCGTTCATCGGCATCGTCAGCCTCGACGACCTGCTCAGCGAGCTCCTCGCCGGCAACCCGCACTGAGCCGGCCGCCACGACGGACGGACGCCGGTGGCCGCGACGGACGGACCCCGGTGCCCGCGGCGACCCGCCGCCCGCCCGCCCGGCCGGCTCCGCGTCGGCGGTGGCTCGCTCATCTTCGCCACTCGTCGAGGTGCAGGACGGATCCCCGGTCCGACGTCCGCACGTTCCGCAGCGGGAGATCGCGGTGCCGCGGCTCGGGCGCGGGACGGGCCGTCAACGGCAGGACGTCGGCGGTGGCCGGTTCCTCGGCCGGCGCGGCCGCGTACACCGGGACCTTGATCAACAGGAGGATCAGCGCGGCGGCCCCGGTGCCGGCCGCCGCCAGGGTGAGGACGCCGGGCAGCCGCGCGGCGGCGACGCCCACGCCGCAGAGCCCGGCGAGGCCCGCGGCGGCGCACAGGGTCAGGGCGACCTGCGGAACGGTGAGTCCCATCGCCCGCAGCCGGTGCGCCGCGTGGTCGGTGCCGGGGGTGAAGCAGGACAGACCCGCGCGCGGGCGCGCGATGACGACGACCAGGGTGTCCACGGTGGCGACGAAGGTGAACAGGAGAAGCTCGGCGAGCCGGGCGGTCGCGCCGCCCGGAACCCGGACCAGCACGGCCGCGGCCGCCAGGAGGAAGCCGATGAACAGCGAGCCGGCGTCGCCCATGAACATCCGCGCGGGCGCCCAGTTGTGCACGAGGAACCCCAGGCAGCCGGCCGACAGCGTGATCAGCAGCAGTGCCAGGCCGCGCTGGCCCTCGAGGTAGGCCGCGCCGGCGATGAGGCAGCCGGCCGCGACGGCCACCGTCGCGGCCGTCCCGTCCATGTTGTCCAGGAGGTTGAAGGAGTTGGCGAGCACCACGATCCACGCCACCGTCACCACGGGGTCCAGCCAGTGCCCGAAGACGCCGATGCGTCCCCCGGCCAGGACGACCGCCGTGGCGGCGACGACCTCCACGGCCAGCCGGAACACCGGGTGCGTCGGTCTGAGGTCGTCGAGCAGCCCGACCAGCGCGACGACGACGGCGGCCGCGACGAGGACCGCGACCCTCCGGTCCCAGTAGGGGATCGACACCGTCCCCGCCGCCAGGGCGGCCACCGCGATCGCGACCCCGCCCAGGTACGGGGTGGGCCGGTCATGGGCCTTGCGGACGCCCGGCCGGTCGACGATCCCCCGCCGCAGCGCGTACCGGCTCAGCGCGGCGCTCAGCAAATCGGCCAGCAGGAGCGCGGCGAGGGCCGCACCCGCCGCCGTCAGCCACGGCGCCACGGCCGCCCGCCCTCGACCTGCCTGATCGTGCCGGGCATGGCGCCCCTCCCGAGTCGGACGACGGCCCCGCGGACGGACGCCACCGTCCGTGACCACTCCGGGAATCAGGCTAGAGATCGTCGATCAAAACCAGGGTCGCGCCGGCTACATGATCCGAGAAAGTCGGCCGGGCCGGCCGCTTTCCCGATGAGGGCCGTACCGGCCTCCCCCGCGTCCGCCGGGCGGCCGGGCGGCGCGTTTAACCAGGTCGGCACCGGAAATGTCGCAATAGGCACATACGGGGAGACACAGGGGGGAAGGTACCGCGAGATGACTCAGCGACCTGAGACGATGCCGGAGAAAGACGCGATCGACCTGCTGATCCGCCAGCACGAGGAGATCCGCAGCCTCTTCGAAGAGGTCGACCGGAGCACGGGCCACGCCCGTGAGGAGGCGTTCGAGAAGCTCTGCCGGTTCCTGGCGGTGCACGAGACGGCCGAAGAGGAGGTCGTGCATCCCTTGGCCCGCCGGGTCATCCCCGACGGCGACCGGATCATCGACGCCCGGCTGGAGGAGGAGAACGAGGGCAAGCGCGTCCTGCAGGCCCTGGAGAAGATGGGCACCTCGGCGGCCGGCTTCGAACCGCTGTTCGCCGAGTTCCGCAAGTCCGTCCTCGAGCACGCCGAGAACGAGGAGCGCGAGGAGTTCACCCGGTTGCGCGAGATGGGCGGCACCGAGCTTCGCGGACTCGCCGCGGCGATCAAGGCGGCCGAGGCCATGGCGCCGACGCACCCGCACCCGGGCGTGGAGTCCGCCGCCAAGAACATCCTCATCGGCACGTTCGCCTCCGCCGCCGACCGGACACGGGACGTGGTCCGGAAGGCGCTCGGCCGCGACCGGAAGTGACATGACGCCGCCGCTGGGCGGTGCACCCCAGATTCGGCGGAATAGGAGCGCTAAACGATTGTTTACTATTTGCGCCCTTGACGCTACCCACCGTCACCGGCACAGTTGAAGAGACCGCGCATTGCGGTCGATTCGGAATGCGATGGCGCATTTATCGCCAGTCACCTGACTCGGTCTTCACGCGAGGGACCGGGTCGGACCGGCGATCCCGGTCAGGCGAATCCGGGAGGGCGATCGGGAGACGATCCCGATCGCCCATCACGGCAGGGACGTGTCCCCCGCGCGCGGCCGACGGGCTCATCGACGGATGCGCCGGCGAGGACGGTCCAGCCGCGAGGACGGTCCGCCCGTGAGAACGGTTTCCCGAGGCGGCGGGCTCAGCGGTCCAGTGCGAAGTGGGCCTGGACGCGGGTGCCCTCGGCGGTGCGGGCGATCCGGACCAGGTCGGCGACCTGGTTGACCAGCAGGAGGCCGCGCCCGCCATGGGCGTCGGGGCCCACCGGCCGCCGCCCGGCCAGCGGGTCGGTGAGCCGGCCGGAGTCGCTGACCTCGCACACGACGTGCCCCGGCCGGGACCACACGCGCAGCGTGCCGCCACCGCCGCCGTGCACGATGGAGTTGGCGGCCAGCTCGTTGACCGCGAGCTCGAGGTCGAGCAGCCGATCGCCGCCGAGACCGCGCAGGGCCGCCTCCGCCGTGGCGAAGGTGCGCACCTCGCCCAACCCGTCCGCGCCGAACTCGAGGGCCACCGTGTCCACGGGCTCCGGGCCCAGGTCGTTGTACACCTCGATGACCTTCTCTGGATCGAAGTCGGGACTGACGCGCTCGACGCCGCGCTCGATGAGGACCGGGTGGGTCAGGGCCGCGTCCGCCAGCGTCCGCCGGTCGAGCCCCGTCGCGTCGTACGGGCACAGGATTGTCACCGCACGCCCGGCGAAGGCCCGGTTGATCAGGGCCTCGTGCTGCGCGCAGGCGGGATATTCCGTCATCGAGCGGCCGCGCCAGATGGGCTCACCGATGATCCGCACCCGCCGTCCGGGGTACGCGTCGGCGAATCGCCGGAGGATACCGGGGATGATCCGGCCCGGGTTCCGTCCGGCCACGCTCATGTCGACGAAGCGCACCTGCCCGGCCAGGGCGCCCAACCGCGCGCGCAGCAGCGCCAGCCGACGCCCCGGAACGGCGATCGCCACCGGCTCGCCGGCCTCGAGCCCGCTCCGCACGAAGGGCAGTGTCCCGGCGAGGTACTCCCGCTCGCCGTGGTACAGCAGCGCAGGGTGGGAGAAGAGGGCGGGGGCGCTCATCCCGGTCCACCTCGCTCGTCGGCCACTGAGGAACACTACCGTGAGGTTACGTCTGAACGACCAGGATAAGGCCGCCTCCGAAGCGCTCAGCGATCTGGTCGTCACGCTCCCTCCCTCCCCCGCTACGCGCGGACGCGTGACCACGGCCGCACCGGCGGGTTGCCGGTAGGGTCGAGGTGACGAAACGTCTCGGCCAGGTGGGGAGGGTGACGGTGTCCGGTGAGCGGGCGCGCCGGCCGGTTCCGGCGATCCTCGTCTCACTGCTGCTGTTGCTCGGCGTCGGCGCCGGGCTCGGCGCCGCCGCCTCCTCCCCGGGCGCCGACCGCCTGACCGCCGCGGTGGCGGCGGCCGCGCCGTCCGCGGGCGCGACCCCGGCCGCCGAGCACGGTCGGCACCTGCCCCGGCTCGACGAGCACCGGCAGGTCGGCAAGACGCCGCTGCGGGCCGTCGGCCCCGAGGGCGTCTCGACCTCGGCGGGACTGCCCGTCTGGTGGCGAGGGCCGGACCGGACCTCCTCCCGTACGCCGGCGGGTGACCGGTCGACGCGGCGCGGCCGGGCGCCTCCGGTCCTTCTCCCGTACGCGTCGGCGTAGCCGGGCGGTCGCGAACCGCGCCGCCGGTCGCCGGCGCGCGTACCCGGGTGTCCACTGCCCCGGAACACGGACGTGCCCTGCCGCATGACGGCTCGCGTGGCCGGATGTCCGCCTCCCCGGAACGCGGATGTGTCCCGCCGCCTCCCCGGATCGCGGGTGTGTCTCGCCGCTTCCCGGAACGCGGGTGTGTCCCGCCGCGTGACGGCGCGTCCGTTCCCGACCGTGCCCTGTCCGCGGGAGGCGTGCCCGTGCCGCCGTCCCGTGGGCCGCCGGTGTCCGACGCCGGTGCCCTGACGTGGAGAAACGACCGTGACCTACCTCTTTCTCGCCATCGCCGTCCTCGTGGGCGGCGGCGTGTTCCTGATCGCTTCGATGTTCCGCCGCGACAACGCGCGGCTCGGTCTGCCGGCGCTGGCCGTGCTGATCACCGCGAACGTGCTGGCGATGGTCTACGCGGCCTTCGACCAGTGACCCCCCTCCGATCGACGAGCCTGAGAGGACTCCCGTGGAGATCGAACGCTGCTCCCTGCCCGGAATCGGCCTGCAACACGTGTTCACGACCGAACGCGGCCGACGCGTCGGGATCGTCTCCCACCACAGCGGCCGGCGCGACGTTGTCGTCTTCGACCAGGACGACCCCGACAGCGCGGCCACGACGATCGTGCTGACCTCCGAAGAGGCCGGCGCGGTCGCCGAGCTCCTCGGCACCGCCCGCGTCGTCGAACGCCTGGCCGAACTGCACCGCCACGTCGAGGGCCTGGTCAGCCGGCAGGTCCCGATCGTCGCCGGCTCGCCGTACGACGGGCGGCCGCTCGGCGACACCCGCGCCCGCACCCGTACGGGCGCGTCCATCGTGGCCGTCGTGCGCGGCGGCGGCGTGGTCGCCAGCCCGCGCCCGGACTTCGTCTTCCAGGCGGGCGACATCGTCCTCGTGGTCGGCACCGCCGACGGCACCGCGGCGGTCGCCGCGCTGCTCGGCACGCGGTAGCCGCCCATGCATTCGACGACCCAACTGATCGAACTCGGCGCCATCATCCTGGGCCTCGGCCTGCTCGGCGCGGTCGCGGTCCGGTTCTCCGTCTCGCCGATCCCGCTGTACCTCCTGGCCGGGCTGGCGTTCGGATCCGGTGGCGTGCTCCCGCTCACGACCAGCGAGGACTTCGTCTCGGTCGGCGCCGAGGTGGGCGTGATCCTGCTGTTGTTCACCCTCGGCCTGGAGTACACGGCCGACGAGCTGGTGACGACGATGCGGACCTCCGCTCCGGTCGGCCTGTCCGACCTGGCGCTGAACGCCGTGCCGGGCGTCGCCACCGCTCTGCTGCTCGGCTGGGGTCCGGTCGCGGCGGTGGCGCTGGGCGGCATCACGTACGTCACCTCCTCCGGGATCACCGCGAAGGTGATGGGCGACCTGGGCCGGCTCGGGAACCGCGAGACTCCCAGCGTGCTGTCGGTGCTGGTCTTCGAGGACCTGACCATGGCCGCGTACCTGCCGATCCTCACCGCGCTGCTGGCCGGGGCCGGGCTGCTCGGCGGTCTGTTCGCCCTCCTGGCCGCCGCGGTCACCATCGGCCTGATCCTGTTCGTCGCGCTGCGCCACGGTGAGGTCGTGCAGCGCTTCGTGGCCAGCCCCAGCCGTGAGGTGCTCCTGCTGAAGGTCCTCGGTCTCACCGTCCTGGTGGCCGGGCTCGCCCAGCAGCTGCAGGTGTCGGCCGCCGTGGGGGCGTTCCTCGTCGGCATCGCGCTGTCCGGTCCGCTCGCGCACGACGCCCGGCAGTTGCTCAGTCCGCTCCGGGACCTGTTCGCGGCGGTGTTCTTCGTGTTCTTCGGCCTGCACACCGACCCGGCGGACCTGCCGCCGGTGGCCGGCATCGCGGCTCTGCTGGCGGTCGTCGGCGTGGCGACCAAGCTCGCCACCGGGTGGGTGGCGGCCCGCCGGGCGGGAGTCGGTCCGGCGGGCCGGCTGCGGGCCGGGACCGCGCTCGTCCCGCGCGGGGAGTTCAGCATCGTCGTCGCGGGCCTGGCGGTCGGCGCCGGCACGAACCCGCGCCTCGGGCCGCTCGCCGCGGCGTACGTCCTGATCCTCGCGGTCGCCGGGCCGCTGCTGGCCCGGAGCGCCGACTCCCTCGCCCGTGCCGTCGCCGCGTCCGGCGGTGGACGCCGGGCGTGACCCCGATCCGGCGGCGCCCCGCCGCCGGTCACGGGGACGCCTCGGACCCGGATCCGGCGGCGGGCCGCGGCCCGGCGTGACGCGCCTCGGTCGTCTCCCCGATCCGGCGGCACGCCGCGGCCGGTCCGCTCGCCGTAGGGCGGATCGATTACCTCTCCCGCGCTGGGACAAACTGGCGTAAGGAACCGAACGTCGACGGCCCGTGAGGGCCGAAGGAGCATCCGATGGCGCATGAGCGTGCGGGGCGGCCCGCGCAGCCGGAAGACCTGGTGGACGTCGCGCGGCTGGTGACGGCCTACTACGCGTACCAGCCCGACCCCGCGCGGGTCGAGCAGCGCGTGGCCTTCGGCACGTCGGGGCATCGCGGATCGGCGCTGAACACCGCCTTCAACGAGGCGCACATCCTGGCGACCAGCCAGGCCATCTGCGAGTACCGCGCGGACCAGGGGGTCGACGGTCCGCTGTTCCTGGGGATCGACACGCACGCCCTGTCGGAGCCCGCGCGGGTGTCGGCGCTGGAGGTCTTCGCAGCCAACGGCGTACGGGTGCTGATCGACAGCCGGGACGGCTACACGCCGACGCCGGCCGTCTCGCACGCCATCCTCACCTACAACCGCGGTCGCCAGTCCGGTCTCGCGGACGGCGTGGTGGTCACGCCGTCGCACAACCCGCCCGCCGACGGCGGTTTCAAGTACAACCCGCCGTCCGGCGGCCCGGCCGACACCGACGCGACCTCGTGGATCCAGGACCGGGCGAACGCGCTGATCGCCGAGGACCTGAAAGAGGTCAAGCGCATCCCGTACGCCCGCGCGCTCGCGGCGGACACGACCGGCCGCTACGACTTCCTCGGCGCGTACGTGGACGACCTGCCCTCCGTCCTCGACCTGGACGCCGTCCGCGAGGCGGGCGTACGGATCGGCGCGGATCCGCTCGGCGGCGCGAGCGTGGCGTACTGGGGCGAGATCGCCGACCGCCACCGGCTCGACCTCACCGTCGTCAACCCGCACACCGACCCGACCTGGCGGTTCATGACGCTGGACTGGGACGGCAAGATCCGGATGGACTGCTCGTCGCCGTACGCGATGGCGTCGCTCATCGCGCGCAAGGACGAGTTCGCGGTCTCGACGGGCAACGACGCGGACGCCGACCGGCACGGCATCGTCACGCCGGACGGCGGCCTGATGAACCCCAACCACTTCCTCGCCGCCGCCATCTCCTACCTGTACGCCCACCGGCCTGAGTGGCCCGGTGACGCGGGAGTGGGCAAGACCCTCGTCAGCAGCAGCATGATCGACAGGGTCGCGGCCGGGCTCGGCCGCCGTCTCGTGGAGGTCCCGGTCGGGTTCAAGTGGTTCGTGCCCGGTCTGCTGGACGGCTCGCTCGGGTTCGGCGGCGAGGAGAGCGCGGGCGCCTCGTTCCTGCGCCGCGACGGCTCGGTGTGGACCACCGACAAGGACGGCATCCTCCTCGCCCTGCTGGCCTCGGAGATCACCGCGGTCACCGGTCGCTCCCCCAGCGAGAACCACGCCGAGCTGGTCGCGCGGTACGGCGACCCCGCGTACGCGCGCGTCGACGCGCCCGCGTCCCGCGAGGAGAAGGCGGTCCTCAAGAAGCTGTCCGCCGAGCAGATCACCGCGGACACGCTCGCCGGTGAGCCGATCACCGCGGTGCTCACCGAGGCCCCGGGCAACGGCGCGCCGCTGGGCGGCGTGAAGGTCTGCACCGAGAACGCCTGGTTCGCCGCCCGGCCGTCCGGCACCGAGGACGTGTACAAGATCTACGCCGAGTCCTTCCAGGGCCCGGACCACCTCGCCCGCGTCCAGGAGGAGGCCCGCGACCTGGTCAACGCCACGCTCGCCGCGGCCGGCTCCTGACCTGCCTCCGTCGCCCCGCGCCTGCGTCTGCCTGTGCCCGCGCCGCGACGCCCCGGCCGGGGCGTCGCGGCGCAGAATGAACGTATGAGCGAGTCATCGACCGCACGCGGGGACAACCCGACGCTGCCCGCGCTGCGACGGCATTTCGAGGACCTGCGGGACGGCACCCACGGCGGCGTGGAGACGCGGGCGGACAAGGAGGAGCGGTTCGCCGACACGGTCGTGCTGCTCGCCCAGTACGCCCGCCGGGTGCTGACCGAGATCGACGAGGGCCTGTTGCAGGGGACGGGGCTGATCGACGAGAGCGGACTGCGGCGGACCGAGGACGGTGGGCTGGCCGCCTCATGGACCCTGTCCTGGCCGGAGCAGCGCGCGGCGGGCGTCCGCCCGATCACGCTGAACGCCCACTTCGAGCGGGGTTTCCACCATCCGCACCTGCGCGGCGCGACGGTGGGCGAATGGCCGCTCAACGTCTTCACCGACCAGCAGGCCGCCGCGGAGGTGGGCACGCTGCGCGCCATCGCGGCGGCGGATCTGCACAACCTCGTCTTCCAGCGCGACTACCGGCTGGTCCCCGCGATCGCCCGTCCGGACGGCGGCTGACCGCCGCGCCGCCGGGAGGTCAGCCGGCGGTCGGACCCCGTCGCCGCACCAGGGGCAGGTACACCTCGTCGACGATCTCGATGAGGACGTCGTCGGGTGCGGTCGGGACCCCGCGCACGACGAACTCGTTGCGCAGCAGGACGATGGCCACGGTGGCGACCCGTGGATGGAGGGCCTCCGGGGCCGCCTCACCCCGTGCGACCGCGCGTCCGAGGATGGTCAGCCAGGGGGCGGCGACGGCGTCGCCGGACTGGTCCTGCAGCTGCGCCAGGACCTCCGACGCTCCACCCGCCGCGGCGAGCAGGTCTCGGAGGATCGCGCCGAGGGGGGAGCTCCAGTGGCGGTTCGCCCGGCGGAGGTACTCCAGGACGTCGCCGCGCAGGGTACCGGTGTCGGGGACGGCGGCCGTCGTGGTCAGTCGCCGGTAGGCGGCGATGCCGAGCGCGAGACGGTTCGGCCAGCGGCGGTAGATGGCGTTCTTGTTCGTGCCGGCCCGCGCGGCGACCTTGTCCATGGTCAACCCGGCGTACCCGGACTCGGTCAGCTCGTCCACCGCGGCGCCCAGGATCGCCTCTTCCAGCGCGGCGCCGCGGCGCCGCGTCCGCCCGGCGCCCGGCCGCGTCATCGGACTCTCCGTCATGGCCCCTTCTCGCCGGCCTTCGCCTCGTCGTAGCGGGCCTGGGCCGCCGTGACCTCGGGCATGCTGGCCTCCAGCCACTCGATGACGCCCAGGAGCCGCTCGGCGGCCTGACGGCCGAGCGGGGTGAGGCTGTACTCCACGCGCGGGGGGATGGTCGGCTCGGCCCTCCTGAGCACGAAGCCGTCGCGTTCGAGCGCCTGGAGGGTCTGCGCGAGCATCTTCTCGCTCACGCCGTCGACCCGGCGGCGCAGCGCGTTGAACCGGTACGTGCCCTCGCTCAGCGCGCCGAGCGCGAGGATCCCCCAGCGCCCGGTGATGTGCCCGAGCGCCTCGCGGGAGGTGCACCGGCCGGCGAACACGTCGAAGACGAGGTCGCCGTAGGCGTCGCGGACCGCTTCGCCGTCGCAGGCCGGGGTCGGCGATCCGTTGGTCGCGCGGCTGTCCATGGCGTCAGCATACTTCTCCACCGCACCACCCATTGATCGTGTACTTACTGCTGGATTGCACTGTCGAAAAGTTAGTACTACCGTTGGCGTGTGCTCACCTCGGGGCGCTGCCGCCGAGGCCGTTCTAAGCGGGAGACTCTTATGATCATCGTTACCGGCGCCACTGGACAGCTCGGCCGTCTGGTGATCGACGGGCTGCTGGAGAAGGTGCCCGCGGACCAGGTGGTGGCCGCCGTGCGCAGCCCGGAGAAGGCCGCCGACCTCGCCGCGCGCGGCGTGCAGGTCCGGGAGGCCGACTACGACCGTCCCGAGACACTGCGCCCGGCGTTCGAGGGCGGGACCCGGCTCCTGCTGATCTCCGGCAGCGAGGTCGGACGGCGCGTTCCGCAGCACGCCGCGGCGATCCAGGCGGCCCAGGGCGCGGGCGTCCCGCACATCGTCTACACCAGCGCGCCGCACGCGGACACGTCGGTCCTCGGCCTGGCCGCCGAGCACAAGGCGACCGAGGAGATCATCCGTGAGACGGGGCTGACGTACACGCTCCTGCGCAACAACTGGTACAGCGAGATCTACGTTCCGGCGATCACCCAGGCCGTCGAGACCGGCGCCGTCATCGGCGGCGCCGGCGACGGCCGGATCGGCAGCGCCACCCGCGCGGACTACGCGGCGGCGGCGGTCGCCGTGCTGACGGGGACGGGTCACGACAACCGGATCTACGAACTCGCCGGAGACGTCGCATGGACCCTCGGCGACCTCGCCGGTGAGATCTCCCGGGCGTCCGGCAAGGAGGTCGTGTACCGGAACGTGCCCGCGGAGGAGCACCGCGCGGCCCTGGTCGCGGCGGGCGTGCCCGACGCGTTCGCCGACGTGCTCGTCGACGTCGACCGCGGCATCGCGGCCGGGGCGCTGGCCGACACGCCGGGCGACCTGAAGGCGCTCATCGGCCGGCCGACCACCCCGATCGCCGATACCGTCGCGGCCGCACTCGCCGGCTGAGGTCCCGACGCTCCGCCGCGCGAACCGTCTCGTCACCCGCGGCGTTCCGGATTCCGGCCAGCTCGGCCACTCGCTGCGCCCCTACAAGGAGGCCCGCGACTGGCTGAGCTCCTTCTCGCCCTCGATCAGCAGCTCCTTGTC
>NZ_JBFAUT010000095.1:0-24201 GCF_040679475.1 Actinoallomurus sp. NPDC052274
GTCATCGCCCGGGACGGCCCCCAGGTCTCGATGGACGCCGTCGCCGCGGAGGCCGGCGTCTCCAAGCCGATCGTCTACCGTCACTTCGGCGACAATCGAGGCCGGCCGGATCGTCGCCCGCGCCGACGGCCGGGGCGCCTGCCACGCCGCCGCCTCCGCGCCGTCCGGCATGAGGCGAACGCCCTCCGGCGAGCGACCCTGATGACGGGGCCCCGGATGACCGGCCCTGCTGACGGCTCGGCGCGGCCGGCCGGGCAGGATCGGGCCATGCGCGACCTGAACCCCGCGGACGTCTGGATCGTCGCCGGCCCGCCCGCCGCCGGTAAGTCGACGGTGGCGCGGCTGCTGCTGTCCCGGCTGCGGCCGGTGCCCGCCCTGCTGGACAAGGACACGATGTACGGGCCGTTCGTCGGCGCGACGCTGCGGGTGGCGGGGCGTCCGGACGGCGAGCGTGAGGGGCCCTGGTACGACGAGCACATCAAGGCCCACGAGTACGCGGGGATGACGGCCACGGCCCGGGAGGTCCGGTCGTACGGCTGCCCGGTGCTGCTGAGCGCGCCGTTCACCGGTCAGATCCACGACGCCGGGGGGTGGCGGGCCTGGGTGGAGGAACTGGGCGGGCCGCCGGTCCACCTCGTCTGGGTCCGGTCCGACGCCGAGACGCTGCGCGCCCGCCTGCTCAGCCGGGGGCTGGGGCGGGACGCCGGGAAGCTGGAGTCCTTCGACCGGTTCCTCGCCGGCGTACGGGCCGGCGAGCCGCCGGTCGTGCCGCACACCGTCCTGGACAACCGGTCCGGGGCCCGGCCGCTCGCCGACCAGGTCGACGAGGCGTTCTTCAGCGGTGGAACAGCTCGCGGAGGTTGACGACCAGGAGCACTCCGGCGACCACCACCAGCGGGGCCAGCAGGACGTACCGGCCGCCGTACTTCACCGCCAGTCCCAGCCCCACCGCGACGGCCAGGCCGCCGGCGAGCATCAGCAGCCCGGTGGCGAACGCCAGGAGCTTGCGCCGGACCCACGCCTCCATCGTGACGAACAGCAGCACGACGGCGGCGAGGAGGAAGGCGACGGGTTCGTGCGGGATCACGAAGACGCCGACCACCGCCAGCAGGAACAACGGCGTGCTCAGCGCCGCCCACGCGTGCAGGAACCGCGTGCGCGGCCCGCGGAACGGCGTGTACGGCAGGTGCGGCTCCCGCAGGTGCGCCTGCGGGGCCTCCGGAACGGGCGGGCGGGTCAGCGTCGCCTCGTGCGCGCTGCGTTCCTCGGCCAGCTCGGTGCGGTCGCGGACGAGCACGGCCAGGGCGGCCTCCGCCTTGGCGACCTCGCCGCTGCGCCGGCGGGCGAGGTTCCTGGTGTTGCGGTGCCCGGCCAGGGACGCCGCCGTCGTACGGAGCCGGCGCAGCTCCTCGCGGGCGCGTTCGATCTCGGTGTCGGCGGCCTTGATCTCCTCGTCGAGGGCCGCGATCCGGGCTCGCAGGTCACGCCGCTCCGCCTCGGGGCTCGGCGGGATCTTCTGCAGCCCGGCCCAGCCGAGGGGGTCGGCCCACAGGGTCCGCACGCGGCCGTCCCGGTCGTAGCGCGGGCCGGCCGGGGCGCGCTCGCCGCCGACCCAGTCCCGGGTGTCCCGGCCCCACAGCCCGCGGAACCCCCGGACCCACGGCGTCTCGTCGGAGATGAGCACCGGCCGCCACGTACGGTCCCGGCCGGGGCCGATGCGCTCTCCGTCGCCGAGGGCGTAGTCGATGAAGGGGATGCCGACCCCGTGATGCCGTTCCTCCCGAGACCAGGGGAAGGCCAGTCCCATCAGGCGCTGCACCCAGCGGACGTAGCGCCGGAGCCGTACGGGGTTGACGGTGACGAGGTACTGGCCGGGCAGGAACGCGCCGGAGTGCGACCCGGCCCCGACGAACACGATCGGGTGGTCCCCCTCCTTGCGCAGGTCGGGGTCGTCCCACCGGCGACGCAGGTCGTCGCCGCGCTCGTCGTGCGCGGACACCGCCACCCACGCCGGGCGCGGGCCGTCCTCGGTGTCGGCGAGGTACACGGTCACCGACTCCCAGTCGCCCTCGTGGTCGTTGACCCCGGCGAACGTCGTCCGCCAGTCGTTCATGGCGTACAGGAACCAGTACTGCAGCACGATGTAGCCGCCCTCGCGGACCACCCGGCCGTAGTAGGTGGCGCGGTCCCGGCTCAGGCGCCGTTCGCCCAGATCGGCGGCTGCCGCCGCGACCCCGCCGGGCACCGAGCCGCGCAGGAACAGCGAGGCGCGCAGCAGCACGTCGAAGACCCGCCCGATGAGGCCGACCGCGGCCAGGCGGCCGGAGCGGGCGATGGGCGGCTTGGCGTGGGCACGGTGGGCGCGGACCTCCCGCCGGTCGAACGGCCGCTGCACGAGCAGCAGCGACAGATCGGTGCCGGTGCGTTCGGCGGCCGTGGCGACGAGGCGCTCCGCCGTGAGCTCACCCGCCTCGACGAGCTGCCGCTCCCCCTGCCACAGGCTGCAGCAGCGGATGTAGTCCTCCGCGTCGACGGGGAAGAACCGCTCCCCCCGCGTGTAGGTCAGGATCGGCTCGTACCGCCGCAGCAGTGCCAGGTCGCGGTCGCTCGGAACGGCCCCGACTTCCTCTGTCACCAATCCCCCCATCGTGACGACGACTCCGCCCGTTTATACCGGGCCACATCACCACAAAGCGCGGAGGAACGACGCGCTTGAAAGGTTTCTTCCCGGGTAATCCGTAGGCGCCCGAGACTTCAGGGAGCTGATTTCCAATGACCGGGATGCTACGAGTACCTCGCAGCAGGGGTGCGCTCAGCGGCGTGATCCTCGTGCTGCTCGGCCTGTGGGGCGGGCTGGCCGCGCTCCTCGGCCCGTACTTCCACTTCGCGTTCGCTCCGGACAAGGCGTGGTCGTTCACGGCCGGCCGCGTCTGGCTGGAGCTCCTGCCGGCCTGCGCCCTGCTGGTCGGCGGCTTGATCCTGCTGGTGAGTGCCAACCGGGCCACGGCCGCCGCCGGCGCGTGGATCGCCGCGCTCGGCGGTGCCTGGTTCGTCGTCGGCGGCCCGCTCAGCGCGCGGTGGTCCGCCTCCGACCGGCTCGGCGCCCCCGTCGGGGCGACGACGCGCCAGGTGGTGGAGCAGATCGCGCTGCTGTACGGCGTGGGCGCGGTGGCCCTGTTCTTCGCCGCGGTGGCCCTCGGCCGTCTCGCCGTGGTCGGCGTCAAGGACGCCCGTCTCGCCGAGCGTGAGGCGCCGTACGTCGAGGAGGCTCCGACGGTGGAGGCGCCGCGACCGGTCCGTGAGGACCGGCCCGGTCCGATCCAGGCGACGCAGCCGCTGCCGCGCCGTACCGCCCCGCCTCCGATGACCCCGCCCGAGCAGCCGATGCCCCGGCCGGCCGAGCACACCGTGCCGCGGGCGCCCGAGCCGACGGATCGCCGGGTCGCCGGCGGTTCCGCCGAGGACACCGGCACGTTCCGGCGGCCTGGCGAGGACACCGGCACGTTCCGGCGGCCGGGCGAAGACGTCTGATCCGCGAGCGTCCCGCCGGGTGGGCATCGGCCTCCCCGGCGGGACGTTCCATGTCCGGCGACGGCGACGCCGGCGAGCCGTCCCGTGCGACCGAGGAGTCAGGCGCCGTAGCGGTCGAGCATGGCGCGCGCGGACGCGATGACACGTTCCCGGAGCTCCGGGGGTTCGAGGACCTCCGCCTCCGCCCCGAACTTGAGCAGCTCGGTGTGGGCGTGGCGGACGGACTCGATGGGGATCACGGTGCGCACCCAGCCGTCCTCGTCCGGAGGTCCGGCGTTACGCCGCGCCGCGCGGATCACCTCCGGCGTGACCAGGTGCTGAAGGATCCGCATCCCGGTCGGGGAGAACCGGACGACCGCCTCGCCGGTGAACATGGTGTCGCGGAACCGCGCCAGGTAGGACCGCCAGAACTCGGCGAGATCGAAGTCCACCGGCCGCTCGAACTGCTCCTCGAGCATCTGCAGCGTTTGGATCCGGTCGACGCGGTAGGTGCGTTCGCTCCCCTCCGAGCGGCCGATGAGGTACCAGCTGCCCGCCTTCAGCACGAGGCCGAGCGGGTCGATGGTGCGGGTGACGGGCGTCGGCGTCTTCCACCGGCGGTAGCGCATGTGCAGGCGGCGCTGCTTCCAGACCGCGTCGGCGACGGGGTTGAGGTACGGCGTGGGCTCGCCGTCGTGGAACCAGCCCGGCGCGTCGAGGTGGAAGCGCTCGCGGAGCCGCGCCGCGCGCTCGGCCAGCTGGCGGGGCAGCGCCGCCATGAGCTTCAGCTCCGCGGCGGCGAGGACCGTGCCGAGGCCGAGCTCGGCGGCGGGTCCGGGCAGGCCGGTGAGGAACAGCGACTCGGCCTCCTCCGCGGTCAGCCCGGTCAGGCGTGTCCGGTAGCCGTCGAGCAGCTGGTACCCGCCGGCCGGGCCGCGGTCGGCGTACACCGGCACGCCCGCCGCGGACAGGGACTCCACGTCGCGGTAGATGGTGCGCAGGGACACTTCCAGCTCATCCGCCAGCTCCTGGGCGGTCATGCGGCCCCGCGACTGCAACAGCAGGAGGAGGGACACCAGGCGGCTCGCGCGCATGCGCCAAGTCTGCCCTGCGATCGTCAGATGACGATGACCGTCTTCCCCCGGGCCCGCCCGGCCCTGCTGCGGGCGAGGGCGCCCGGCGCCTGGGGCAGGGTGACGGTGTCGCCGATGAGCACGCGGAGGCGGCCGGCGTCGATCTCCCGGGCGAGGTGGTCGAGCCGTTCGGTGCCCGCCTCGTTCAGGAAGTTGACGGCGTCGACGCCGGGCAGCCCCTCCTCCGGGACCGCGAACACCGGACTGAGCACCGTCCCGCCGGGTCGGACGATCGGCAGCAGCTCACGCAGCCCCTGCGAGTCGCTGACCAGGTCGATCAGGGCGTCGACGGGGGCGGAGAGCCGCCCGGCGACCGGGCCGGAGGTGGGGTCGACGATCTCGGCCGCGCCCAGCGCCCGCATCAGGTCGGCCTTGTCGGCGGTCGCGGTGGCGACGACGGTGATCCCGCGGGCGGCGGCCAACTGCGTGGCGAACGTGCCGACGCCACCCGTCGCTCCGACGATGAGCAGCCGGCGGGCGTCGCCGACCCGATCGACCAGGTTCAGCGCCGTCGTACCGGCGGTCGGCACGGCCGCGGCCTCGCTCAGCGCGATCGTCCGCGGCGGAGCCGCGATGGCGTCCACCGGAGCGACGGCCCGCTCGGCGTACGAGCCGTGTCCGCGCCGGGGGTCGCCGAACTGGCCGAACACCGGATCGCCGGGCCGTACGCGGGTGACGCCCGGTCCCACCCGCTCGACGGTGCCCGCCCCGTCGGTCCCGACGACCAGCGGGAAGACGGCGTCCGGGATGGCGCCGTCGATGACCTTCCAGTCGAAGGGGTTCAGGCCGGCGGCGTTCATCCGGACCAGGACCTCGCCGGGACCCGGTTCGGGTACCGGCTGCTCGGTCAGCTCCGGCTCGGCCCCGAAATCGGACACCGTCACGGCTCGCATTGGTCCCCCCGAAATCCAGTGCGCTGCTCCGAGCACTACCCTGGGTAACCAAGGCTCATTCGTCGCGACGCGAAATGGCGATCTTGCTCGCCGCGGCGGATAGCCTGCAGGGGTCCGTGCCCCTGGGGATCATTGGCAGGTTCGACAAGTGCGACCGACAGGCCGTGGAGTGACCATGGCACGTCTTCATCTGGCCCGATCCGGTGCCGCGCTGGCGCTGCTCGCCGCGGCGGTGACGGGGTGCAGCAGCGATCACGGCGGCGGTACGGCGCATCCGCCGCGCGCGGCCGGGACCTCCGCGTCCCCGGCCGCCACGCCCACGCCCAACCCCCTCGCCACGTCGCCGGCGCCGCCCGGCGACCCGAGTGCGGCCGCGATCGACTCCTACCTGCGGGGGCTCGCGAAGAAGGGGAAGTTCACCGGGGCGGTCACGGTGGTTCGGCACGGTCAGGTGCTGGCCCGCTTCGCCGCCGGTGAGGCCGACGAGGCGAAGAACATCCCGAACAGTCCGGACACCATCTTCCGGATCGCCTCGGTGAGCAAGCAGTTCACCGCCATGCTCGTGCTGAAGCTGCAGGACCAGGGCAAGGTGAAGCTGGACGACAAGGTCTGCCCGTACCTCGTCCCCACCTACATCAAGGCCTGCCCGACCGCGTGGAAGCCGATCACGGTCCGCGAGATCCTCGTCCACACCTCCGGCATCCCGGATATCTCTGAGATGCCGGACTTCTTCCCCAAGCTGGACCAGCCGACCACGCCCAAGGAGATCATCAGCCGGTTCGTCCACAAACCCCTTGATTTCAAACCGGGCACGAGCTGGAAGTACAGCAACTCCGGCTACATCCTCGCCGGCGCGATCATCGAGAAGGTCACCGGCAAGGGCTTCGGCGAGGTGCTGCGCGACGAGATCACCGCGCCACTCGCGCTGCAGCACACCGGCTACAGCACCGGCGACCCGCCGGACGGCTGGGCCAAGGGCTATCTCTCGACCGGCAAGCCGGCGGGCCGCATCAACGGGTCGCAGGCGTACGCGGCCGGCGGCGTCTACACGACCGCCGACGACCTGACCCGCTGGGACCGTTCGTTCGGCGCGAATCTCGTCGCGCCGGCGGCCACGGTGAAGCTGGCCTTCACCTCCCAGGCCGAGTGCCCGTCCGGCGGCTGCCTCGACTCCCCCTCCACCGGGTACGCCTTCGGGTGGCTCGTCGACCGGCTGAACGGGCACCGGTACCTCTACCACCCCGGCCTGCTCGAGGGGTACCACGCCAGCAACGTGTACCTGCCGGACGACGACATCGCCGTCGCCGTGCTCAGCAACGTGCAGGACACCGACGTCAACGGCATCGCCCGCCACCTGGCCGAACTGGCCCTCAAGTCCTGACGGCGGGCGGGCCGCTCGCTCAGTGGCCGCCCGCGGCGGACGGGGTGGCGCGCAGGCCGTCGAAGACGACGGCGAGGGCGCGGGCTCGTACCTCGGCGTCACCGCCGACGTGCTCGGCCGCCTGTGACGCGCCGACCAGGAGGGTCAGGATCTCCGGCAGCCCGACGTCCGCCCGCACCGTACCGGCCTCCTGAGCGCGGCCGAGCAGGGCGCCGAGCGCGCGCCTGAGCTCCTGGCCCGTCCCGGCCGTGGTCGCCCTGACGTCGACGCCCGCCTCGGCCAGCGCGGCGGCCAAGGCGTTCTTGGTCGCGGCGTGATCGACGACGCGGGCGAAGAACCCGAAGAAGGCCGCGCCCGGGTCCTCCGCGCTCATCAGCGCGTCGGCCTCGGCGGCCAGCCGGCCCAGCCGCGTGACGAACACCGCCTCGAGCAGCGCCTCCTTCGTCGGGAAGTGACGGAAGACGGTGCCGACGCCGAGGCCGGCCCGCCGGGCCACCTGTTCCGTGGAGGCGGTCGTGCCGTGCTCGGCGAACACCGCCTCCGCCGCCTCCAGGACCCGCGCGCGGTTGCGCAGCGCGTCCGCGCGGACCGGCCGTCCGCCGTCCGGGGCGGACGCGCGCCGCGGTGCGGTCATGCACACCTTCCTCATTGACAGACGGAGTGATCACTCCGGATAATCCGATTCGGAGTGATCACTCCGCTTAGCTTCGACGATCTGGACAGGAGTCTCGCATGCCCGAACCCACCGGTTCGACTACGACATCCCGGCCGGCGACGAGGTGCTGACCGCCGCCAACATCCAGGTGCTGCGCGTCCGCGACGGCCTGATCGTCGAGACGCGCGACTACCACGACCACCTCACCATCGCCCGCGCCACCGGCGGTCTCCGCGCCCTCGCCACCGCCCTCACCGCGGAGCCCGCGTGACACCGCGCGAGGCCTTCGAGCGGCTGGTCGAGGGCGTCGCGACCCGCGACGGACCCCCCTTTCCGGACACGCGACAACGTTGACGGGCGTGGCCGCAGGTGGCCACGATTTACCGCGTTCATTACTGTTTGTCGGGCGGCCCCCTAGGCTTGTCGATCATGGAGGTACGGATCCCCGACGTCATCGACGTCCACACCCCGTCCCCTGCCCGCATGTACGACTACTGGCTGGGCGGCAAGGACAACTTCGCCGCCGACCGGGAGGCGGCCGAGAAGGTCATCGCCGCCCACCCCGAGCAGCGCAAGCTCGTACGGGCGAACCGCGACTTCCTCGTACGCGTCGTGCGCCACCTCGCGGAGCAGGGGATCGAGCAGTTCCTGGACCTCGGGACGGGGATCCCGACCTCACCGAACGTGCACGAGGTGGCCCGCGAGATCCGCCCGGCCGCCCGCGTCGTGTACGTCGACAACGACCCGATCGTCTTCGCGCACAACCAGGCGTTCCGCGCCACCGACGACCGGATCGCCACCGTGCAGGCGGACATCCGCCGCCCCCGCGAGATCCTGGGCGACCCGGCCGTCGAGCGGCTGCTCGACTTCGACCGGCCGATCGGCCTGCTCGCGATCGCCGTCCTGCACTTCGTCCCGGAGGCCGAAGAGGTGATCGGGACGCTGCGGGAGACCATGGCACCCGGCAGCTTCCTGGCGCTGTCCACCGGAACCTACGAGGGCCTGACCCTGGAGCAGCGCGAGCGGATAGAGAACGCCTACGCCAAGTCCAGCGCCCCCGCCGTGATCCGCTCCCGGGTGGAGATCGAACGGCTGTTCACCGGCTTCGACCTCGTCGAACCGGGCCTCGTCCACGTGGCCAGGTGGCGGTCCGACGGCCCGGAGACCAAGGGGCGGCTGCTGGCCGGCCTCGGCCGGCTCAGAACCTCCTCCCCGGCCGGCTGAGCGCTCATGAGGTCGGCTCTCGGCGGCCCAGCGGTTCCTCCAGCACCGTCCGGGCGATCTCCTCGGCGAGCCGTTCCAGCAGCGGGCCCGCGTCCTCCATGCACCGCGCCGGGTCGGGTTCGAGATCGGTGAGCGCGTACGCCCCGGCGAACCCCGCGGCGCGGAGCTGGTCGTCGCTCAGCGCCCGCCGCCCGGACACGGCGACGACCGGCACCCCCGCCCGCCGGGCCGCCCGCGCCACGCCGACCGGCGCCTTGCCGCGCAGGCTCTGCGCGTCCAGGGAACCCTCGCCCGTCACCACGAGGCGCGCCCCGTCGAGCTGGGCGGCGAACCCCAGCAGATCGAGGAGGTAGGCGATGCCCGGTTCGACCCGGGCGGCCAGGAACGTCAGCGCACCGAACCCCACTCCGCCGGCCGCGCCCGCCCCGGGGTACCCGGCCATCACCAGGCCGAGGTCGCGGCGGACGACCGCGTCGAGGCGGGCCAGCCCCGCCTCGAGGATCTCGACCTGCTCCGGATCCGCCCCCTTCTGCGGCGCGAACACGCGGGCGGCGCCGTCCGGGCCCAGCAGCGGGCTGTTCACGTCGCTCGCCACCACGACCGTGACCCCGTGCATCCGGTCGATCAGCGCCGACGTGTCGACGGCGTCGAGGTCGCGCAGCGCGGCGCCCCCCGGCGGAAGGTCCCGGCCCTGCGAGTCGAGGAGGCGGGCACCCAGGGCGGCGGCCATGCCCGCGCCGCCGTCGGTGCAGGCACTCCCGCCGAGGCCGAGGACGACCTGGCGCGCCCCGTCCGCCACCGCCGCGGCGATCAGCTCGCCGGTGCCGTGGCTGGAGGCGGCCAGCGGCGCGGGCACGCCGCCGGGCAGCAGGCGCAGCCCGGACGCCTCGGCCAGTTCGACGACGGCCGTCTCGTCACGGATCGCGTAGGACGCCGTGACGGGCTCACCGGTCGGCCCGCTGACGGTGGCGCGGCACCGGGTGAAGCCGGCGGCGACCGCGGCGTCCACGGTGCCGTCGCCGCCGTCCGCGACCGGCATGGTCGTCAGCCGGACCTCCGGATGGACGCGGCGCAGCCCGGCTGCGACGCGCGCGGCCACCTCGGGAGCGGTCAGCGACCCTTTGAACTTGTCGGGTGCGATGACGACGTGGCTGCTCATGGATTCCCTTCTCAACGGACCGGAATCACGATCTTGTGCCGCCGATTATCCAGTCTCGTCCGGGTCCTTCCGCACAGGTCGGCGGCCGGGGAGGCCCGCGCCCCGCCCCGAGGGCCCGCCGCTCCGGCCGGTCCTACCCGCATCCGGGGACGTCACCGCCCCTACGCTCGCCTGAGCAGGGACGACAGGACACCGGGGGAATCACCCGACCGTGGCAATGGTTACTCTTCGTCGGAGGCACACGATTGGGGTTCCATCGATGACCGGCGACCGGCTCACCACCGAGGACCAGCTCGCCACCGGCGAGCAGCTCACTCCGCGCAAGAAGTCCTACGAGGAGAAGTTCGCGGAGCGCCTCGCCAAGCGGCAGGCCGGGCGGGCGCCCCTCAAGGAGGGCAAGGTCTTCGAGCACGGCCCCGCCAAGTTCGTGTTCATGTTCATCATCGGGTTCGTCATCGTGACGCACGTCGCCATCCTCATCGTCATGATGGCGAGCGGGATGCACTGACCGCTGCGGGACGCGCCGGCCGCCGGAACGCACCGAACGGCCGGCACAAGCCCGAACGATCTTGCCGTCGGGCGACCGCGCCTCTAAGGTGCGGAGACCGACCGGTCAACGCCCGCCCGACGACGGCGCGCAGGCCGTTCCCCGTGACCCGGTCCCCGGGTCGCGACGGCTGCCTTCGAGGAGATCGTCCATGCGCCTTCGCCGGCTCGCCTCCCTCGTCTCCGTCGCCGCCGTCACCGTGTCGCTCGGCACCGCGTCCGCCGCGGGCGCGACGACGGTGCCCGACGACCGGCCGCTGCCGCCGTACACGATCAGCAACCCGGCGCTCCCGCCGCTGACGGTCGACGGCCGGACGACCACCGTGCGTCAGGGCGTCTTCCATCACGCGGCGTACGACATCGAGGTTCCGGCGGACTGGAACGGCGAACTGGTGATGTGGGCGCACGGCTACCGCGGCGCGTCGACGACGCTGATCGTGGATCCGCCCGCCTTCGGGCTGCGGCAGAAGCTGATCGGCGAGGGCTACGCCTGGGCCGCGTCGTCGTACGCCGACAACGACTACGACGTGCGCTCCGGAGTCGTAGAGACCCGCGACCTCGCCGACCTGTTCACCCGGCTGTGGCGCAGACCGCGCCGTACCTACATCGCGGGCATGTCCATGGGCGGCCACGTGATCGGCCGCTCGATCGAGCAGTACCCGAACTTCTATTCCGGCGCGCTGCCGATGTGCGGAGTGCTCGGCGACGACCGGCTCTTCGACTTCTTCCTGGACTACAACCTGGTGGCCCAGGACCTGGCGGGCGTGCGCGCCCACCCCGCGCCGGCCGACTACCTGACGAACGCCGTGCCGAGGATCGAGCAGGCGCTCGGGCTCGTCGGGCTGAAGCCGGGCGGCCCGGACACCACCAACGACCTCGGCAAGGAACTTCGGGCCATCACGATCGACCGCTCCGGCGGGCCCAGGCCCGGCGCCGAGGCCGCCTTCCCCCTCTGGAAGGACTTCCTGTTCAGCCTGGGAGCTCCGGCGGCCGGCACGAGCCTGGCGCAGGACCCCGGGCGGGTCGCCGGCAACGCCGGCACGCGGTACACGCCGAACACGCCGGTCGATGTGAACGCCACCGTGCAGCGGGTCCGCCCCGCCGACCCGGTCGACCGGTACTCCCCCGGGCTCTCCCAGATCCCGCGCGTCTTCGGGCTGCCCACCGCCAAGGTCGTCACCCTGCACGGCCTGGGCGACATGTTCGTGCCGTTCTCGATGGAGGAGATCTACGGTTCGGAGGTCGCCCGCGCCCACCGGTCGGGCCTCGTCGTGCAGCGCGCCATCCGGACCGCGCAGCACTGTGAGTTCTCCGCCGCCGAGGCCGGGCAGGCCTGGGACGACCTGGCCCACTGGGTGCACGGCGGTTCCCGCCCGGCCGGCGACCCGGTCACCGACCCGGCGACGGTGGCGCGCCCGGACTTCGGCTGCCGGTTCACCGACACGACCGCCTATCCCTCCGGCACGCGCGGGCTGTTCCCCGCCTGTCCCCCGGTCCTGACGAGGCCGTCGCGATGAACGTCGAAGAGCAGCGGGCGTACGCGCGGCGGCTGGCCGCCGAGTCGATCGCCGCGGGCGACGCCACGGGATGGTTCGAGCGGCTGTACGCGGCGGCCGACCGCGGGGAGGCGTCGGTGCCCTGGGCCGACCTGGCGCCCAACCCGATGCTGCGGGCGTGGGCGCGCCCGGGCGCGGATCGCGCCGTCGTCGTCGGCTGCGGGCTGGGCGACGACGCCGAGTACCTCGCCGGGCTCGGCCACCACGTGACCGCCTTCGACGTCTCCGAGTCCGCTGTCGCGCGGGCCCGCTCCCGTTTCCGGGACTCCCGCGTGGAGTACCACGCGGCGGACCTGCTCTCCCCTCCCCCGGAGTGGCGGCGGGCCTTCGACCTGGTCGTCGAGAGCTACACCGTTCAGGTGCTGCGCGGAGAGGCGCGCGAACGCGCCATCGCCGGCGTCGCCGACCTGGTCGCCCCGGGCGGGACCCTGCTCGTCATCGCGCGCGCCAGGGAGGAGAGCGACGATCCGGGCCGGATGCCCTGGCCGCTGACCCGCGCCGAGGTCGAGTCGTTCCCCCTGCCCGCCGTACGGATCGAGGACCTCTTCGACGACGAGGACCCGCCCGTACGCCGCTGGCGCGCGGAGTTCCGCAGGCCCGCCGGATCCTGAACCTGCGGGTCACGGGACCGGCGAGTCTCCGGTGACCTCCCGCAGGATCGCGCGCGCCTCCTCCGGATAGCTCTCGATCAGCCGCCGCAGCTCGCCCAGGTCCGCGAGGCGGCTCGCCCGCCCGACCGTCGGCAGCGCCAGGACCTTACGGAACTCCTGAAGCGCCCGGGCGAGGTCGTCGTTCACGCGAGCCGTGCCCGGGACGCGGCGGGCCGACTATGCGCACGAAACAAGACAACCACACTAAGTAGTCAACTCATTACTTTCAGTATATGCAAGCCTTCTGTCACCCCTGTTCACAACGTGAGACAATTCTTCTTGTCATGTGAGATGGCCGTTAAGGTGATCGATGAGAAGGGGTGATCACCGTGATCAGAGAATGGGACGCCACGACGTACGACTCCCTCCCGCTGCCGCATCTGCGCTGGGGCCGGCGCACCCTCGAGCGGCTGCCGCTGACCGGCGCCGAGACGGTGCTGGAGGCCGGCTGCGGCACCGGCCGCGACACGGAGGCGCTGCTGGAACTGCTGCCGCGGGGACGCGTCATCGCGGTGGACGGGTCGGCACGGATGCTGGACCGGCTCCGCGAGAGGCTCGCGGACCGCCTCGACCGGGTCGACGCGCATCGGGCCGACCTCACCGAGCCGTTGCCGATCACGGGCGCCGACGCCGCGTTCAGCGTCGCGACCTTCCACTGGATCCACGACCACGACGCGCTGTTCGCGAACATCGCGCGGGCGCTTCGGCCGGGTGCGCCGTTCGTCGTCGACTGCGGTGGGCACGGCAACGTCGCCCGGGTGCGGGCGGCCCTGGCGAAGGTCACCGGGGAGGAGCCCCGGACGTGGAACTTCGCCGGCGCGGAGGAGACCCGGCGACGCCTGGAGGCGGCCGGCTTCACCGACGTCGAGGTCGCCCTCGTACCGGACCCGGCCCGGCTGGAAGCGGGCGAGCAGTTCGAGAGCTACCTGACCACCGTGGTCCTCGGCGCACAGCTCGACCGGCTCCCGGCCGCCGAGCACCGCGACTTCGTGCGCGCGGTCGCGGCGGAGCTGCCCGAGCCGGTGGTCGACTACGTACGCCTCGAGTTCTCGGCGCGGCGCGCCGGGAGCTGATCGACCGCGGTCGCGATGGCGACTCTCGCCGGCGAACGAGCCGCTACCTTTACATTGTAGATCATTAAGCTCGACGCCGGTCAGCGGGCCCGGTCGAGGAGAAGGCCGAAGAGCACCGCGAGGTCCTCGGAGGCGGGGCCGCTCACGCCTTCGGCGTGGAGGACGTGGAGCGCCCGGCGCAGGCAGGCGGCGGCCCGCTCCCGGGTCCGCCGCCGTCCACCGGCGTCCTCGATCAGGTTCCGCGCCAGATCGAGCTCCTCCTCGCCGGTGAGCGGCGCGGCGAGGACCTCCTCCAGCCGCCGCGCGGCCGGCGTGCCGGATTCCAGCGCGGCGAGGACCGGCAGGGTCTTCTTGCCGCGCCGCAGGTCACTCGACGCGGGCTTGCCGGTGGCGGAGGGATCGCCCCAGATACCGAGAAGGTCGTCGGTCATCTGGAAGGCCAGACCGAGTTGCCGTCCCATCACCGCGATCCGCTCCGCCCGCTCCGGCGGACCCCCGCCGAGCAGGCACCCGATCGTCGCGGCGCAGCCGAGCAGCGCACCCGTCTTGGCCTCCGCCATCGCGACGTACTCCTCGACCGTGACCGCGTCCCGCCCGGTCCAGGGCCGGCCCTCGAAGGCGATGTCCTCGGCCTGACCGTGCACCAGCTCGATGAGCGTGGCCGACAACCGCTCCATGGCGGCCGCCGCGCCGGGCCCCGGCACCCGCGCCAGCGTCGCCATCGCCAGGGCGAGGAGCGCGTCGCCGGTCAGGATGGCGGGCCCGACCCCGTAGGCCCGCCACACCGACGCGCGGTGCCGACGACGCTCGTCGCCGTCCATGATGTCGTCGTGCACGAGGGAGAAGGCGTGCACCAGCTCGACCGCGATCGCGCCGGCCAGCCCCGACTCGGCGGGCGCCCCGGCCGCCCCGGCGCACAGCAGCACGAGCGCGGGCCGAAGGCCCTTGCCGCCGGTCGCCGCGTCCTGGTCCGACGGCCGTCCGTCGTGGTCGGCCCAGCCGAAGGCGTACGCCGCCATCCGGGCCGGCCAGGGATGCAACGTCTCGACCGCCGCCCGCAGGGCCGGGGCGGCCAGCGAGCTCCAGCGGGACAGGATCACGGCGACGGCGTCGCCGGTCTCCGCCGGCGGGGAGACGTCGAAGGGCATACGAGTATCCGTTCCGCGGCCAGGGGAGGAAGATCGCCGAACTACGCATTCCCGACAGGCGGACAGGTCCAAACCTGGGTTTCGCTGAGAAGAAAATCACACTCCGCACCCCGGCGAGCGCGGGTGGTGGGACTCCGCCCCGCTGCGGCACCCACCGCGCGCTCCCGCCCGCACCGCTCTCCCGTCTCCGGCCATGCCCGCGGCCGCACCTCCCGAGGGCCCGTTCGCGCTGTTCAGCGCGGACCGTACCGCGTCGGCTCCGTCGCGTCTTTCGGCCCCGCCCGGAACGCCGGCCGCTCGTCGCGCGCCCCTTCGAGCCGCCCCGGAACCCCGGCGCCGCCGCCGGGGTTCCGGCCTCCCCGGCGGCCCCGACGAACGAGGTAACCATATCCTTACCTCATGGTTAGTAGCGTTATGTGTACGACTCATGTGACATTTCGGATCGCTGACCACAAAGAGGCAAGGATTGGTGTGTTAAACGAGTCATCGGCCGCAACGGCGGCCTGAAATCCGTCTCTCCTGTTCGGATGACATCCCTCTGACCAGAGGGAACTCGACCGCCATACCTCCTTTATCGATCACGAAGGCGAAACTCCCCCGGCGCCGATCAGCCATTACCGGATTCCGCCATCGACTTTCCAGATTGGGACGACTGTGACGTCGACCGACGCTCAAATGCCCAGACCACGGGATGCGAAGACCATTCCCTCGTTCCGCTTTCTCCCGGCACTGCTACGCGATCCCGTTCAGGCGACGGACGAGATCGGCAGGATCTCCGCCGGCGACATCGTGCGGCTGGGCGTCATCGGACCGTTCCGCCCTTATCTGGTGACCCATCCCGACCATGTGCAGCACGTACTCCGCGACCACGCCGACAACTACCGTCGCGAGGGTCTGCTGTGGAAGCCGCTCAGCCGACTGGTCGGCGAGCCCTCGGGCGCGGACCCGGCGTGGGCGCTCAAGAAGGGCGCCTACCAGGCCATGTTCTCCGGCCCGAACATCGCGTCCTTCACGGACGACGTGGCCAGGGCCATCGTCGAGGCCGTCGACGATCTCGCCGGGCGAGCGGTCGGCCGTCCGGTCGACGCCGCCGACGAGATGACCCGGCTGGTCTATCGGGCGATCACGCGCGTCATCGTCGGCGACAAGATGCCCCTCGACCAGATCGACGAACTCGGCCGAGTGCTGGCGACCGCGACGACGTCGTCCTTCCGCTCGCGAATGCTGCTGCCCTTCGTGCCGTTCTGGGTGCCGCTCCCGGGTGACCGGGCGTTCCGCCGCGCCGTCCAGGCGGTCGACGACATGATCTTCCCGATCGTCCGCGACTCCCGCCGGCGGGGCGCGGACGGCGGGGACATCATCTCCCGGCTCATCCAGGCGCGCGACGAGAACGGCGACGGCCTCGACGAGCAGAACATCCGCGACGGGGTGGTCGCCCTGTTCGTGGCCGCGACGGAGACCTCGGTGAGCATCCTGACCTTCCTCTGGATGGTGCTCAACTCCCGGCCGGACATCGCCACCAAGCTCTACGCGGAGATCGACCGGGTGGTCGGGACGGACCATCCGAGGCGCGCCCACCTGTCCGAGCTGCGGTACGCCAAAATGGTCACCCAAGAGGTGCTGCGGCTCTACAGCCCGGGATGGATCATTCCCCGAACCGTCGTCGCGGACGACGTCATCGACGGCGTCCGCATCCGGAAGGGATCGATCGTCGTCATCAGTCCCTACCTCACGCACCGGCTGGCCGACGTATGGCCCGATCCGCGGACCTTCGACCCCGAGCGGTTCGCGCCCGGGCGGTCACGGCACCGGTTCGCGTTCCTCACCTTCGGCGGCGGCCCGCACCAGTGCGTCGGCAGTTACTTCTTCACCATCGAGGCACAGCTCATCATGGCGGCGATGCTGAGCCGGTTCGAACCGGTCATCCACGGCTCACCATCGATCGAGCCTCGGCTCGGGCTGACCCTGAAGCCGAGCGAGCGGATCCAGTTCCTGCTGCGTCCTCGCGGCCGCGTCACCTCGAACGCCTGAGGCGCGCCCATGACCGAGCGAAGCGATGGAATGGACAAGCACCGCACCTTGGTCATGAGGCCGACGAAGGAGGCCTCATGACACTTTCCGACATCAGTGGCATGACCCTGCCCGCCGTCGAGAGCGGACGGGTCTGCGCCGTCGCCGGCCGCGCCCAGCGCGAGGCGCGAGAGTGGACCGCGCGCTATGAGGACCTGTTCGGCGCCAAGCCGTTCGACGCCACTCTGTTCAACACCGTCTGCCTCTGCACGGCGTTCAGCGCGCCGTGGCTCGGCGCGGCCGAGCTTCGGATGACGAACCGCGTCGCCGTCTGGAGCTTCGGCGTCGACTGGCTCATCGACTATGTCGCGACGTCCCGGGCCGAGGTACGGAGCGTGGTGGAGCGGTGCCTGGCGGTCGCCGACGGCGCGCCGGCCCCGGACGGCGACGACCTGGCCCGTGCCCTCGCCGACATCCGCGACGACCTCGCGTCGTCACCCGCGTTCCCCGCGCTGCGGGACGTCTGGCGCGAGGAGCTGCGCCGCTTCCTCACCGCGATGGCACTGGAGTGGGACTGGAACGCGGCCCGCGCGGACGGCTCCCCGCCCGGCTTCGCGGACTACCTGGAGAACACCGACAACCTCGGCTTCTCGTTCGCGTTCGTCTCGCACTGGGCGGCCACCGCCGAGCCGCCCCCGGCCGAGGACGTTCCCGCCGTCATGGCGGCGAGCCGGGAGGCCCAGCGGACCATGCGCCTGATCAACGACCTGGGCACCTACGAACGTGACCTGTCCTGGGGCGACCTGAACGCGCTGATGCTCGGGGTCACCGAGGGCGAGGTACGGGACCACCTCGCCGCGATCGGCGCGCGGTTCCGGACGCTCCTCGACCCGGTGCGCGCCGGTCACCCGCGTCTGGCCGCGTACATGGAACGCCAGGTCGACTTCTGCGAGGGATTCCAGGAGCTCACCGACTACTGGGGGACCTTGTGACGGTCGGCGGGGACCCGTCCGCGCGCACGATCGAGTGGGCCGGCCCGGCGGCGCCGGACGTCACGGCGGCGGCCGCCGACCTGATGGCGGGGCTGGTGGCGACGCCCTGGGGCCAGGTCTCCCCCTCGGTGTACGAGACGGGACGGCTCGTGGCCCTGGCACCCTGGCTGGTGGGCCACGCCCGGCGGCTGGACTTCCTGCTGGCGGCGCAGCGGCCGGACGGAGGCTGGGGCGGGCCGGACGGCTACGCCGTCGTCCCCACGCTGAGCGCGACCGACGCGTTGCTGGCCGAGCTCCGCCGGTCCGGCGGCGGCCACGACCGTACGGACCTGGCCCGGGCCGCCGACCAGGGGCTGGCGACGTTGTCCCGGTTGGCGGACGAGCTGCACGGCCGGACGATGCCGGACATGCCCGCCGCCGACCTCATCGCGGCCGCGCTCGTCGAGTCCATCGACCGGGCCCTGGCGGGTCCCGTCCCGGGCGTCGCGGGTGGGCCGGCCGACGGTCACGTGCGCACGCCGCGCGGGCTGGACGGTGCCGGGCGGCTCTCCGCCGTACGCGCGATGCTCGGCGCGGGGACCGCACCGCCGGAGAAGCTCCTCCACGCCCTGGAGGCGGCGGGCGGGGACGCGCGCGGCGTCCCGGTGGCGCGCCCGGGCCCGACGGGGATCGTCGGCGCCTCGCCGGCCGCCACCGCGGCCTGGCTCGGTGGGGAGGCGCCCGCCCCGGAGGACCCCGCCCGACGGTTCCTGGAGACGGTGGTCGAGCAGCACGGCGGCCCGGTGCCCTGCGGGCTGCCGATCACGGTCTTCGAGCGCGCCTGGGTGATCACTACCCTCGTACGGGCCGGGATCGACGTGACCGTGCCGCCCACCGTCCTCTCCAGCCTGCGGCAGGCCCTCGACCCGGCCGGGACGCCCGCCGGGGAAGGACTGCCGGCCGACGCGGACACCACGGCCGGGGCGTTGTACGCGCTCGGCCTGCTCGGCCTGCCCTTCGGGTTGGATGGCCTGGAGCCGTACCGGATGGAGAAGCACTTCTGCACGTGGCAGGGTGAGGACGGGTTCTCCGTCAGCACCAACGCCCACGTCCTGGAGGCGTTCGGGCAGTACCTCGTCCGGCATCCGGACTCCCCGCCGCGGATCGCGGAGGTCGTCCCCGGGCTGGCGGCGCTCTTGCACGACCATCAGCGGGCCGACGGGAGCTGGCATGACCGGTGGCACGCCTCGCCGTACTACGCCACCGCGTGCTGCGCGCTCGCCCTGGGCCGGTTCGGCGGCGACCGCGCGCGGGCGACGGTCCGGCGCGCCGTGCGGTGGCTGCTCGCGGCCCAGCGCGCGGACGGTTCGTGGGGCCGGTGGGAGGGCACTGCGGAGGAGACCGCCTACGCGACACAGGTCCTGCTCCTGGTCGGACCGGGCGACGGCGACTGCCGGGCCGCGGCTGCGCGCGGACACGCCTACCTGGTCCGGTCCGGGGATTCGGGAGGGGACGGTCCGGCTCTCTGGCACGACAAGGACCTCTACCGGCCGACGGCGATCGTACGGGCGGCGGTCCTGGCCGCGGTGCGTCTGGCGCGGCGCGATCCCGGAGTGATGGCGCTGGTCCGGGAGGACACGGCGATCGGCGGCTGACGGTCCCACCCCGATTTCACCGCGGATGGTTCCGACACTAGTGGACAAAACACCACAAAAACTGTCAAAGCTGTGCAACCCGTGTAATTGCAGTCTGTAAGTCATCCATTGCTAAAGTGCGACTGACGTTGATCGGCGCGACAGCGCCGTGAGGCGTTTCGACATCGGGTGCCGGCACCGTTCATACCTTCGTGACGGGCTGCGGATCCCTGAGGATCTCGTTTGGAACTGGTGGATGCGCTTTCGTAACTCGCGTCTTCGCACGAAGATCACCGCACTTCTCGTGTCGCTCGCCGCGCTGTGGGCCTTCGCCGCCTGGGTCACGCTGCGGGACGGTCTGAACCTCCTCGGCGTCAACACCATCGACCAGAAGGTCAGCCGGCCCGGCGTGACCTTGGTCACCGCGCTGCAGCAGGAGCGCCGGCTGTCCATGGTGTACCTCGGCAAGCCCGGGGCCGCGCAGCGGCAGGCCCTCGACGCCCAGCGGCCCCGCACCGACGTCGCCGCGAGGCGGTTCCGGGCCCTGGCCGCGGGCGGTGACGTCTCCCGCGTCGCGAGCGCCGTCCTCAAAGCGCGGATCAAGGACTCCTTCGCCAAGCTCGACGACCTCGGGATGAGCCGTCAGGCGATCGACACACGGCTGGTACAACGCGACCGGGCGACCGCGGCCTTCGACGACATCATCGACGCCGCCTTCCGGATCTACCGCGCGGCGGGCGCCCTCAGCGACCAGGGAGTCGCCACGGACAGCCGCACGCTGGTCTCGATGACCTGGGCGAAAGAGGTCCTCTCCCGGGAGGACGCGCTCCTCGCCGGGTCCCTCGCGGCGGGCCGCTTCACCGGCACCGAGCACGCGCAGTTCGCCGAGCTGGTGGGCGCGCAGCGGCTGCTCCACGAGCAGGCCGCGGCGGAGCTGCCCGCGGCCGACCGCGCCCGGTACGACCGACTGACCAAGAACGCCGAATTCGTCCGGTTCCAGCAGATGGAAGACCGGCTGGTGGAGAAGGGACGGACGGGCGCGCGCCCGCCCGTCTCGGCCGCGCAGTGGCAGACGACCGTACAGCCGATCATGGCCCAGCTGGAGAAGCTGACCCTCGACGCCGGGAACGAGCTGGTGGACCGCGCCGAACCGGTCGCCATCGGCGTCATGGTCCGGCTCGCCCTGGCGGGCGGCCTCGGCCTCATCGCGGTCATCGCATCCGTGGTCGTGTCCATCACCACGACCCGCGCCCTCCTCCGGCAGTTGGAGAAGCTGCGCAACGCCGCGCTCGAACTGGCCGACCAGCGCCTGCCCGGCGTCGTGGAACGACTCGGCCACGGCGAGAACGTGGACGTCGCCGCCGAGGCGCCGCCCCTGACGTTCGGCAACGACGAGATCGGTCAGGTCGGCCACGCGTTCAACACGGTCCAGGAGACCGCGATCCGTACCGCGGTCGAGCAGGCCGAGCTGCGGCGCGGGTTCCGCGACATCCTGCTCAGCCTCGCCCGCCGCTCCCAGGCCCTCGTCCACCGGCAGCTCACCCTCCTCGACGAGATGGAGCGCCGAAACGACGACCCGAAGGACCTGGAGGAGCTCTTCCGCGTCGACCACCTCGCGACCCGGATGCGGCGCAACGCCGAGAACCTCATCGTCCTGTCCGGCTCCACCCCCGCCCGCGGCTGGCGTCGCCCCATCCCGGTGATCGACGTCGTACGGTCCGCCGTGGCCGAGGTCGAGGACTACACCCGGGTGACCGTCGCCTCGACCATCGGCGACGTCTCACTGGCCGGCCGGTCCGTCGGCGACATCGTCCACCTGCTCGCCGAGCTGATCGAGAACGCGCTCTCCTACTCCCCGCCCTACACCCAGGTCGAGGTCAGCGGCCGCAAGGTCGCCAAGGGCTACGTCATCGAGATCGAGGACCACGGCCTCGGCATGACCGACGAGCTGCTGACGTCCCTCAACGACCGGATCAGCGACCCGCCCGAGTTCAACCTGTCGAGCTCGGTGCACCTCGGCCTGTACGTCGTCGGGCGGCTGGCCGAGCGCTACGACGTGCGGGTCTCGCTCAAGCACTCGTCCTACGGCGGGACCACCGCGGTCGTGCTGATCCCCCGTGAGCTGATCAGCGAGACGGCGCCCGACGACGCCGCGCCGAGGAAGAGCACCCGGGTCCTGGCCGAGAGCCGGCCCGTCGCGATCGGCGCCGCCGCGCCCGCGGCCACCGCGACCGCGGTTTCCCCTGTCCTGTCCTCTGACGAATCCCACGATGCCGATGACGAGTCCAGCACCGGTCCCGGCGACGAGCCCCAGGAACGGACCCCCGACGGCTTCCCGCGGAGACGGCGGAAGAGCCCGAGCCGCCGGCCGACCGGCCGGTCGACGGGGCGTACGGTGGCGCCCGTGACGGCGCTCGCACCGCTACCACGGGACAGCCCCGAGACGGCCCCGGAGGAGAGGAACGACGAGCCGGCACCCGCCGCCGAAGCGTCGACCACGCCCTCGGGGCTGCCGATCCGCGTTCCCCAGGCGAACATCGCCGCCCCGCTGCGGACGGACGGGCCGACCGTCGTCGCGGGGGACGAGGACAGGAACGTCGGCGACGGCCGATCGCCCGAGAAACTTCGCAGGTCCATCAGCGGCCTGCAGGCCGGCACCCGGCGTGGCAGAGCCGAGGCGACCAGGTTCCAGCGGGACGCCGGCCCCGAAGACGACCCGACCGCAGACGAAGAAGCGTAGAAGGACTAGTAGTGGCGCAGAAGACAGAACCTCCCGCCGAACTGGCCTGGTTGCTCGACGACCTCGTCAAGCGTGTCAAGGAGGCCAGGCACGCGATCGTACTGTCCGCCGACGGCCTGCTCATGGCCGCGTCGAAGGACTTCGACCAGGACGACGCCGAGCACCTGTCCGCAGTCGCGGCCGGTATCCAGTCCCTGGCCAAGGGGGTGGGCGAACGCTTCGACGGCGGTCCCGTGCTCCAGACCATCGTCGAGATGCGCTCGGCCTACCTTCTCGTGACCGTCGCCGGCCAAGGCGCCTGTCTCGCGGTCCTCAGCAGCGAGGAGGCCGACATCGGCCTGATCGCGTACGAGATGGAGATGCTCGTCACCGGACTCGGCCACCACCTCACGGCCGCGTCCCGCTCCGCGGACCCGGTGCCGTGACCATGACCAACGACCCGTCCGAACAGGACATCACGAGGAACGTTCCAGACACCACGTCCGAAGGCACCCCCGCGGAGGGGGACGCCCACGAACGATGGCTCGACGAGCAGGCGGGGCCGCTCGTCCGTCCGTATGTCATGACCCGCGGCCGCACGGAACCAGTGCACGGCGAGTTCGACCTCATCACGATGGTCGTGGCGACAGGGCTGCCCCCGGCCCCGGAGCTCGGCCTGGACCCCGAGCACCAGGCCGTCGTCCGGCTCTGTGACGAGCCGATGTCGGTGGCCGAGATCGCAGGGAACCTGAATCTTCCGACCGTCACCGTCCGCGTTCTTCTCGGAGACCTGCTCGCCAAGGGCCTCATCTCGGTCGAGGACCCGCAGACGGAGGCCGAGCTGGCGGACGACGACGACCTGTACCTGGCGGTGATCGATGGACTCAAGGCGCTTTGATCGACGGGGCCGGAGACTGCCGAAGGCGATCAAGATAGTGGTCGCCGGCGGCTTCGGCGCGGGAAAGACGACGCTGGTCGGCGCCGTCTCCGAGACAAAACCCCTACGGACCGAGGAGCTCCTCACCGACAAGAGCGTGGGCGTGGACGACGTCGCGGGAGTCGAGGCGAAGGCCACGACGACGGTTGCGATGGACTTCGGGCGCATCACGATCAAGGATGAGTTCGTGCTCTACCTCTTCGGCACGCCCGGCCAGGAGAGGTTCTGGTTCATGTGGGACGAGATCTCGCTCGGGACGCTGGGCGCGGTCGTCCTCGCCGACACCCGTCGGCTCGCCGACTGTTTCCCGGCGGTCGACTACTTCGAACGGCGCGGTACGCCGTTCATCGTCGCGGTGAACTGCTTCGACGGTGCCCGGCGGTTCGAGCTGGACGAGGTGGAGATGGCGCTCAACCTCGGAGAGCACGTGCCGATCGTGCTGTGCGACGCACGGGACAAGGAGTCCTGCAAGAACGTCCTGGTGACACTCGTCCAGCACGCCATGAAGACGCGGAAACAGAAACGGCCCGTCAAGGTGTAGCCCACCGGGCCCGGCCCCGCCGGGCCCGCGGGTCAGACGGGAATGCTGAGGAGGGTGCCGCCGCCCTCCACCTCCACGTCGAACCTGCCCAGGTCCTGGCGCGGGACGGCCGTGCCGCCGTGGACCTGGAGGTGGTCGGGCGAGCGCGGCAGGCCGTAGCCCCTGGGCGGCACGGCCCACTCGGTCACCACGTGCCGCTGCCCCGACCGGGTGACCGCGACGAGCCGGCAGGTGAGCGGGCCGCGGATGCCGCCGAGGTCGAGGGCGACGTGCGTGCCCCAGGCCTTGCGCTCCAGTGCCACGATGCCGCGCGCGCCGGTACGGGGATTCGCGGCCTCGTGCGTCTCCCCCCATTCGAGGAGGTCCGCCGGAAGGCTCCGGTGGTCGTGCGGCGATCTTCTTGCGCAGCGCCGTCGGCTCGATGCCGTTCGCCTCGTTGTAGGCGGTCTGCTTGGCGCGCC
>NZ_JBFAUT010000096.1:0-23520 GCF_040679475.1 Actinoallomurus sp. NPDC052274
AGGGACTTGTCGGCGAGGTCGGTGAGCAGGTCGTCGACCTCGTCCTCGGCGAGCCCGCAGAGCCGCGCCGCACACCGCCCCCGGCTGATCACCGCGCCCGCCCCGGACCGTGTTTCCGCACGCCATGGGGACGGGTGACGGTGACGTACGTCTCGAATCCGCTTCCGTGAAGCATGTTCACCTTTGATCGGGGCAAAAGGTGGGGCGTGTCCCCCTGGAGCGACCTGAGCCTTCCCCCGGCGTCCGGCGGTTCGCCCGTCATCGGGCTGATCGCGATGCCCGGTTCCGTGTGCGATCCGTGGCGGCCTGATCACGCGTGAGGTGTGTACGGTTGC
This sequence comes from Actinoallomurus sp. NPDC052274, assembly GCF_040679475.1. Lineage (NCBI taxonomy): Bacteria > Bacillati > Actinomycetota > Actinomycetes > Streptosporangiales > Thermomonosporaceae > Actinoallomurus > Actinoallomurus sp. NPDC052274. The sequence goes on from NZ_JBFAUT010000096.1 coordinate 336, forward strand.
CGCGAATCCACATTCTGGACATTTGGGCCGAAGTTGCCTCGGGGGAGCGGGCAACGGCTCTGAGTAGGAGATGACCATGCGTGCTCTTACGATGGTGCCGCTGAAGGCGGGGTCGCTCCAGGTGAGCGAGGTCCCCGAGCCCACGCGGGGCGAGGGCGAACTCCTCGTCGAGGGGGTCGCCCTCGGCGTGTGCGGTACCGATCGGGAGATCGTCTCCGGCGATTACGGCTACGCGCCGCCCGGCGACGAACGCCTGATCATCGGGCACGAGTCGCTCGGCCGGGTCGTGGAGGCGCCGGAGGGCGGCGACTTCGGTCCGGGCGACCTCGTCGTCGGCATCGTCCGGCGGCCCGACCCGGTGCCGTGCGGCGCCTGCGCGCACGGCGAGTTCGACATGTGCCGCAACGGCCGGTACACCGAGCGCGGGATCAAGCAACGGCACGGATTCGGATCCGAGCGGTGGACGATCGAGGCCGACTACGCGGTCCGCATCGATCCGGCGCTGGGCGACCTCGGCGTCCTGCTGGAGCCGACGACCGTCGTGGCGAAGGCCTGGGACCACCTCGAGCGCATCGGCGCCCGGGCGTGGTTCGAACCCCGGCGGGTCCTGGTCGCCGGGGCGGGCCCGATCGGGCTGCTGGCCGCTCTGCTGGGCACCCAGCGCGGGCTCGACGTCCACGTGCTCGACCGGGTCACCGGGGGAGTGAAGCCGAAGATCGTCGCGAAGCTCGGCGGCACCTACCACACGGGCTCCGTCGCCGATGTCGCCGCGAAGACGCGTCCCGACATCGTCATCGAGGCGACCGGCGTCGCTCAGCTCGTCATGGAGGCGATCGCCGAGTCGGCGGCGAGTGTCGTGTGCCTGACCGGCGTCTCGCGCGCGGGTCATCGGACGGAGGTCGACGCCGGCGGGGTGAACCGGCAGATCGTCCTGTCCAACGCCGCCGTCTTCGGCTCGGTCAACGCCAACCACCGCCACTACCGGCTGGCCGCCGAGGCCCTCGGCCGGGCGGACCGGTCGTGGCTCGCCCAACTCATCACCAACCGGCTGCCTCTCGACCGGGCGCCCGAGGCGCTCCGGGCCGGCAGCGACGACGACGTGAAAGTCGTCATCGACCTGTAGATCGGGATCAACATGACCATTCAAGCTCCCGTCACCCGACAGGAACACAACCTCGCGCACGTGGTCTTCATCAGCGCGGCCGCCGCTCTCGGCGGGTTCCTGTTCGGGTATGACAGCGCCGTCATCAACGGGGCCGTGGACGGTATCAAGGGCCACTTCCACGTCGGAGCCGGCGTCACCGGCCTCATCGTCTCGTCGGCCCTGCTGGGGTCGGCCCTCGGCGCGGCGGTGGCCGGCAAGCTCGCCGACCTGCGGGGACGCCTCATCGTCATGCGGCTGTCCGCGCTGCTGTTCGTGATCAGCGCCCTCGGCTCGATGTTCCCGTTCGCCGACTGGGAGCTGGCCGCCTGGCGGATCGTGGGCGGCATCGCGATCGGGATGGCTTCGGTGGTCTCCCCGACCTACATCGCCGAGATCGCGCCGCCCGCCTACCGCGGGCGGCTGGCGTCCTTCCAGCAACTGGCGATCGTGCTCGGCATCGCCATCTCCCAGCTCGTCAACTTCGCGATCGCCTCGATGGCCGGCGGGGAGGTCCGGGGTCACCTGCTCGGTCTCGAGGCATGGCAGTGGATGCTCGGCGTCGCGGCCCTGCCCGCCGTGGTCTTCCTCGTGTCCGGGCTGATCATCCCCGAGTCGCCGCGCTACCTGATCGCCAGCAACCGGCTGAAGAAGGCCCGGCGGGTCCTCGCCGACGTCGAGGGCGAGGACATCGACCTGGACGCCCGGATCCGGGAGATCCAGGGGGTCCTGCGCTCGGAGCACAAGCCGTCACTGCGCGACCTGCGCGGGCCCGCGCTCGGCCTGCTGCCGATCGTCTGGGTCGGCATCGCCCTGTCCGTCCTGCAGCAGTTCGTCGGCATCAACGTGATCTTCTACTACTCGGCGTCGCTGTGGCACTCGGTCGGCATCTCCCAGACCAACTCCCTGCTGATCAGCCTCTCCACGTCGATCATCAACATCCTCGGCACGCTGATCGCGATCCTGTTCGTCGACCGGATCGGCCGTAAGCCGCTCGCCCTGATCGGCTCCGTCGGCATGACGATCTCCCTGGCGATCATGGCCTGGGCGTTCAGCGCCGCGCGGAAGACGGGCGGCACCGACGTCCACATCCCGCACTCGCACGGCCTCGTCGCGCTGGTGGCCGCGCACACGTACGTGCTGTTCTTCGCGCTGTCGTGGGGCGTGGTCGTCTGGGTGATGCTCGGGGAGATCTTCCCGAACCGGATCCGGGCCGCGGCCATGGCGGTGGCCGTCGCGGCCCAGTGGATCGCCAACTGGCTGGTCACCGTGACCTTCCCGAGCCTGTCCGAACGGAGCCTGTCCGGCGCGTACATCGGGTACTCGATCTTCGCGCTGCTGTCGGTGTTCTTCGTGGTCAGGTACCTGCACGAGACCAAGGGCAAGAAACTGGAGGAGATGGGCTGACCACCCATCATCGGGAGGCGTCGACCTAAGGCCGATCACTGGCGTTCGCTGCGCATAGAGCGCAACGGACGCCAGTGATCATCGTTCAGAACTTCGTGAAGTGGTGGAAGCACTCGTAGGCCGCGTCGCCGCCCGCGAAGGACTCGACGTCGGCGCGCTTGACGGCCAGGTAGGCGGCGCCGCGCAGCGGGCCGAGGGCCGTCATGAGCAGGTCGTCTGCCGCCAGGGCGTCGAGCGCCTCGCCGAGGGATGACGGCAGGCGGGGCGGTCGGTCGGCCTCGGGGAGGGTGTCGGGGTCCACGTCGACGGCCGTGCCGGGCTCGGTCTTGGACCGGATGCCGTCCAGCCCGGCGTGGATGACCGCCCCGAGCGACAGGTACGGGTTGGCGGACGAGTCCGACGGCTTCAGCTCCAGGTTGGTGCTCTCCTCGGCCGCGTCGCGCATCGGCGAGCAGATCCGCACGGCGGCCTCGCGGTTGTCCGAGCCGTAGCAGGCGTACGCACTCGCCCACGACCGGGGCGTGAGGCGGCGGAAGCCGTTGACGGTCCCGGAGGTGAGCGCGGTCAGGGCGGGCAGGTGCGCGAGGAGCCCGCCGATGAACCAGCGGCCCTCGTTCGACAGCCCGTACGCGCCGGCCGGGTCGTGGAAGACGTTGCGGTCGCCGGACCACAGCGACAGGTGCAGGTGACAGCCGTTGCCCGGCTGGTCGGGGATCGGCTTGGGCGCGAGCGAGGCCCAGAGCCCCTGCCGCATCGCCACGGCCCGTACGGTCTCGCGGTAGAGCACCTGGTTGTCGGCGGCGCGTAGGGGCGGTGCGGGCCGGATGGACATCTCCTGCTGCCCGTGCCCGAGTTCGGGGTGGTAGTGCTCCACGCGCATGCCCTGGGCCTCCAGGGCATGCAGCAGCTCGACCGCGAAGTCGTGCGCGGCGTGGAAGCCCGTGGCGGAGTAGCAGAGGCTGTCGTCGATGGGGACGAGCCGGTCCGGGCCCTGGTCGGTCGGCGTCCGGCGGCCCAGCGTGAACTCCGGCTCGAACGCCGCGAGGACGGAGTAGCCGACGTCCGCGAGCTCGGCGACGGCCTGTTTGAGGAAGGTGCGCGGGCACGCCGCCCACGGCCGGCCGTCGGGCTGGACGAGGTCCGACAGCATCGCGGCGGAGCCGGGGGCGTACGGGAGCGGCGTGAAGGTCGCGGGATCGGCCAGGATGCGGACCTCGCCGACGGGGCCCAGGTCCTCGACCGGCTGCAGCGTGTCGAGCATGGTCATCGCCATCATGGCGACGGTGTGGCCGATGCCCGTGTGGAGCCGCTCGGCGATCCGCGGCCCGGCTGCGGACTTGCCGCGGATGATGCCGCCGTGGTCCGCGTACAGGAACCGGACGAGGTCGATACGGCCGGTTTCGACCCGTTCCGCCACGTGTGCGGCCACCTGGTCGTCCCGCCTTCTGCTGGCGCCCATGTCTATGGCGTAACACGGGCCGTCCCGCTAGGCCAGAGGCTCGCCGATGTACCGCTGAACCGTCGGGGCCAGGTAGGCGACGAGCGTCTCGGCGTCGAGGGCGACCATGGGCGGCAGCCGCAGGATGTAACGGCACAGCGCGACGCCCAGCACCTGCCCGGCGACGAGGGCGGCCCGGGTGGGGCCGTCCTCGACGGACGGGCCGAGTGCCGTCGCGACCTGGGTGGCGAAGATCGTGCGCATGCGCTCGGCCGCGCTCTCATTCGTGACCGCGGACCGTAGGAGCACGGTCAGCACCTCACCGGGCCCCTGGCCCTCCCACAGCGCCAGGAAGTGCCGTACGAAGACCTCTCCGACCCGGTCGGGGGGCAGTGCGGCCAGGTCCGGAAGCCGCAGGTCCACGTCGACCGCGGCGGAGAACAGACCCTCCTTGGACCCGTAGTAGCGGATGACCATCGAGGGATCGATCTCCGCGTCGGCGGCGATGGCGCGAACGGTCGTCCGCTCGTAGCCGTCGGCGGCGAAGCGGCGGCGAGCGGCGGCGAGGATCGCGGCCCGGGTCTCCTCGGAACGAGCGGTGAAAGCCATGCCACCAAGTGTAGGCCAACGCCTGTTGGCAAACGCCGTGTCGCGGGCTACGCTTCTGCCAACGGCCGTTGGCGCGGCGTCCGGTGGCCGCCGGCGTCGTGGCGATGACCGACCGGATGACCCGCGCCGCCACCGCCGGCGGACCCGCCGCCCGCGCCGTGCGCAACACCCTCCTGACGGTGGCCGGCCACAACGCGGCGGTGCGGCGCGGGCTGGCGATGCGGCTGTCCGAGCTCGCGGTGGACCGCTGAGCGCGCCGTGTCGAGGCGGCGGCAACGGGGCGTCCGGGGCCGCCGCCGCTCGGTTCGGCCCGGCCGGGCTCGCCGTGGCTCAGTTCAGGGAACCGGACAGGCGTTCGCCGGCCGCGGTGCGAACGGCGGGCTCCTCGGCGTCCTCATGGCGGAGCCGGCGCAGCCGGGCCCGGGTCGCGCCGTCGAGGGGCACCGCCTCGGCGGCGATGCGGCGCACCCCGCCCTCGCAGTCCCACAGGGCCTCCACCAGGTAGGGCTCCGCGACGTGCGGGTCGATCCGGGTGAGGGCACCGAGCAGGTTGGCGCGCAGCTGGGATGAGGGGCTCTCCTCCCAGCCGCACAGCAGCAGCGGGATCGCGGGCCGGGCGCGCAGGCGGCCGAGCCCGTCGGCGGGCACCGCGGCCAGGTCCCAGTCCTCCTCGTCGAGGGCGACCTCAAGGGACTCGAGGAGCGGCGGGGTGTCGGACTCCGTGCCGTGCGCGGCCAGCACGTCGATGCCGACGTCCTGGTAGGACCGTCGCTCGGCGGCCCACGCCCGGGCGCGGCCCAGTGCGGCGGGGCCCAGGTCGCGTACGGCCCGGCACAGGGGGCCGTCGTGGGCGCCGCCGGGCAGGAGCTCCTCGGCCAGGTCGAGGACCAGGGCACTGCGGCGGCGGCCGAGTTCGAGGATGGCGGCGGTGGCGGCGGCGTCGTCCGCGCGGACGAGGGCCGCCAGGTCGGCGTCGGAGCGGCCGGCGAGCGAGGGTCTCGGCTCGTGCGGGCGGGGCTCGGGTCTGCGGGCGGCGGCGATCCGGGGTTGGCGGCGGGCCCACATCCGCGTCACCGCGCCGTCCACTCCGCACAGCCACGCGAGGGAGCGGTCGTCGCAGCGGGCGGCCGCGACCTCGTCGAGCCCCTCGGCCAGGACGGGGTCGTCGAGCTCCACCAGGGACTGCAGGGCGGTGTACCAGTTCGCGCCCTCGGCGGCGTACCGGCGCAGCGGCACGGCGGCCTCCCGCCGGCCGAGGCGGACGAGATGGGACAGGACGTCGAGCGCCAGGTTGGTGCGGTCGGGCTCGGCGTCCAGCGGATCGATGGGATCGAATATGTGTTCGACTATGGGGCCGGTCTCCAGCTCCAGGTCGAGGATCAGTCGTGCGTAGTACAGGCCGCGGGCCTCGAGGGTGTCCCATCGAGGGTCGTGGCTCACGCAGTCGTAGATCAGGTCGCGTGCGCCGGGCAGGCGGGAGGCACGGCGCGCGGCACAGCCACGGCCGCGCTGCAGGCGGCCGTGCAGTGACTCCGCCGGGTGAATGACGATGGGTTCCACCGCTGCAGGATGCGCACTCGACCACAAACCGGGCAAGCCAATTACCGAAGCAATGTCGCGCCCGCCCGTTTCAGCGTACGGATCACGGGCGCGGTCTCCACGTCACGGACGCCGTCCAGCGACCCGACCTGCTCGGTCAGGTACCGGTAGAGGTGGTTCGGGTCCCGGCACGTGACGGCGACCATCAGGTTGGTCGGGCCGGTGGTGGCCCCCGCGAAGGCGACCTCGGGGTGCCCGGCCATCGCCTCGCCGACGGCGGCCAGCTTCGACGGCTGGACCGACACCCACAGCCGCGCCTCGACGTGGTGGCCGAAGACCTCCGACGGCGTGTCGATGTCATAGAACAGCACGCCGGCGCGGCGGAGCTGGTCCATACGCCGCCGGACCGTGGACTCCGACCACCCGGTGACGGCGGCCAGTTCGGCGTGGCCGGCGCGCCCGTCGACGGACAGCGCGCCCAGCAGCGCGTGATCGGCCTCGCTCAGGTCCACCGGCTCGTCGTCCGGTTCGGGCAGGTCCGGCCGGAGGCGCTCGGCCTGCTCCGGAGAGAGTGACCGCAGGCCCGACCAGCCGATCGTCCCGCCGACGAACAGGTGGAGGATCGCGTGCGCGGTCACCGACGACACGCGGCCGGTGCGCGGCAGCTTCTGCAGCAGCAGGTCGTCGCGTTCCTCCAGCGTGCGGGTCCGCGTGCCGCAGGTGATCTCGGTTCCGCCGGAGAGCAGGTGGACCCAGTAGGTGTCCGGGCGGCGGGCGAGCGCGGTGGCGATCGCGCCGGCCGCGTCGGGGGTGGCCCGGAGCCGGATGGCCCAGGAGACCAGGCCGAGACGGCCGCCGTCGATGGCCCCGACGACGCGCAGCGTCCCCGCCGTGCGGAGCCGCCGGTAGCGGCGGGCGATCGTCTGGTCGGAGACCCCGAGCACCTCGGCGATCTTGCTGAACGGGGCACGGCCGTCGAGCTGCAGCGCGTGGACGAGGTCGCGGTCCAGCGCGTCGAGCATGCGGGATTCCACCGCAGAAGGGTAACCCGTGTCGATAAACGCCAGTCGGCGTCTTCTGGCTGGAGAGTTCCGCACCTCCTCGTGAAGGTGGAGGCCTCACCCATGAAACCGGAAGGAATCCCCCATGCATAAGTGGTGGCCGCTCGTCGCGGTCTGTCTCGGGGCCTTCATGCTGCTCGTGGACGTCACGATCGTCACGGTCGCGCTTCCCGGCATGGCCAAGAGCCTCGACGCGTCGTTCTCGGCGCTGCAGTGGGTGCTGGACATCTACGCCCTGGCCCTGGCCGCTCTCCTGCTGGGCGCCGGCTCGGTCGCGGACCTGTTCGGGGCGCGCCGGGTGTACCTCCTGGGCCTCGTGCTGTTCGCCGCCGCCTCCCTCGCCTGCGGGCTGGCGCCCAACGCGGCGACCCTCATCGCCGCGCGCGGCGTGCAGGGCGTCGGCGGCGCGGCCATGTTCACCACGACCCTCGCCCTCCTGAGCAGCACCTACCAGGGCCGGGACCGGGGTGTCGCGTTCGGCGTGTGGGGCGCCGTCAACGGCCTGGCCGCGGCCGGCGGCCCGATCCTCGGCGGCCTGCTCACCCAGCACGTGAACTGGAGGTCCATCTTCCTGGTCAACCTGCCGGTCACCGTCATCACGATCGTGCTCACGCTCGCCGTCGTCAAAGAGTCCCGGCGCGCCGGTGGGGCGCGGATCGACCTGCCGGGGATGGTGTCCTTCACCGCCTGCGCCGGCACGCTGACCTACGGGCTCATCCGGGCGGGCGACGACGGCTTCACCGCGACCATGCCGCTGGCGATGTTCGCCCTGGCCGCCGTCACCCTGGCCGTCTTCGTCGTCGTTGAGACGCGGACCCGGCACCCGCTGCTCGACCTCGGCCTGTTCCGCAACCGGTCGTTCGTCGCCGTGCTGGTCGGCGGCGCCCTCCTGATGGCCTCGGCGTTCGCCTGTCTCGCCTTCACCTCCCTGTGGCTGCAGGGCGCCCTGGGTCTCGGGCCGGTACGGGCCGGCGCGGCCCTCATCCCGCTCGCCCTGACGTCCTTCGTGGTCTCCGCCGCCGGGGCGCGGCTCCTGCACGGCGTCTCGCCCCGGCTGAGCATCGGGATCGGGCTGCTGCTGATCGGCATCGGTTCGGGCCTGCAGGCGGTCCTGGACGCCGGGTCCTCCTCGAGCGCGATCATGCCGGGACTGATCGTCGGCGGCGTGGGCGTCGGGCTGGCGATTCCCGTGCTGTCGGCGGCGGTGATGAGCGCGGTCCCACCCGAGCGCGGCGGGATGGCCGGCGGCGCGCTGAACACGTTCCGGCAGCTCGGCTACGCCCTCGGCATCGCCGTGCTCGGCATCGTCTTCCGCGGCCGGATCGAGCACGTGCTGACCGGGCACGTCGCCGACCCGCACACGATGGCCGGCGCGGCGAGCGGTGGACAGGCCCCCCGGCTGCCGATCGTCCGCGCGGCCGTCGCCTCCGGGCTGAACGAGGTCTACGCCGTCTCGGCGGGGCTGGGCATCGCCGCGGGGATCATCGTGCTCGCGCTCGTGCGGTCGCCGCGGCGGACCGTACGGCCACAGCCGCAGCCGGAGAAGGCCGCGGCCTGACCGGACCTCCGGCGCGAAGAGGCCGCGGCCGGCCCCGTTGGGAGAGGGCCGCGGCCGGATCGGAGCCCCGACGGGAGAAGGCCGCGGCCGGATCGGAGCCCTGGAGGGAGAGGGCCGCGGCCGGACCCGGCCCGGCGGGTGAGGTCACAGGCGCCAGCGGCCCTGGTTCAGGACGTTGATCGCCTCGGCCTCGCCCGTCAGCTCGACCCGCGCGGCGTCCTTGCGGCCCAGGGCCCACAGCGTCAGCTCGCTCGGCTCACCGTGCACCCGGACCAGCCGGCCGCCCTTGGTGACGCGCTGGGTGCGGCCGTCCGGGTCCACGAACGTGACCTCCACGGGCAGCCGCCGCAGGACGAACCGGGCCATCCGCAGCCGCCGCCACAACTGCTCCTCGAAGGCCGCGGGCAGCTCGCGCGGTTCCCAGCCCTCTCCGGCGCGGCGCACGTCCTCGTGGTGCACGAAGTACTCGGTGGTGTTCGCCGCGGCGTCGACCGCACCGAGCGCGAACGGCGACCAGGCCGGCGGCCCGGCCCGGAAGCGCGCCACGAGGTCGGCGTACGGCGTGGCGTCGCGGATCCCGAGCCGGACCTTCTCGGTGTGGCCGGCCAGCAGCGGGATCATGATGCCCGGCGCGGCGTCGGGCCGGTGCTCCCGGACGACGAGGTGGGCGGCCAGGTCCGCGGCGGTCCAGCCCTGGCAGAGGGTGGGTGCCTCGGGACCGGCGTCGATCAGCGCGTCACTGAGGGCGTTGCGCTCGGCGCGCGCCCAGTTCTCGTTCGCCATCCAGCGATCGTAGGCCCCGCCCTTCCCGGCATGGAATAACCCGTCGCCCCCGCGTGATAGGGATTATCGGCCCCACAATCTGCCACGAGAGGGGACTTTGTGTCACAAAAAGTGACATCGGACATCCTAAAAAAGGGCGCGGCCGTCCTCTGGGTCGCCGCCCGGGCCGAGCCGCGTCTCCTCACGGCCGCCGTGCTCAGCAGCGGGCTGTACGCGGCGATGACCGTGGGCAGCGCCTGGGTCCTCGGCCGGGTCACCCAGGACGTCGTCCTGCCGGCCTTCCGCGACGGCCGCACCACCACGGGCTCGCTCGTCCTCGGCAGCCTGGCGATCATCGGCGTGGCCCTGCTGAAGGCGCTCGGCGTCGCGGGACGGCGTCTGTACGCCGGGATGGTGCAGTACAACATGCAGGCGGCCTACCGGCGCGCGGTCACCCGCCAGTACCTCCGACTGCCCCTGGCCTGGCACCAGAGACACCCCACCGGCCGGCTCCTGTCGAACGCCAACGCCGACGTCGAGGCCGCCTGGGCCCCCCTCGCCCCGCTGCCCATGGCGCTCGGGGTCGTGCTGATGCTGATCATCGCCGCGATCGCGATCCTCACCACCGACCTGGTCGTCGCGATCGTCGGCTTCCTCGTCTTCCCGGCGATCGCCGGCCTGAACGTGATCTACCAGCGGCGGCTCGCCCCCGTCGCCGCGCACGCGCAGCGCCTGCGGGCGGGCGTCAGCGAGGTCGCGCACGAGAGCTTCGAAGGCGCGCTGGTCGTCAAGACCCTCGGCCGGGAGGCGGACGAGACCGAGCGCTTCGCCGCCGTCGCGGCGGAGCTGCGCGACGCGAACGTGGCGGTCGGCCGCCTGCGCGGGCTGTTCGACCCCGTCCTGGAGGCCCTGCCGAACCTCGGCGTGCTCGCCGTCCTGCTCGTCGGGTCGATCCGGTTGCGGTCCGGCGCGATGTCGCCCGGCGACCTGGTGCACGTCGCGTACCTGTTCACCCTGCTGGCCTTCCCGATCCGCGCGCTGGGCTGGGTCCTGGCCGAGGTGCCGCGCAGCGTCGTCGGCTGGGAACGCGTGCAGGACGTCCTGCAGGCCACGGGTTCCCTCCCGTACGGCGACCGGTCCGTCGACGCGGCGGGCCCCGCGCGCCTGGAGGCGCGCGCGGTGCGGTTCGGCTACACCGACGACGACGTCCTGCACGACGTCTCCTTCGCCGCCGAGCCCGGCCGTACGATCGCGATCGTCGGCCCCACCGGATCCGGCAAGTCCACGCTCACGAACCTGCTCGTCCGCCTCGTCGACCCGGCCGGCGGGCAGGTCCTGCTCGACGGCGTCGACGCGCGGGACGTCGAGCGGCACGGCCTGTCGGCGACGACGGCGCTCGTGCCGCAGCAGGCGTTCCTGTTCGACGACACCGTGCGCGGCAACGTGACGCTCGGCCTGGACGTGCCGGACGACGACGTGTGGGAGGCGCTCCGGCTGGCCCAGGCCGACGGGTTCGTCTCCGCGCTCGCCGACGGCCTGGACACCCACGTGGGGGAGCGCGGCACCACGCTGTCCGGCGGGCAGCGGCAGCGGCTCGCGCTGGCCCGCGCCCTGGTCCGGCGCCCGCGGCTGCTCGTGCTCGACGACGCGACCTCCAGCGTCGACCCCCAGGTGGAGGCCCGCATCCTCGACGGGCTGCGCGACTCGGCCGCCACCGTCGTGGTCGTGGCCTACCGGAAGGCGACCATCGAACTGGCCGACGACGTCGTCTACATCGAACGCGGCCGTGTCGTCGCCCAGGGCCCACACAAGGAACTGCTGGAACGGTCCGCCGGATACCGGGATCTCGTCACGGCCTACGAGCGCGCCGCCGACGAAGCCGTGCCGGACGAGGACGAGGAGAACGAGGAGGCAGTCGCATGACGGCCGTCGAGAGCCGCCCGGCGTCCGGGCTCGCCACCCTGCGCCGGGGCCTGCGGCTCACCCCGGAGTTCCGGCGCGGCATCGGCGGCACGCTGCTGCTGGCGCTGGTGGCCACCGTCGGACGCATCGTCGTCCCGGTGGCCGTGCAGCAGACGCTCGACCGGGGCCTGCGCGCCCACGGCGGGCCCGACATCGGCTTCATCCGCACCGCGGTCCTCGTGTGCGCCGCCGCCGTCGTCCTGACGGCCGTCGCGGCGTACCTGATGAACGTCCGCCTGTACCGCACCAGCGAGAGCGGCCTGGCGGCACTGCGCGTCCGCGCGTTCCGGCACGTGCACGACCTGTCGATGCTGACCCAGAGCGGCGAGAGGCGCGGGTCGCTGGTCTCCCGCGTCACCAGCGACGTCGATCAGATGAGCCAGTTCATGCAGTACGGCGGCCTGATGATCATCATCGCGGGCGGCCAGCTCGTCGTGGCGACCGTGCTCATGGCCGTCTACTCCTGGCCGCTCACGCTGCTCGTCTGGGTCGTCTTCCTGCCGCTGACGTACGCGCTGCGGGTCTTCCAGCGCTGGCTGTCGAAGGCGTACGGCGCCGTGCGCGAGCGGGTCGGCGACATGCTGTCGGCGGTGGGCGAGTCGGTCGTCGGCGCGTCCGTGATCCGCGCGTACGGCGCCGAGGAGCGCACCGCGCGGCGGATCGACGAGTCCGTCGGCGCGTACCGCGACGCGCAGGTACGGGCGCAGAATCTCGTCGCCCTGACCTTCCCCTCGACCGAGCTGGCCTCGGCGGTCGCCACCGCCGGCGTCGTCGTGGCCGGCACGGCGCTGGGGGTCGGGGGCCATCTCACCGCCGGGGAGCTGGTGGCGTTCATGTTCCTCGTCACGCTGTTCGTCAGCCCCCTGCAGGTCGCCACCGAGGTCCTCAACGACGCCCAGAACGCCATCGCGGGCTGGCGGCGGGTGCTCGGCGTGCTGGACACGACGCCGGACGTCGCCGACCCCGGCCCGGCGGGGACCGTACTGCCCAGGGGCGCGATCGACGTTCGGTTCGAGGACGTGTCGTTCGCCTATCCCGGCGGGCCTACCGTGCTGCACGACGTGTCCGTGCGCATCGCCCCGGGCTCCCGGATCGCGGTCGTCGGGGAGACCGGCTCGGGCAAGACCACCTTCGCCAAGCTGCTCACCCGGATGATGGACCCGGCGTCGGGGCGGGTGCTGGTCGACGGAGTGCCGCTGACCGAGGTGCGGTTCTCCTCGTTGCGGGAGCGGATCGTGATGGTCCCGCAGGACGGCTTCCTGTTCGACGCGTCCCTGGCCGACAACCTCCGGTTCGGGCGGCCCGAGGCGTCCGAGGAGGACATCCGCGGGGCGCTGACCGAACTCGGCCTGGGCGACTGGCTGGCCGGCCTGCCCGAGGGGCTGGCGACCCCGGTCGGGCAGCGCGGCGAGTCGTTGTCGGCGGGGGAGCGGCAGCTCGTGGCGCTGGCCCGGGCGTACCTGGCCGACCCGGACCTGCTGGTGCTGGACGAGGCGACCTCCGCCGTCGACCCCGCCACCGAGGTGCGCCTGCAGCGGGCCATCGAGAGCGTCACCCGCGGCCGTACCGCCGTCTCGATCGCCCACCGGCTGTCCACCGCCGAGGCGGCCGACGAGGTCCTCGTCTTCGATCAGGGGCATCTCGTCCAGCGCGGGCCACATGCCGCACTGGTCGCCGAACAGGGACGATATGCCGAGTTGTACGCATCCTGGGCAGCACAGTTGAAGATTTGATTTGCCGGACTCCCGCGCCGTTCTCGCCGGTCGGAGGTGGGTTGCCGCGAGAACGGCGGGGAATATCGACGGCAGAAAACAGTCTTTGGCACCGGGGCGTGTGACAGAGCACCGAACTTGGTAAACTCAAACCGGTTGTTGTCGTAGTTCCACGTTCGTTTGCCAGACGCCCGCGGACCGATGACTGGCGGGCGTGTTCTTGCTTCTTCAAGGGCCTGCGCACACCCGCGGCAACCACAAAGTGACCCACAACCTGTGGGTTTTGTTTGTCCCGCAAGGAGTTAGGCATGGCCCAGGGCACCGTGAAGTGGTTCAACGCCGACAAGGGGTTCGGCTTCATCGCCATTGATGGCGGTGGTCCGGACGTCTTCGTTCACTACTCGGCGATCGCCACCTCCGGATACCGGACGCTTGAGGACAATCAGCGCGTGGAGTTCGAGGTCGTCCAGGGCGACCGCGGCCCGCAGGCGGACCAGGTCCGTCCGCTGTAGTACCGAAAACGTTCGGTCAGAGTTCACCCGTCGGGGTCCGTGCCGTTTCGGTACGGGCCTCTTCGCTTTTTTGGAGCCGCTCGATCGCCCAGAGCGCCCACTCGCGCGACGCGGCCAAGTGCCGAAGTCCCCTTTCAAGGGCATAACGCCCAAAACTGGACTCGCCGACATCGCAGAGCAGCGTTTCCAGTTCGGCTCTCCTCGCCTCGACGTGACGCAACTCCTCCCGCAGCAGGTCGAGGGCCTGTTCCCGGGGGAGCAGGGGAATCAGGAAGGCCCGTAGCGCCCCTTCATTGCGCACGCGCTGTTCCGGCTTGGTCTCGAGCAGCCACTGGTGCAGTTCGCTCCTGCCGGCCGCGGTGATGGAGTAGGTCTTGCGGCCGCGCGATCCCTCCGCCTCCACCTGCAGCAGCCCGTCCGCCGCCATGCGGTTCAGCTCGGGATAGATCTGGCTGTGGCTCGCCTGCCAGACGTAGGCGAGCGACCCCTCGAACCGCTTGGTCAGGTCATAGCCGCTGGACGGCCCGCCCGCCTCGATCAGTGCCAGCAGTGCTGCGCGCAGTGACATCCGCCCAGGATAGCCCGATGTCGACATGTCACGACTATACATGTTGATGTTGACACGTCAGCTCTTACATGTTGATATCGATGCGTTGATCGCACTTGTGAGAAGGGATCGAGATGTCGGCCATGACGAGCACCGCGCCGCCGGACACGGCGCGCGGGCCCAAGACGGGTCTGCTGATCGTCGCCGTCCTCGGCGGCATGTTCCTGGCGATGCTGGACCAGACGATCGTCGGCACCTCGCTGCCGCGGATCGTCGCGGACCTGCGCGGCGAGGACCTCTACACCTGGGTCGTCACGGCCTACCTGCTGACCTCGACGATCACCGTGCCGCTGTACGGACGGCTGTCCGACGTGCACGGCCGCAAACCGCTCCTGCTGATCGGGGTCACCGTCTTCCTCGCCGGCTCCGCGCTGTGCGCGGCGGCGCAGAACATGCCCGAGCTCATCGCCTTCCGCGCCGTTCAGGGCCTCGGCGCCGGCGCGCTCATCCCGTTGTCGCTCGCGCTGGTCGCCGACCTGTTCCCGCCGCAGAACTCCGGGCGCATCCAGGGCGCGATCGGCGGCGTCATGGCTCTCAGCTACGTCGCCGGCCCCTACCTCGGCGGCCTGCTCACCGAGCGTGCGAACTGGCGCTGGATCTTCCTCGTCAACCTGCCGGTCGGCGCGGTCGTCCTCGCGGTGATCACCCTCCGCCTGCCCCACCGGCGCCGCGAGCGCGTTTCCGCCCGGCCCGACTACCTCGGGATCGCGGTCTTCGCCGCCGCGATCGGGCTGCTGCTGTACGGCCTGACCGAGAAGGGCCGCTCGACGGCCACCGGCACCACCCACGCGTGGACGAGCGGAACCGTCGCCGCGCCGATCACCGTCTCGATCGTCCTGCTCGTCGCCTTCGTCCTCGTCGAGCGGCGCGCCGCCGAGCCGATCGTGCCGCTCGGCCTGTTCCGCAACCGCACCTACACGGCGGCCAACGTCGGATCGTTCTTCACGGCCTTCGGCATGTACGCGGCCATCATCTTCCTGCCGCGCTACTTCCAGTCGGTGCACGGCGACAGCGCCAGCACCTCCGGCCTGAAGGTCTACCCGCTGATGCTGGGCATGCTGGTCGGCAGCTTCGTCACCGGCGCGCTGATCACTTGGACCCGGCGGTACAAGCCCTGGCTGGTCGCGGCCCCCGCCCTGCTCGCCGCGGGATCACTCCTGTGCGCGGGCATCGGCGTCCACACCGGCGTCTGGGTCCTGGCCGGCTGGATGGCGCTGATCGGGCTGGGCATCGGGCCGATGCTGTCCGGACTCACCGTCGCCGTGCAGAACGCCGTCGAACCGGAGCACATCGGCACCGCCACCAGCAAGATCACCTTCTTCCGTCAGGTCGGCGGGTCGGTCGCCCTGGCGATCGCCGGCACCGCGTACGCCTCCCACGTGCGCGCCGCCGCCCCCGCGCACGGCGTGGTCGCCGCGTCGGCGTCCGCCACCGCGACCGTGATCCCGTGGCTCGGCACGGCCGGCGCCGCCATCGCGCTGGTGGTCTTCGCCCTGATGCCCGAGTCCCCGCTGCGGCGCGTCGCCCCCTCCGCCCCCACGGTCGAGTGAGACGGCACAATGGATGTCATGTCCTTGGACCCCAAGATCGCCGATCGTCTCAAGCGGACCGAAGACGGGCTCGTCCCGGCCATCGCCCAGCAGTACGACACGGGCGAGGTGCTCATGCTGGCCTGGATGGACGACGAGGCCCTGCACCGCACGCTGACCACCGGCCGCGCCACCTACTGGTCGCGCAGCCGCAAGGAGTACTGGGTGAAGGGAGAGTCCTCCGGCCACCAGCAGTGGGTCAAGGAGGTCGCCCTCGACTGCGACGGTGACGCCATCCTGGTCAAGGTCGACCAGGTCGGCGCCGCCTGCCACACCGGGGACCGCACCTGCTGGGACGCCGACCGCCTCGACCCGGTCGTGGGAGAGCGTCCCCAGTGACCACCCGCCGCGAACTCGCCGCCGCCGCGCTGCTGGGCGCGGTGGGCGCGGGGCTCGCCGCCGGGTTCACCGGCCGGACCTGGGCGACCGTCACCGTCCACGGCGGCCCGGAGCTCGTGCCGTCGCTGCAGCACCTCACCGGGAGGTCGCTGAGCGGCGGCATCGCCGCTCTCGGCCTGGTCGGGCTCGCCGGGATCGCCGCGCTACTCGCCACGCGCGGCTGGGCGCGGACGGCCGTGGGCGTGCTGCTGACCGCCTTCGGCGTGCTCATCGCCGTGCTGTCGCCGCTGGCCGTCCGCCACGCGCGGGTGGTGTCCGCGGCCGCCGACCGGACCAACCTCACCCGGCTGACCGGCGACCTGTCCGTACACGTGAGCGGCTGGTGGATCGTCGCGTTGGTGGGCGGGATCCTGCTGGCCGCCGCCGGGCTGCTCACCGTCGTACGCGGCCGGCGCTGGCCCGGCATGTCCGCTCGCTACGACCGGCCGGGCGCCGCCCCGCGTACGGGCGACGACCCCGCCTCGCTGTGGAAGTCGCTCGACCGCGGCGACGACCCCACCCGCGACGAGTTCCAGGAGCACTGATTGAGCGGGCGCGCCCCGGCCGGTGACGGCGTGTCGGGGGCCCGCGTCCCGCGTCCGCGGCCGGGAGCCGGATCGGACGCGGCGGCCCGCGCCACCGTGCTGGTGGTCGAGCACGATCCGGGGGTCGCCGACCTCATCCGGCTCTACCTCACCCGTGAGGGATACCGCGTCCGGCTCGTCGGCGATCCGGACGCGGCCGCCGGACTCGCCCGTACGCTGCGACCCGACGCGATCGTCCTCGACCTGACCACGGGCGTGTACCGGGACGTCGCGGAGGCCGCCGGCCCGGCGGTCGTCGTGTCCGTGGTGCCGCCGGGCATGACGGCGCCCGCCGGGCACACCGTGCCGCGCCCGTTCAGCCCCCGGGTGCTCCTCGCCACGCTCGGCCGCGCCCTGCGGGGCCACCGGGCCGCCGCGCCACCGGACGACGTCCTGCGGGCCGGGAACGTCGTGCTGGACCCGAACGCCCGATCGGTCACCGTGGCGGGGATGCCCAAGGCGCTGACCGCCGTGGAGTTCGACCTGCTGGCGTTCCTGATGGGCCATCCGGGACGGGTCTTCGGCCGTGACCAGCTCCTCGTCGCCGTGTGGGGGAACACCGAGGCCGCCGGCGTCCGCACCGTCGACGTCCACATCGCGCAGCTGCGCGCCAAGCTGGGTGCCGGCAGCCCGCTGCGCACCGTACGCGGCGTCGGCTATGTCGCCGATGTCTGAGCCGCCGACCCCGCGACCCACCCGGCCGTACGCTGAGAGCGTGACAGTGGGACGGTTCGAGAGCCCGCCGATGACGCGGGCGGGTCACCGCAGGGCAGGCTGGTCGCCGTACGCCGTGCTCGCCGGAGTGATCGGCGCGGCCGGCTACGTCACGATGGTCGATCCCAACCATCCGGGGCACTACCCGACCTGCCCCTTCCTCGCCGTGACCGGGTACTACTGCCCCGGCTGCGGCGCGCTGCGCATGATCCACGCGATCGGCCACGGCCATCTCACCGAGGCGTTCGGCCGCAACCCGCTGGCCTTCGCCACACTGCCATTCCTGGCTTACCTCTGGGTCAGATGGGTGTCGGCGGCACGGAAGGGACGCCCGGTGCGGTCCAGAATCCTCCACCCGGCCGTGATCATCGCGTTCACCGTGGTCATCCTCGTGTACTGGGTCGTCCGGAATCTCCCTGCCGGACGTGCCCTGGCCCCGTGATCTCCCACCCCGGCAAGGCGCATCGCGTCGGCGGGGCTACGATCGAGACACACGACCGTCCGGCAGGGGGGATCGTTCCGTGAGCGAACTCGTTCGACCGGGCTCGGCGCGGCGACGGTGCGGACGTCCGGCGAGCGATCAGCGGGGAGGGCAGATGGGCGACCGGTTCGGTACGGCGGCGTCGCGGACGCCTTCCATGAGAGCGGGGAAGGTGGGCTCGTGAGCGTGCTCGACGAGATCCTGGACGGCGTCCGGGCGGATCTTGCGGAGCGGCAGGAGGCCGTGTCGCTCGACGCGCTCAAGCGGATGGCCACCCACGCCCCGTCGCCGCGCAACGCGATCGGCGCGCTGCGTGGCCAGGGCGTCGCGGTGATCGCCGAGGTCAAGCGGTGCAGCCCGTCGAAGGGCGCGCTCGCCGCGATCGCCGACCCGGCCGCGCTCGCCGCCGACTACGAGGCCGGCGGCGCCGCCGTGATCAGCGTGCTGACCGAGCGCCGCCGCTTCGGCGGCAGCATCGACGACCTGGCCGCGGTCCGCAACCGCGTCGACATCCCGGTGCTGCGCAAGGACTTCGTCGTCTCCTCCTACCAGCTCTGGGAGGCACGGGCGTACGGCGCCGACCTCGTGCTGCTGATCGTGGCCGCGCTCGAACAGCAGGCCTTGATCTCCCTGATCGAGCGGGCGGAGTCGATCGGGCTCACCCCGCTCGTCGAGGTGCACACCGAGGAGGAGCTGGAGCGCGCGCTGGACGCGAACGCGAAGGTCATCGGCGTCAACGCCCGTGACCTGACCACGCTGCGCGTCGACCGCGGCACCTTCGCCCGGATCGCGCCGCAGATCCCCGACGGCATCGTGAAGATCGCCGAGTCCGGTGTGCGCGGGCCGCACGACCTGCTGGCCTACGCCTCCTCCGGGGCCGACGCCGTCCTCGTCGGGGAGAGCCTCGTCATCGGCAAGGACCCGCGCTCGGCGGTGTCCGACCTCGTCGCCGCCGGGACGCACCCGGCGCTGCGCCAGGGCAAGTAGGCGGCGGAGCAAGTAAGCTGTGGGCATGATCCTGCGCGAGCGATGGCGGGTCTGAATCCGCATTCCAGTTGACCGGATCGGCCTTACCTACCTGCGACAGGACCTTTTTGCGATGACCATCGATTCCGCACGCTCTCTTCCGGATCTGACCGGGCACTTCGGCCCCTTCGGCGGCCGGTTCGCGCCCGAGGCGCTCATGGCGGCGCTCGACGAGCTCACCACCGCCTACCAGACCGCGATGGCGGACCCGGCGTTCCGCGGCGAGCTCGACCACCTGCTGGCGACGTACGCCGGGCGGCCCAGCCTCCTCACCGAGGCCAAGCGGTTCGGGGCGGAGGCCGGCGGCGCGCGGATCCTCCTCAAGCGCGAGGACCTCAACCACACCGGCTCGCACAAGATCAATAACGTGCTGGGGCAGGCGCTGCTCACCCGGCGCATGGGCAAGACCCGGATCATCGCCGAGACCGGCGCCGGCCAGCACGGCGTCGCCACCGCGACCGCGGCGGCGCTGCTCGGTCTCGAGTGCGTCGTCTACATGGGCGAGGTCGACACCGTCCGCCAGGCGCTGAACGTCGCCCGGATGCGAATGCTCGGCGCCGAGGTGGTCGCGGTCAAGACCGGCAGCCGCACCCTCAAGGACGCCTGCAACGAGGCGTTCCGCGACTGGGTGGCGACCGTGGAGAACACCCACTACTGCATCGGCTCGGTCATGGGCCCGCACCCGTTCCCGATGATGGTCCGCGACTTCCAGCGGATCATCGGCGTGGAGGCCCGCGAGCAGGTCCTCGAGCTGACCGGGCGGCTGCCCGACGCGGTCGTCGCCTGCGTCGGCGGCGGGTCGAACGCCATCGGGGCCTTCCACGCATTCGTTCCCGATGAGGGCGTCCGGCTCTACGGCTTCGAGGCCGGCGGCGGCGGCGTCCAGACCGGCAAGCACGCCGCGACCCTCGTCGGCGGGTCCCTCGGGGTCATCCACGGCATGCGCACCTACCTGCTGCAGGACGAGGACGGCCAGACCATGGAGACCCACTCGGTGTCGGCCGGGCTCGACTATCCCGGCGTCGGCCCCGAGCACTCCTGGCTGCACGACACCGGTCGCGCCACCTACGAGGCCGTCACCGACGCCGAGGCCATGGACGCCTTCGCGCTCCTGTGCCGCACCGAGGGCATCATCCCCGCCATCGAGTCCGCGCACGCGCTGGCCGGCGCGCTCCGCGTCGGCCGCGAGCTCGGCCCGGACGCCACGATCGTGGTCTGCCTCTCCGGCCGGGGCGACAAGGACATGCACACGGCCGCCGAATGGTTCGGGCTGGTCGAGGGCGAGGGGTCCGCCAAATGAGCGAGCGAGAGGGAGTGAACCATGAACGCGGCGCCTCTGGTCACTCCGCCGACGAAGGAGGCCGCGTGACTGAGCGAATCGAGACCATGGAACGGACCGAGAACGCGCAGGCGCGTACCGTCGCGACGGCTTTCGAGCGGGCCAAGGCGGAAGGGCGGGCCGCGCTCGTCGGCTACCTGCCCGCGGGATTCCCCTCCTACGAAGGGGCCATCGCCGCCGCGAAGACCATGGTCGAGGCCGGCTGTGACGTCATCGAGATCGGCCTGCCCTACACCGACCCGCTCATGGACGGCCCGACCATCCAGGACGCCGTCCACCAGGCGCTGACCGGCGGGTTCCGGGTCGCCGACGTGTTCCGTACGGTCGAGGCGGTCGCCGCCACCGGCGTGCGCACGCTCGTCATGACGTACTGGAACCCCGTCGACCGGTACGGCGTCGACGCCTTCGCCCGTGACCTGGCTTCGGCGGGCGGCTCGGGCCTGATCACCCCGGACCTCACCCCCGAGGAGGCCGAGCCGTGGCTCGCCGCCTCCGACGCGTACGACCTCGACCGGGTGTTCCTGGTCGCGCTGAGCTCCACCGACGAGCGCCTGGCCACGATCACCGGCCTGTCCCGCGGCTTCGTGTACGCCGCCTCGCTCATGGGCGTGACCGGGGCGCGCACCGCCGTCGACACCGGCGCGGCGCACCTGGTCGAGCGCACCCGCAAGGCGATCGCGGGGCGGTCTCCGCTGCCCGTCGGGCTGGGCCTCGGCGTGAGCGACGGCGACCAGGCCGCGCAGGTCGCGGGCTTCGCGGACGGAGTGATCGTCGGGTCGGCGTTCATCCGGCGGCTGCTCGACGCGCCGTCCCCCGAGGCCGGGATCGACGCCGTACGCCGCCTCACCGCCGAACTCGCGGCGGGCGTCCGGCGATAGCGCGGGCACTCCCGTCCCGAAGGTGACAGGATCTACCCCGTGCTTGACGGCGTCCTTACATTTTCGTCGCCTATGCTGGCGCGCGCCGGGATCATCTCAGGGTGAGGAACGACAGTGGCTGAAGCCAAGGCTGACTCCGCCGGGCGTGGCACCAAGGCCAGCAGAGGGGCGTCCAGGCCCGCGGGCGGTAGGAAGACCCCCGCGAGCGGGCGGGGCGGACCGGGAGGCGGTAAGACCCGCCCCGCGAACGCGGCGGCCCGCCCCGCGAACGGGAAGGTCACGACCGCCGACGACGGGACCGACGCGGCCGGGCGGGTCCGCCTGCCGTCGCTGCCGGAGCGCTACCAGGAGTGGATCACCCTCGTCGTGCGCGTGGGGCTCGCGGGCATCCTTGGGATCGCCGGATACGCGAAGTTCACCGAGCCCGCCGCGTTGCAGAAGACGGCGGTGGCCGCGTACCGCATCCTGCCGCAGAGCATGGTCACGCCGGTCGCCCTCGGCCTGCCGGTGCTGGAGATGGTCCTCGCCGCGATGATCCTTCTCGGCTTCGCCACGCGGGTCATGGCGATCTGCGTGGGTCTGCTGTTCCTCGTCTTCATCGCCGGGATCATCTCCGTGGCCGCACGCGGATTGTCCATCGACTGCGGCTGCTTCGGTGGTGGCGGCACGGTGGCCAAGGGCCAGACCCACTACCTTAGAGAGGTCTTCCGAGACCTCGGCTTCCTCGCTCTCGCCGCCTGGCTGATGTTGTACCCGCGCGGCAAATTCGCGCTCGACCGGGCGCTCGGGATGTACGCCTGAGCATCACCCGGCCCGAGCGCTCAACGAATATCACCTAGGAGACCAGATGAGTAAGGCCGCTCGACAGCGGTCGGCCCGCGAGCGGCTGGCGGAGGAGCGCAAGCGTCAGGCGCAGAAACAACAGCGGATGCGCGCCCTGACCATCGCCATCAGCGCTCTCGCGATCGTGGCGCTGGCCGTGATCGTCACCGTGTACGTCGTGAACAAGAAGGACAAGAACACCTACACCGGTGCGATCGCGCCGGCGACCCGCCTGGCCGACGGCGGGGTCCTGATGGGCAAGCCGGGGGCCATGGCGCCCAAGCTGGAGATGTTCGAGGACTTCCAGTGCCCCATCTGCCACGAGATGGAGGGCACCAGCGGCAACACCGTCAAGAAGCTCGCGGCCGAGGGCAAGGTCAACGTCGTCTACTACCCGTTCTGGCTGTTCCAGCAGCGGGAGGAACCGATCCGGGGCAACTCCCAGCGGGCGGCCAACGCCGCGCTGTGCGCTCCGGCGGACAAGTGGGTCCAGTACCACGACATGATCTACAAGAACCAGCCGGCGGAGGGCTCGAGCGGCTTCTCCAACAAGGACCTCATCGGCTGGGCCAAGAAGCTCGGCTTCGACACGCCGGCCTTCGAGCAGTGCGTGAAGGGCCTGCAGAAGCAGAGCCAGCTCGAGGCGGTCACGAAGTACGCGGAGCAGACCCGCAACGTCACCGGCACGCCGACCGTCTACCTCAACGGCCAGTCGCTGGACCTGACGAACGTGCTGCTCAAGCCGTCCGCGCTGGAGAAGGCCGTCCTTGCCGCCAAGCCCGTCGACGCGACGCCGAGCGCGTCCCCGTCGACGACGCCGAGCGGCTCGGCGAGCGCGTCACCCTCCAAGCCCGCTCAGTGACGGCCGCGGGCGGTGCCGAGCATGGTGCCGCCCGCCGCCCGCCGCCCGCCGCCCGTCGCGGACCGACGGAAAGAAGAGGGGGGCGGGCCCCGGGCGCGCCCCCCTTGTGAAGTACCCCGCCCGATGCCGCCCCGGGGGTGAAGCGGGGTTAGGAGGGTCCCCGGCGAGGGAGGCGCGCCGCGGGGCGGGGGGGGGGGGGGGGGG
>NZ_JBFAUT010000097.1:0-21829 GCF_040679475.1 Actinoallomurus sp. NPDC052274
GCCGGATGCCTTCGTGCGCGGTCAGCCGCTCGGGGTGAGGTTCGGGAGGGTCTCCAGCGCCCGGACCAGCGGGGCCAGCTCTGGGAGGGCGCGGACCCTGGTCGGGCTGGCCGGTTCGGTGACCACCGTGGCGGGCATCGCCCTCGACCTGCCGGCGTACGACTCCGAGCGCATCCACCTGTCGCGGATCAAGGCGCGCCAGGTGCACGACGTGACCCGGATGCTGCTGCGTTCGACGCACGAGGAGCGCAGCAGGATCGGCGTCATGCACCCCGGACGGGTCGACGTCATCGGCGCCGGCGCGCTCATCCTCGACCGGATCATGCGCGAGTACGCCTTCGCCGACGTGATCGTCAGCGAGCGCGACATTCTCGACGGCATCGCGTGGTCGCTGGTCTGACGCCGGAGAAGCGAACCGAGCCCGATCGCATGAACGCCCCCTTCATCCCCCCGGGATCCGGACATCCGGCGGATCCCGCCACCCCGGACACGCCGGTCGCGGCGGCCCCGGCGGACGTCCGGGCCCTCGCGGACTCCGCCCCCACCCTCGGCGAGCTCGTCGCGCGCCAGTCGGTGTGCCGGGCCTGCCCGCGCCTCGTGGCCTGGCGGGAACAGGTCGCCGTCGAACGCCGCCGGGCGTTCGCGGAGGAGGAGTACTGGGGGCGGCCCATCCCGGGCTGGGGGGATCCCGAGCCCCGGATCCTCATCGTCGGCCTGGCGCCCGCCGCGCACGGCGGGAACCGCACCGGACGGATCTTCACCGGGGACCGCAGCGGTGACTGGCTCTTCGCGTCGTTGCACCGGACCGGCCTGGCCGCGATCCCGACCAGCACCCACGCCGGGGACGGTCAGCGGCTGCTCGGCACCCGTGTCGTGGCCTCGGTGCGCTGCGCCCCGCCCGCCAACAAGCCGACCCCCGCCGAGCGCTCGGCCTGCCTGCCCTGGCTGGCGCGGGAACTCGGTTTCGTCGCCGGTACGGCCCGGTCGATCGTCGTGCTCGGCGGGTACGGCTGGCAGGCGCTGTGGCCGGCGCTGAAGGAGGCCGGGTACGCCGTGCCCGCTCCGCGTCCGGCGTTCGGGCACGGAGCCGAGGCCGTGCTGACCGCGCCGGACGGCGCGGAGACGCTGCTGCTCGGCTGCTACCACCCGAGCCAGCAGAACACCTTCACCGGACGGGTGACCGAGCCCATGCTCGACGCGGTGTTCACCAGGGCACGGGAGTACGCGGGCCTGCCGGGCTGAACCGAAGCCGTCACGCCCCCGTTCGCGCGGACGCGGCCGCGCGTTCGCGCCGGGCCGCCCGGCAGATGCCGGACCGGGCGGGTGACGGGTGGAGCGGCGCACAGTGGAGCCCCCGCTCCCACTGCACGGCCCCCTCGCCCCAACCGTCACTCCGCACCGGTTCCTTCTCCGTCTTTGACGCGGCTTCCCGTTCGTTGGTTCGTACGTGATCGGTTTCACAAGGCGGGGTCTGTGCTTGGGTGACGTGTCGGATTAGAGTAAAAAGCGAGGTTGTGAAAGTTTTCACAAAGTCTGGGCCCGTTTCGGGAGGACGCCATGGGTACCGAAACCCGTATGGCAACGCACGTGCTCATCGTCGGTGGCGGCTACGTCGGCATGTACACCGCGCTCCGGCTGCACAAGAAGATGCGCCGCGAGCTCAGGAGCGGTGAACTTCAGATCACGGTCGTCGACCCTCAGTCGTACATGACCTACCAGCCGTTCCTGCCGGAGGCGGCGGCCGGCAACGTCGAGGCGCGGCACGTCGTCGTGCCCCTGCGCCGCGTCCTGCCACGGGCGACCATCCTCAACGGCCGGGTCACCAAGATCGAGCACGCGAAGCGTCAGGCGTGGGTCCAGGTGGTGGGGAGCACCAGCGCGGAGGGCGGCGGGTCCGAGCAGACCGCCGAGACCCGCATGCTCTCCTATGACCTGCTGGTCTTCTGTCCCGGATCGATCTCCCGTACCCTGCCGATCCCCGGCCTCGCCCAGTGCGGCATCGGGTTCAAGACGGTGGGAGAGGCCATCTACCTGCGCAACCACGTGCTCGCGCAGCTCGACATCGCGGCCTCCACGGCCCTGGAGGAGGTCCGGAGGCGGGCGCTGACGTTCGTCTTCGTCGGCGGCGGATACGCGGGCGTCGAGGCGCTGGCCGAGCTGGAGGACATGGCCCGCGACGCCTGCGCGTACTACCCGAACGTCGACGCGTCCGACATGAAGTGGGTGCTGGTCGAGGCGAGCGACCGCATCCTGCCGGAGGTCGGTCCGGACATGGGCCGCTGGACGATCGAGGCGCTGCGTCGGCGCGGTATCGCGATCAAGCTCCAGACGCTCCTCAAATCCGCCGAAGGGCACCACATCGTGCTCAGCGACGGAGAGGAATTCGACGCGGGGACGCTCGTTTGGACGGCGGGTGTCAAGCCCAATCCCGTCGTACGGCGCACCGACCTTCCGGTCGATGACAAGGGCCGCCTCAAGGCGACCGCCGAGTTGACGGTGGAGGGCGTGGAAGGCGCTTTCACCGCAGGCGATGTCGCGGCCGTCCCCGACCTGACGAAACCGGGCAACCTGACCGCGCCGAACGCGCAACACGCCGTCCGGCAGGCGAAGGTTCTGGGGGACAACGTTGTCGCCGCGCTTCGCGGTAAGGCGCTCAAACCCTACAAACACTCGTATGCCGGATCGGTCGCGAGCCTGGGGCTGCACAAGGGGGTCGCGCAGATCTACGGCGTGAAGCTACGGGGTCTCCTCGCGTGGTGGCTGCACCGGACGTACCACCTGTCCCGCGTGCCCACGGTGAACCGCAAGGCGCGGGTGACCGCCGACTGGACCCTCGCCTTCTTCTTCAAGCGGGAGGTCGTCTCGCTCGGCTCCATCACGCGACCTCGCGAAGAGTTCGAGCTGGCCGCGAAAGACTGATCGGTATTCGGCCTGTAATTAGGGTGCGGCACTAATAGGCGTTATTTGTCGCATTTACTGGGTGGTCCCTTATTGGCTCATGCCCGGTATGATTACGCCGCCCCCGTAGCCCAACAGGCAGAGGCAGACTCCCTAAAAGAGTCGGTTGTGTCGGTTCGACCCCGACCGGGGGCACTGCGCGTTGACAGAGGTGGCGCGGAGTAATCCACACCTTTCGTCCGAGTGCTCCCGGCGGCGTTATGGCCGCCAGTTCGGTCGGTATCGGTCTGCCGTTTCTCGTCCGATACCGGCCGTGCCGAACTGGCCGTTTCGTGATAT
Organism: Actinoallomurus sp. NPDC052274; assembly: GCF_040679475.1. Taxonomy (NCBI): domain Bacteria; kingdom Bacillati; phylum Actinomycetota; class Actinomycetes; order Streptosporangiales; family Thermomonosporaceae; genus Actinoallomurus; species Actinoallomurus sp. NPDC052274. The sequence continues at coordinate 3,238 of NZ_JBFAUT010000097.1, forward strand.
ATGCGTACCTGCGGCGAGGATCGTCAGGTCGTGCCGGTGGGAACACTGTGACCGTACGCGTCGTTGAACGGTCACAGCGAGTCGAGAGGGTGTTACATGGAGAGCCGGAACCCGGTCCTGTCCCGGCGTGGCGCGTTCGGGCATCAGGCGGCGGGAGGGGCCCCGAGCGTCTACCAGCTCGAGGCGATGTACAACGCGTCCGCGTACGCGCCGCCCCGGTCCATGACGATCGACGACGTCGTCGTGCGCTCCTTCCTGACGCTCGGCACGCTCGTCGTGGCCGGAGCCGCCGCCTGGGTCCTCGTCCCGGACCGGCTGGCCAACGCCGTCGCGCTCGCCGCCGTGGTGGTCGGACTGATCTGCTGGGCGATCCTCACGTTCGGCCGCCGGGTCAATCCCGTCCTCGTGCTCGGCTACGCCGCCGCGTACGGCGTCGCGGTCGGAGTGGTGAGCCACGCCTACAACTCCGTCTACAACGGGGTGGTCCTGCAGGCGGTGGTCGGCACTGCGCTCGCGTTCGGCGCGACGCTGGCCGTCTACGCCCTGCGGATCGTCCGGGTGACCCCGAAATTCGTCCGCTTCGTGGTCGCCGCCGGGCTCGCGCTCCTGGGCCTGATGGTGCTCAACCTGCTGGTGTCGTTCTTCCACGTCGGCGGCATCGGGATCCGGGAGAACGGCCCGCTCGGCATCGTCTTCAGCCTCGCCGCGATCCTCGTGGGCTGCTTCTACCTGCTGCTGGACTTCAGCTCCATCGAGGACGGGGTCCGCTCGGGCGCCCCGCGGAAGGCCGCGTGGCTCGCGGCGTTCGGACTGACCGTGAGCCTGGTCTGGATCTACCTGGAGCTGCTCCGGTTCCTGTCCTACTTCTACAACCGGGACTGAGGCGGCCGGCGAACGCGCCGCCCGTCGGCGAAGTGATCGGCGCCGGCGTCCCCGCGTCACGCGGGGGCGCCGGCGCCGTCTCAGCCGTGGAAGTCAGGGCCGGCGCGGACGATCCTCGCCCGGACGACGACCCGGCGGTCGCGCTCCATCGCGGCGCGGTAGTCGTCCCAGTCGGGATGCTCGCCGGAGACCTTCCGGTAGTAGTCGATCAGTGGTTCCATCGCTTCGGGCAACGGGACGATCTCGGCCTCGCCGTCGACCTGGATCCATTCGCCGAAGAAGGCGTCGGTGAAGACGCAGAAGGTCACGCGGGGATCGCGCGTCAGGTTGCGCGTCTTCGCCGCGGTCTCGCGCGTGCTGACGATGATCCGTTCCTCGTCGTCGACCGCGCAGAGGACGGGTGAGGTCTGCGGGCGGCCGTCGGCGTGGAACGTCACCATCACCGCTCGATGGTGCTTGGTGATGAAGTCGAGTGCCCTGCGCTGCTCCACGCGGGGTCAGAACCGGACGGCGCGCCGATGCAGCTCGTGCTCGTGCACGAGGGCCGAGGCGTAACCGTGCGAGAGCCCGTGCTCGTCCGCAAGCCAGTTGACCCGCTCGTCGCAGCGTAGGAAGGCGGGGCCGTTGTCGATGGCTTCGAACCACTCGGGGAGGTCACGTCCTGTGACTTTCGGGATGCGTGCGATGAGATTCTTGTGCGTCTCCGGTGAGTGGTTCAAAGACATAGGCACCTCCTGGCTGGGCGGGCTGCTTGTTGACGACTCTGCAACACCCATCGCAATCACACAACCCCCCGACGGAGAGCTTTCTGTCACGGCAAGTAGATCCTTCGTCACGATCCGCCCCTCACGGGTTACGAACCGCTAACGAAACTCCCCGGCGCGTGTGTCCCGCCGGGGAGTTTCACGTGAACGGGCCGCGAGCTTGACCGGCGCGTGACCGAGGCCCTCAGCTGAGGCGCTCGAACACCATCGCCATGCCCTGGCCGCCGCCGACGCACATCGTCTCGAGGCCGAAGGTCTTGTCGTGCCACTGCAGTCCGTTGAGCAGCGTGCCCGTGATCCGCGCCCCCGTCATGCCGAACGGGTGGCCGACCGCGATCGCGCCACCGTTCACGTTCAGCTTGTCGATGTCGATCCCCAGGTCCCGGTAGGAGGGGATCACCTGGGCGGCGAACGCCTCGTTGATCTCGACCAGGTCGATGTCGTCGATCGTCAGGCCGCCCCTCTTCAGAGCCTGACGGGACGCCTCCACCGGCCCGAGACCCATGATCTCCGGGGACAGCCCCGAGACCCCGGAGGAGACGATGCGGGCGAGCGGCGTGATGCCGAGCTCGGCGGCCTTGGTGTCGCTCATCACGACGACCGCGGCCGCGCCGTCGTTGAGCGGGCAGCAGTTGCCGGCCGTCACCGTGCCGTCGGGCCGGAAGACCGGCTGGAGCTGGGAGACCTTCTCGAGCGTCGTGCCGGCGCGCGGGCCGTCGTCCTTGGCCACCACGGTGCCGTCCGGCAGCTCGACCGGCGTGATCTCCCGCTCGAAGAAGCCGTTCTCGATGGCCTTCTCGGCGAGGTTCTGGGAGCGCACCCCGAACTCGTCCTGCTCGGCGCGGCCGATGCCGCGCAACTGGGCGACGTTCTCGGCGGTCTGGCCCATCGCGATGTAGACGTCGGGAAGCCCACCGTCCTCGCGGGGGTCGCGCCAGGTCTCGGCGTTGCCCTCGGCGCGCTTGGCCGTACGGGCCTGCGCCTCGGCGAACAGCGGGTTCTGGGTGTCGGGCAGGCCGTCGCTGCTGCCCTTGGCGAACCGGCTGACCATCTCCACCCCGGCCGAGACGATGACGTCCGCCTCGCCGGACTTGATGGCGTGGAAGGCCATCCGGGTGGTCTGCAGGGACGAGGAGCAGTAGCGCGTGAACGTGGCGCCCGGGAGGTTGTCGTATCCGAGGAGGAGGGCGACCACGCGGGCCATGTTGTAACCCTGCTCGCCGCCGGGCAGGCCGCAGCCCAGCAGCAGGTCGTCGATGTCGTTCGGGTCCAACTGCGGGACCTTGTCGAGCACCGCCCGCACGATGCGCGCGGTGAGATCGTCGGGACGCAGGTCCTTCAGCGATCCCTTGAACGCCCGCCCGATGGGAGAGCGAGCGGTCGCGACGATGACAGCCTCGGGCATGATGGGTCTCCTTCTCCTTGGCCGACCGGGCGGTGGCCCCGTGTCCCGTTGGCAGGCTACTGCGTGTCGGCGGCGAAACCTACTGACGGGTAGCCGCACTTCGGCGAAGCCGCAGGGAACACCGTGGCGAAGCCGCAGGGAACACCGTGGCGAAGCCGCTGAAGGCGCTGAAGGCGCTGTGGCGAAGCCGCGGGGGAGGCGCCGTGGCGAAGCCGCAGGGGAGGCGCCGTGGCGAAGCCGGGCACTGGCGGCACCCCCTCACCACTGCTCGGCGCCCTGTCAGTCGCCATGAGGCGGCGGCGGTGGCGATCGGACGACGCGCCCTGGGGCACCGATCCGGCGACGGACGGCATCACCCCCTGCTCACCAGAGCGATGAGCAGGAGCATCGGACCGTCCAGGCCGTACCGGCTACCCTGGGGCGTGAGGAACCCCACCCCTCATCTTGGGAACGCGGACACGATCCGCGCCGCCCAGACGCGGAGCGCACGCGGGGAACCAGGACGCCCAACACCGTTCGGAGCGTCCGACTGAGCACACAAACCATGCTCAGTCTGTAGGAACGGTACCGTCTGAACTGAACTATCGACAGGGACGTCGCTGGTGCACGTGCACAACTCGCTGACGGAGCTCATCGGGGACACCCCCCTTGTACGCCTCCGCAACGTCACGACCGGGGCCCGGGCGCAGGTGCTCGCCAAGGTCGAGTACTTCAATCCGGGCGGGTCGGTGAAGGACCGCATCGCCGTCCGGATGGTCGAGGCCGCCGAGGAGTCGGGCGCCCTCAAGCCGGGCGGCACGATCGTCGAACCCACCTCCGGCAACACCGGCGTCGGGCTCGCGATCGTGGCGCAGGAGAAGGGCTATCGGTGCGTCTTCGTCTGCCCGGACAAGGTGGCGAACGACAAGATCGCCGTTCTCCGCGCGTACGGGGCCGAGGTCGTGGTCTGCCCGACCGCCGTCTCACCGGACCACCCGGACTCCTATTACTCCGTCTCCGACCGGCTCGCCGCCGAGATCCCCGGAGCCTGGAAGCCCGACCAGTACGCCAACGCGAACAACCCGCGCTCGCACTATGAGACGACGGGGCCGGAGATCTGGGCGCAGACCGAGGGCCGGGTCACGCACTTCGTCGCGGGCATCGGCACCGGGGGCACCATCACCGGCACCGGCAAGTACCTCAAGGAGATCTCGGGCGGGCGCGTCAAGGTCATCGGCGCGGACCCGGAGGGCTCGGTCTACTCCGGCGGCACCGGCCGGCCGTACCTCGTCGAAGGCGTCGGCGAGGACATCTGGCCCGAGACCTACGACCGGGACATCTGCGACCAGGTCATCGCCGTGAGCGACAAGGACTCGTTCACCATGACCCGGCGGCTGGCCCGGGAGGAGGGGCTGCTCGTCGGCGGCTCCTGCGGGCTGGCGGTCGTCGCCGCGCTGCGCGTCGCGGCCGAGGCCGGCCCCGACGACGTGGTCGTCGTCCTGCTGCCCGACGGCGGGCGCGGCTACCTGTCGAAGATCTTCAACGACGACTGGATGGCCGACTACGGCTTCCTCAGCGCCGAGACCGAGGAGCCGCGCATCGCCGACGTGCTGGCCCGCAAGGCGTCCGGCTCCGGGCTGCCGGAGTTCGTGCACGTCCATCCGCACGAGACGGTCGGCACCGCCGTGGCGATCCTGCGGGAGTACGACGTCTCGCAGTTGCCCGTCATGAAGGAGGAGCCGCCGGTGATGGCCGCCGAGGTGGTCGGCTCCGTGGGCGAGCGCGACCTCCTGGCCGCCCTGGTCAGCGGCAAGGCGGGCCTCGAGGATCCGCTGCGGGACCACATGGCGCCGCCGCTGCCGATGGTCGGTTCGGGCGAGGGCGTGAGCAAGGCCGTGAGCGTCCTGGAGAACGCCGGTGCCGCCGTCGTCCTCGTCGATGGCAAACCGGCCGGTCTCATCACCCGGCAGGACCTGCTGGGCTTCCTCGCGACCGGCTGACCCCGGCTCACCACCGGGCGGGAGACGACGAGGCCCCGGTGGCGCGACGAGCGCGCCACCGGGGCCTCGGTGCGTTACCGGCCGATCAGACCCGGCGGTCGACCAGGTCGTACGGCTCGGCGGCCGGCGGCGGCTCCTTCGAGCGCCGGACCGCGTCGCCGTGCCCGGGCCACCAGGCCTTGTGGCCCATCAGCGCCGTGATGGACGGCACGAAGAACGCCGACATCACGAAGGCGGACAGCAGGATGCCGATCGCGACGCCGAAGCCGATCTCCGCCATCATCGAGTTGGGCGACAGGGTCAGGACACCGAAGGTGCCGGCCAGGATCACACCGGCCGCCGCGACGGTCGGCCCGGCGTGCTGGATGCCGAGCTTGGCGGCGTGCCGCGGCTCGTGCCCCTCACGCGCCTCCTCGCGGAGCCGGGCGATCATCAGGATGTTGTAGTCGGTGCCGATCGCCAGGACGAAGAGGTACAGGATGATCGGGAGCTGGAACATCAGCCCGTCCTTGCCCTCGATGCCCTGGAACAGCCCGACGGTCGCGCCCAGCGTGGCCGCGAAGCCGAGCAGCACCGCGATCACCAGATAGACCGGAGCGACCAGCGCGCGCAGCAGCAGCGCGAGGATCAGGCCGATCAGCAGGACCGCGACCGGCAGGATGACCGACAGGTCGCGGTTGTTGATCGCGTTGATGTCGGCGAACACCGCGGTCGTGCCGCCCACCAGCACCTTGGTGCCGGGCGGGGCGTTCTGGTGCGCGAGTTCCCGGAAGGGGCCCTTGACCAGGCTGATCGCCTCGTTGGAGTTGGGGTTCAGCTTGAGGACGACAGTGATCTTGGCGACGCTGCGGTCCTGGTTGTACTGCGCCGGCGCCACCTGGCCGACGCCCTTGGCGCCCACCAGCGACTGGTCGAACTTGTTCACCGCGGCCTTGTCCAGCGGGCCGCTGCCCTGGACGTACACCTCGGTCGGCGCGGTGAGGCCCTGCGGCAGGCTCGCCCGCAGGTCCTTCATCGCCTTGGCCGACTCGGTGTTCTGCGGGGCCGAGGCCTGGAAGTCGTAGTCCGCCTTGAACGCCAGGGTGCCCGCGGCCAGGGCCACGAGGATGATGCCGGAGGCCAGCGCGGCCACGCCCGGACGGCGCCCCACACCGTTGCTGACCTTCACCCACAGGCCGGCCTTCGGCTCCTTCTTCCACGCCTTCGACGGCCAGAACACGAAGCGGCCCAGCAGCGAGACGATCGCGGGGACGAGCGTCAGCGACGTGACGAACATGACGCCGACGGCGATCGCGAGCTGCGGACCCAGGGCGCTGAACGCCTTGAACGAGGCGAGCAGCAGGACGAGGAACGCGACGATGACCGCGCCGGCCGCCGAGGCGATGGCCTCACCGACCCGCTCAACGCTCGTGATCATCGCGGTCTTCTTGTCGTCACCGGCCCGCAGCCGCTCCCGGTACCGGAACAGCAGGAACAGGATGTAGTCGGTGCCGATGCCGTAGAGGACGACCAGGATGATGGCCGAGAAGCCCTGGTCGAAGCTGAGGTCGAACGCCTTCCCGATGAAGGCGGTGACGGCGGTCGCCACCTGGGACACCAGGACGATCACGATGATCGGCAGGAGCGCCGCGATCGGACTGCGGAAGATGATCAGGATCAGCGCGATGATGAGGACGACCGTCGCCAGACCGATCAGCGCCATGGTCTGGTTGTCGGACTTCTCGTTGTCCAGACTGGAGGAGTAGTTGCCGGTGACGCCGTAGGCCAGTCCGCTGCCCTTCAGCTGGTCGGCGGTCACCGCGCGGACCTGCTTGACGGCGTTCTGGCCCGCCTTTTGCGCCTTGCTGTCGAAGCCGTTGGGCAGCATGACGACGATCAGCTGCACCTTGTGGTTCTGCGAGAGCGTCTGCTTCGGGTCGGTCATGACCCCCTGCACGCTCGGGATGGCCTTGGCCTGGATCGCCTTGGCCGCCTCGCCGATCTTCTGCTGGTCGGCGCTGGTCAGCGAGCCCCCGTCGCTCCGCTTGACCACGATCATCTCCCGGCTGACCTTCTGGTCACCGCTCGGGAACGCCTTCTCCGCGAGGCTCGCCGCCGCGATCGACTCGTACTTCTTCGGCAGGAATGCCTGCTGGTCCGACTTGGTGGTCATTTTGGGGGCGAACACCACCAGGACGGCTGCCGCGACGAGCCACGCGACAATCGTCCACCATGGGTGTCTGACGACACCGCGCCCCAGCCATCCGAACACGGGTGGCTCCCCTTCGTAGAGTGTCTTCGAGTAACGCACTGACGATATCCAGGCAAAACGGACTTTGCCTCACCGTCGGAGTCGATTTTCGGTCTAGTCCCTACGGTGGAGACGGGTCATCCCCCGGTAGGGACGACGCACCGCACGGATGCCCCTCGCGAGGCACTAACCTCGCGTGCATGGACGGTTTCAACCACGAGGCCGGCTTCGAGACCCTCGCCATTCACGCAGGTCAAGAGGCCGATCCCGCGACAGGGGCGGTCGTGCCGCCGATATATCAGGTGTCCACCTACAAGCAGGACGGCGTCGGCGGCCTGCGCGGTGGATACGAGTACAGCCGGTCGGCCAACCCGACCCGTACGGCGCTGGAGGAGTGCCTCGCCGCCCTCGAAGGCGGCGTGCGGGGGCTCGCGTTCGCCTCGGGCATGGCCGCCGAGGACACCCTGCTGCGCACGGTCTGCAAGCCGGGTGACCACGTGCTGATCCCCAACGACGCCTACGGCGGCACCTTCCGGCTGATCTCCAAGGTCCTCGCCCGATGGGGCGTGTCGTACGACCCCGTGCCGCTGACCGACGTCCAGGCCGTGCGCGCCGCCGTACGCCCGGAGACGAAGCTCATCTGGGTGGAGACCCCGACGAACCCGCTGCTCGGCGTGGCCGACATCGCCGCGCTGGCGCACGTGGCACGGGAGGCCGGCGCCCGCCTCGTCGTGGACAACACCTTCGCCTCGCCGTACCTGCAGCGCCCGCTCGCCCTGGGCGCCGACGTCGTGGTCCACTCGACCACCAAGTACCTCGGCGGCCACTCCGACGTGGTCGGCGGCGCGCTGGTGGCGGCCGACGTCGAGCTGGCCCAGGAGCTGGCGTTCCACCAGAACGCCATGGGTGCGGTCGCCGGCCCGTTCGACGCGTGGCTCACCCTGCGCGGGATCAAGACGCTGGGCGTCCGCATGGACCGGCACTGCGCCAACGCCACCCGGATCGCCGAGTTCCTCACTCGGCACCCGAAGGTCGGCGCCGTGCACTACCCGGGACTGCCGCAGGACCCGGGCCACGAGGTGGCGGCCAAGCAGATGCGCGCCTTCGGCGGCATGGTCTCCTTCCGGCACGTCGACGGCGAGGACGCGGCCGTACGCGTCTGCGAGCGGGCCAAGGTGTTCACGCTCGGGGAGTCGCTCGGCGGCGTCGAGTCGCTGATCGAGCACCCCGGGCGCATGACGCACGCCTCCGCCGCCGGCTCGCCGCTGGAGGTGCCGGGCGACCTCGTACGCCTGTCGGTGGGCATCGAGGACGTCGACGACCTCCTCGCCGACCTGGAGCAGGCCCTGGAGGGCCAGGACGTGGCCTGACCGGTCAGGCGTTCCAGACCATCAGGACGAGGATCACGATCCAGATCAGCGCGACGACGCCGGAGAGCGTGGCGATCCGGCCGGTCTCCACCTTGGCGGGCTCGCCGAGAGGAGCCCGGGACGCGGGCCCCGGCGTCGCCGCGCCCGCGTCCGTCGCCGGCTCGGGGGCCGGGCCCGGCGCGGAGACGGCGTCCTCGCCGGCCGTCTCGGCCGCGGCGGTCTCCGCGACCGGCGGCGGTGCGGCGGGTGTCGTCGCCGGGCGCCGCTCGGCCTCGGCCACCTCGAGCTTGTGCACCGCCTTGCGCTGGTCCCGCTCGACGATGACCAGCAGCACCAGGGCGACGATGAACAGGGTCATCGACGCCGACAGCCACACCTTGTCGAACTGTCCCCGCGCCAGCAGCGCGCCCCACAGGAAGATGCCCAGGCTGAGCAGGCCGTAGATGCGGGTGGCGCGGTTCAGATAGCGCACGATGCCCGGCCGGCCCCCGCGGATGTAGCGAGGCGTCGCCATGGTGGCCGCGGTCAGCGGCCCCAGCGCGAAGATCGCGAAGCCGATGTGCAGGATCATTAGCAGGCGATCAGCGCTCGACATGGTGTGAACTTAGCCCGAGGCCGTCAATTCAAACTCTTCGCTGACCCACACCCGACCCGCGGCCGGATCACCCCGCCCGGCCACGGCGGACCCGCAGATAGTCCCGCACGACGTACTCGCCCAGCCGGTCGGGCGTGGGCGCGAAGACGCGCCCGCCGTTGCGCCGCGCGACCTCCTGGACGAACGAGACGAGGCGTTCGTCGTCGGCGAGCATGAAGATGTTCAGCGTCGCGCGCCGCCGGGTCATCTTGTCCACCTCGGCGAGCGTCAGCTCCAGCGTCTCGCGCGACGGCGGCCAGTCGAACGACGAACGGCCGTCCCGGAGCAGGTGCGCGGTCGGCTCGCCGTCCGTGATGATCAGCACGATCGGCTCGTGCTCCGGGTGCTTCTCCAGATGCCGCCCGGCGATGAGCAGCGCGTGGTGCAGGTTCGTGCCCTGCACCATGTCCCAGTCCAGGCCCGCCAGCTCGGTGGGCGGGAGCACCCGCGCGTAGTTGGAGAACCCGATCACCTGGATCGCGTCCTGCGGGTACTTGCTCGCCACCAGCGTGTGCAGCGCGAGCGCGGTCTGCTTGGCCGAACCCCACGTGCCGCGCAGCGCCATGGAGTACGACAGGTCGACGAGCAGGCACACCGCCGCCGCCGTACGGCGCTCCGTCTCGAGCACCTCGAAGTCGTCCACCGTCAGGCGCACGCCGGTCCCGCCGGAATGACGCCCCCCACGGCGCAGGGCGTTCGACACCGTCCGTACGACGTCGATGGGCTGTTCGTCGCCGTGCCGCCAGGGCCGGCTCCCGCCCGTCAGCTCGCCGGCCTGCCCCGCGTCGGACTGGTCGTGGTCGCCGCGCCGAGCGGTGTCCAACTGGGCGAACACCCGGCGCAGCGCGGTCTCCCCGAGGCGCCGCACCGCCTTCGGCGTCAGCTCCAGCGCCCCTCCCTTGCGCTTGAGGTAGCCCTGGCGTTCGAGCTCGGCCTCGATGCGGCGCAGCTCGGCGAGGTCGTCGACCGCCTGCCGGCCCAGTGCCCGGCGCACCGCCTCCTCGTCGATGTCGTCCAGCCGCGCGCCGGGATAGTCCTGCCGCAGCGCGCCCTCCAGCTCCGCCAGGTCCGCGAGCTCCTCCAGCGCGGTCGTCGCGTCGCCCATCGGCATCGGGTCCTCGCCCGACATGCGCTCGGAGCCGGACCAGTCCAGATCGGGCCGGCGCTGCCGCAGCGAGGACGCCAGCCGCTGCATCTCCATGGCCAGCCCGGCGTCCTCCAGCGTCTGCGCCATCAGCCCGGCCAGCTCCGCCCGCTGCTCCGGGGTGAGCGACGCGAGCAGCCGCTCCGTCGCCGCGGCCCGCCGCGCCAGCGAGTCGACGAGCTCCTCGAGGTCGCGCGGATCGTCCGGGAAGAACTCGCCGTACTCCCGCATGAACGCCTCGAAGTCCTCCTGGGTGTGCTCGCCCCGGGCGTCCTTCTCCAGCATGTCGTTGAGCGCGGCCATCATGTCCTTGACCCGCTGCATCGCGGCCGGGTCGGGGCTGCTCAGCGCCTGCTTCATGCCGCGGAACTGCGTGTCCAGCACGTCCCGGCGCAGCAGGTCCTTCAGCTCCTCGAACGTCCGCCGCGCGTCCGGCGACCGCCAGTCGTACGACGCCAGCCGGCGCACCGCCTGCGCGGTGTCGGCCGGGAGCGTGTCGAGTTCGGCCTCCCGCAGCCGCGCGTCATCACTGGGGTCCGGGAACAGCGCGGTCCGCTCCTGCCCGATCGCCCGGTCGAGCAGGGACCGGGCCTCCTCCAGCGTGCCGTCGAGCCGGCCGCGGCCGCGCAGCTCCTGCCGGCGGGACCGGACCTGCCGCAGCAGGTCGTCCAGGCCGCGCCGGCGCTGGGCGCCGGGCAGTCCGCGGCGCAGCAGGTCGCGCAGCGCGTCACCGGGGTTCGTGCCCTCCAGCATCGAATCGCCCATGGCGTCCAGCGCGGCGCGCACGTCGTACGGAGGGGCGAGCGGGTCCGGCCCCTCGTGGTACGGACCGTAGCGGTATCCGGCCACGGCGACCTCCTCCCTCGCTACGTCCGGCCCTCACCGAGCCGGGGGCTCGCTCCGTCCCAGCCGGACCCGACGCGGGCCGCGTCGGGAAACCGGTCGGCACCGGAGCACGTCACGTCCGGTACGTGGTGGTCCCGTCCTCGGTGTCCTTGGACAGCCGGCGCATCAGGTAGAGCCCCTCCAGCGCGAACTCCAGCGCCGCCGCCGCGTGCCCCGGCGACTCGCCCTCCATGCCGAGGCCGTTCATGATGCGGGCCAGGCCGGACACCGGGCCGATGCGGTGCAGCAGGTCGGCCGCCGCCACCAGCTCGCCGGAGTCGACCGTCGCGCCGCGGTCGAACCGGTCCAGCAGGCCGCTGAGGTCGACCGGTCCGAGCGTGCGCCGCCAGGTCTCCGCGACGGCCCTGCGGAGCAGGTGCGCCAGCACCTCCTCCTCCCGGCCCTCCTCGCTGACCTCGAACTCGACCTTGCCGAGCAGCGTCGGCACGATCGACGGCAGGTCGCACACGCGCGCCACCGGCTGCTCCTCGCCGGCGAGGGCCGCGCGGCGCAGCGCGGAGGCCGCCACCGTCTCGGTCGCGGCGATCGCGAACCGGGCGGACACGCCGGACCGCGTGTCGACCGCGGGGGACTCGCGGACCAGCCGGGTGAACCGCGCGATGACCTCCATCAGGTGGATCGGCACCGCCGCCGCGACCTCGGCCTCCTGGCCGATCAGCACGAGCTCGTCGTCGACGTCCAGGGGATAGTGCGTGCGGATCTCCGCGCCGAAGCGGTCCTTCAGCGGGGTGATGATGCGGCCGCGGTTCGTGTAGTCCTCCGGGTTGGCGCTGGCCACCAGCAGGACGTCCAGCGGCAGCCGCAGGTTGTAGCCGCGGATCTGCACGTCCCGCTCCTCCAGGACGTTCAGCAGCGACACCTGGATGCGCTCGGCGAGGTCGGGCAGCTCGTTCACGCAGAAGATCCCGCGGTTCGTGCGCGGGACCAGGCCGTAGTGCACGGTCTCCGGGTCCCCGAGCGTACGGCCCTCCGCGACCTTGATCGGGTCGATGTCGCCGATGAGGTCGCCGACACTCGTGTCCGGCGTGGCGAGCTTCTCGCCGTACCGCTCGTCCCGGTGCTTCCAGGAGACCGGCAGCTCGTCGCCCGCCTCGGCCGCCAGCCGGCGGCAGCGCACGCACACCGGCGCGTACGGGTGGTCGTTGATCTCACAGCCCTCGACCACCGGAGTCCACTCGTCCAGCAGCCCGCCGAGCGTACGGATCAGCCGCGACTTGCCCTGGCCGCGCTCGCCGAGGAGGACGAGGTCGTGGCCGGCGAGGAGCGCACGCTCGACGTGCGGCAGAACCGTGTCGTCGAACCCGACGATGCCCGGGAAACGGGGCTCTCCGGAGCGCAGCCGCGCGAGCAGGTTGTGCCGGATCTCGGCCTTGACGGACCGGTGCACGTGGCCGCCCGTCCGAAGCTCACCGAGTGTCGTTGGTCGCGTATTCACTGTGGGTACCGCTCCTCACTCGCCGGACGGCCGGCGTGGTGCAGGACTCGCTGCGTCGGCTCGCTCCTGATGACCCTATGCCGGGAACTCCGCCGTCGCATCAGACCACGGGGCGCGTCGCGCCACGAAGTCGATCATCGACTCGTGGCTTCGTCAGATGGCTGTGGTAGACCGTAAGAATCGGACCCAAGGCGGGAGGGGAGGGGGCGATGGCACGCTTCGGCGATGGGCTGGCGGTCGGGCCGGACCTGGTCGCGGCCGCGGAGTCCGCGGTGGCGCAGGCGGTGACGCCGCTGGACGGCCCTCCGGACCTGGTGTTCGTCTTCGTGTCCGCGTCGAGCCCAGAGGCCGTCGAGCCGGCGGCGCGGCGGGCGATGGAGGTCGCGGGCACCCCCAACGTCATCGGCTGCGGCGCCTCCGGGGTGATCGGCGGCAGCCAGGGAGTCGAAGGGTCCAGCGCGGTGAGCGCCTGGGCGGCCCGGCTTCCGGAGGCCCGGATCGAGCCGTTCCGGCTGGAGACGCTGAAGTTCCCCGCACCGGAGGGCGAGGAGATGGCGCGCCTGGCGGTCGTGGGCATGCCGCAGACCCGGGATGACGACGTGGTCGCGGTGCTGCTGGCCGACCCCTACAGCTTCCCGGTGGACGCGTTCGTCGAGCGGTCCGGGGAGGTGCTGCCCGGACTCCCGCTGGTCGGCGGGCTGGCCACCGGCCAGGGCGGCCGCGGGACCACCCGGCTGTTCGCGGACGGGGAGATCGTCGACTCCGGGGCCGTCGGCGTGCTCCTCGGCGGGTCGCTGATGACGTCGACCGTGGTCAGCCAGGGCGCCCGGCCCATCGGCCCGACCATGGTGGTCACCAAGGCCGAGGACAACATCCTGTACGAGCTGGCCGGCATGTCGGCGCTGGCCAAGCTGGAGGAGGTCGTCGCCGGGCTGCCGGAGGACGAGCGCCTGCTGGTCGAGGCGGGGCTGCTGATCGGCGTGGCCATGGACGAGTACGCCGAGCGGCAGGAGCGCGGCGACTTCCTGGTCCGCGGCGTGATCGGCGCGGACCCCGAGGTGGGCGCGCTGGCCGCCGGGGAGATCATCGAGGTCGGCCGGACCGTGCGCTTCCACGTGCGCGACGCCGGCGCGGCGGACGAGGACCTCACCCACCTGCTGGCCGACCTGGACCTGGCGCCCATCGAGGGCGCGCTGCTGTTCTCGTGCACCGGACGGGGTCGGGCGATGTTCGCCGGCTCCGACCATGACGTGCGCACCCTGCGCGAGGTGCTCGGCGGGCCCGGCGTCGGCGGGTTCTTCGCCGCGGGGGAGATCGGGCCGGTCGCGGGGCGCAACCACGTGCACAGCTTCACCGCGTCCATCCTGGCCTTCGGCCCCGGCGCCAAGGAGGGCCCCTCGTGACCGAGCGGAGCGAGGGAATCGATCGACACAGCACCGTGGTCATGGGGCCGACGAAGGAGGTCCCATGACCGACTGTGTCCTCGCGGTCGACGTCGGCGGCACCAAGCTGGCCGCCGCGCTGGTCGAGCCGGGCGGACGGATCGCCGCGTACGAGCGCCTCTCCACGCCGCAGCCGCCGCACGCCGACGCCGAGACCCTCTGGCGGACGGTGCTCAGCCTGATCGACCGGCTGCCCGCCGCGCGGCTCGCCGGCGTGGGGGTCGGGTGCGGTGGCCCGATGTGCTGGCCGAGCGGGAAGGTCTCGCCGCTCAACATTCCGGCGTGGCGGGGCTTCCCGCTGCGCGAGCGGCTGCAGGATCGCTACCCGGACCTGCCGGTCCGGATCCACAACGACGCGGTCGCGATGGCGGTCGGAGAGCACTGGCGCGGCGCGGGCCGCGGGCGCGGCGACATGCTGGGCATGGTCGTCTCGACCGGCGTGGGCGGCGGGCTGATCCTCGGCGGCCGCCTCGTCGACGGGGTGAGCGGCAACGCGGGCCATATCGGTCATGTGATCGTCGACCATGAGGGGCCGCCGTGCGAGTGCGGCGGTCGTGGCTGCCTGGAGGCCATCGCGCGCGGGCCCGGCCTGGCGGCCTGGGCGCGGGAGCAGGGCTGGCCCGGCGAGACCGGCAAGGATCTCGCCACCGACGCCGCCCGAGGACACCCCATCGCCGTCCGGGCGATGAACCGCGCGGGATGGGCGCTCGGCGTGGCGATCGCCTCCGCGACGCACCTGTGCGACCTGGAGGTCGTGGCCATCGGCGGCGGCCTGTCCCAGGCGGGCCCGCTGCTGTTCCGGCCGCTCGAGGACACGCTACGGGCACACGCCCGGATGGACTTCGCCCGCCAGGTCCGCGTCGTCCCCGCCGCCCTGGGCCAGATGGCCGGCCTGATCGGCGCCGCCGCCTTCATCCTCGCCGAAGACCGTTATTGGACGGCGGAGGACTAGGCCGACTGCGCCCCGGATTTCGGCTGCTCCCACGACCAGAATCCGGGGCGCTGACGTCCCGGTAGATGAGTGGCCGCTTCCTGCCGTGGGAGACTCAGGGCATGAGCGGTCCCGTCAGCGTAGATGAGGTCCGTGCGGCTCGCGAGGTGCTGCGCGAGGTCGCCGTGACGACCCCGATCCTGGAGTCCCGGTCGCTGTCGGCGAAGGTCGGCGGCCCCGTTCTGCTGAAAGCCGAGAACCTCCAGCGCGCGGGGTCGTTCAAGGCGCGCGGGGCGTACGTCCGCATCGCCCGC
Source organism: Actinoallomurus sp. NPDC052274 (assembly GCF_040679475.1). Taxonomy (NCBI): domain Bacteria; kingdom Bacillati; phylum Actinomycetota; class Actinomycetes; order Streptosporangiales; family Thermomonosporaceae; genus Actinoallomurus; species Actinoallomurus sp. NPDC052274. The sequence continues at coordinate 18,674 of NZ_JBFAUT010000097.1, forward strand.
CTCAGCGCGGAGGAGCGGGCGCGCGGCGTCGTCGCGGCGAGCGCCGGGAACCACGCGCAGGGCGTTGCGCTGGCCGCCAGGCTCCTCGGCTGCAGAAGTGTCGTCTTCATGCCCGACGGCGCCCCGCTGCCGAAGGTCGCCGCGACCCGGGCGTACGGCGCGGAGGTCGTGTTCGGCGGACCGGGCGTGGACGCCTGCCTGGCGGCCGCCAAGGCGTACGCCCACGACAACGAGGCCGTCTTCATCCACCCGTTCGACCATCCCGACGTGGTCGCCGGGCAGGGCACGGTGGGCCTGGAGATCCTCGAGCAGTGCCCGGAGGTCCGCACGATCGTGGTGCCGGTCGGCGGTGGCGGCCTGGTCGCGGGGATCGCCGCGGCCGTGAAGGAACTGCGTCCGGACGTACGGGTCGTCGGCGTCCAGGCCGAGCGCGCGGCGGCCTTCCCGCCGTCGCTGGCCGCCGGACGCCCCGTGTCCGTGGAGCCGGCCGGCACCATGGCCGACGGCATCGCGGTCGGCCGGCCGGGCGACCTCACCTTCGAACTGATCTCCAAGCTCGTGGACTCGGTCGTCACCGTTTCGGAGGAGATGATCTCCCAGGCGCTGCTGAACTGCCTGGAACGTTCGAAACAGGTCGTCGAGCCCGCCGGCGCGGTCGGCGTCGCCGCGCTCCTGGACCGTCCGCAGATGTTCGAGCCGCCCGTGGTGACGGTGCTGTCCGGGGGCAACATCGACCCCCTGCTGCTGTCGAAGGTGCTCCGCCACGGACTGGCGGTGGCCGGCCGTTACCTGATGTTCCGCGTCCGGCTCCCGGACCGGCCCGGCGCGCTGGTCACGCTGCTGAGCGAGCTGGCCGAACTGGGCGTCAACGTCCTGGACGTCGTCCACCAGCGGACCGCCGCCCGGTTGAACATCGACGAGGCCGAGGTGTCGCTGCACCTGGAGACCCGCGGCCCGGACCACTGCGACGAGGTCCTCGGCCGCCTCCGCGCCGAGGGCTACACCCTCAGCTTCAGCTGACGTTCGCCGCCGCCGCGCTCCGGCCTCCCGCCCGCCGTGCCGGGTCGGGCGGCCTGGTCGGTGGTCTGGCCGACCCGCCCTGTCGCGCGGCACTGTCGGCCCGATCCGCGTCCGCCCTGAGACGCCGATAGTAGAATTCACGAACTAGTTGTGTTCTGAAACTACTGGAGGGGTTATGGCTGACCATACCGGACATGTCACGTTCCAGCACGGCCAGGCGTTCCTTGCCGCGATCTCCGAACGCTGGAGCTATCAGATCCTGCGGGAGGTGTTCTTCGGTGTCCGCCGATTCGGTGAGCTCAAGCGCACCCTCGGCATCTCGGCGAACATCCTCACGTCGCGTCTGAACGATCTGACCGAGCTGGGTCTGCTGTCCAGGCGCGCCTACCGTTCCGACAAGCCGTGGTACGAGTACGAACTCACCGAGGCCGCCCGCGAGCTGGTCGTCCCGGCCATCGTGGCGATCACCCGTTGGGCGGAGGGCCATGCGACCGGGGGAGAAGAGGCTCGCCGCCCGCTGGTGCACACGGCCTGCGGCGGTGAGACCGACCCCTATCTCGCCTGCAGCGCCTGCCACCAGCCGATCGTGGCTTCGACCCTGCTGCCGCTCGGCGTCCAGGAGGAGGAAGTGGAGGGGGTTTCATCGCAGAGCAACTAGTTGCAGCTATGAACTAGTAGCAATACAGTACTAGTCATGGCTCCGCCGTGTGAAAGGACGACTGGTCATGACGACAAGCTGGCTTGATGAGGTCACCGAGCAACTGATCCCCACCTCCCTCGGGCTGATCAACGTGCGCGAGGGAGGCCGGCCCGACGGCCCGGCCATGGTCTGCTGGCCCAGCCTGATGATGGACGGCACCATGTGGCGCTATCAGTACGAGCACTTCGCCCCCAGCCACCGCATGGTGCTCATCGACAGCCCGGGGCACGGCAGGTCCGACGCCCTTCGCAAGATCATCGACCTCAGGGACTGTGCGGACGCGCTGGTCGAGATCCTCGACAGCCTCGCGATCGACAAGTGCGTGCTCATGGGCAACAGCTGGGGTGGCATGCTCGCCGGGGTCTTTCCCGCCTATCACCCTGAGCGCACCGCGGCGGCGATCGGCATCAACTGCACCGCCTCGCTGCCCACGATGTTCGAGAGCATCTGGGCCACCGCTCTGGCGACCTACCTCTCGCTGCACGCCAAGATGCCGCCACTGGCCGCCAGGGCCGCGCGCGCGGCGTTCGCCGGCCCGACCGCGGAGGCCACCAACCCGGAGTTCCTGAAGTTCACCGACTTCGTCCTGCGCGACGACCCCAAATCCGTGGCATGGGCGCTGCGCAGCATCCTCATCGGCCGCAAGGACGAGCACCGCCGGCTGGCCACCATCAGGAACATCCCGGTCCTGATCATCGCCGGTGAAGAGGACGGCCAGTTCCCGGTGCACGTCGTGCGCAAGATGGCCGACGCCATCGAGGGCAGCACGTTCCGCGTACTGCTTCACACCGGCCACCTGGCGGCGCGCGAGAACCCCGACGCCGTCAACGCCGAGATCGACGCCTTCCTATCCGCTCTGCCCGCCACCGTCTGAGGGAGCCGACCATGACCCACGACGCGACCCCGGCCGCGACGCCCGACTGGATCCTGCGGCTCATGCGCGAGATCGACACCCTTGAGTTCGGGGAAGGGTTCGCGCACCTGACCGAGGACACCGAGATGTTCTTCGGCACCGCGCATGTCCGCGGCGCCGAGGCCATCAAGGCGTTCTTCATCAAGATCGACGAACCGCTGAACATCACCCACGACGTACTCGAGTGCTGGAAGGCCGAGGGCGTCGTGTTCCTGCGCGGCGAGGCGACCATGGCCAAGAAGACCGAACCGGACCGCGTGGTGCGCGCCCCCTTCATGCACATCTACTACCTCGACGACGGACAACCGCTCCGGATCCGGAAGATCCGCATCACCGCCGGCCCGCTGGAAACCGACACGGTCATGTGACACCCCGCGCCGACAGCGCCGGCGTTGGCCCAGGCCGTGATCCCTGGCAATCACTGTGCTCTAGACGAGTAGTTCCGAAGTCGTGCCGGTGTGCGGGCATGAAGAGAGGGCGTTCAAGATCATGTTGTGACGCAAGACCTGAACACCCTCCTGAC
>NZ_JBFAUT010000098.1:0-21102 GCF_040679475.1 Actinoallomurus sp. NPDC052274
ACGGCCGAAGCCGCCGCCGCCACCACCGGGACGACCGGCGCCGCCGCCGGGACGACCGCCGCCGCCACCGGGACGGCCACCGCCGCCACCAGGACGACCGCGACCACCCGGGCCACCGGGGCCACCCGTGTCACGCTGCGGACGGGACGGCATGTTCATCGGGCTGGGCCGCGGGCCTCCCGGCCGAGGCGGCATGCTGCCCGGGTTCGGACGGGGACCGCCGGCGCCGGGAGCACCCGGACGGCCGCCGGGCGGCGCCGGACGCGGCGGGGCGCCCGCCGGACGGTCGCCACGAGGCGCGCCGGGACGGTCACCACGCGGCCCGCCCGGACGGTCGCCACGCGGACCCGCGGGGCGGTCGCCACGCTGGCCGGGGGGACCCGGACGCGGACCCGGCTTGGCCGAACCCATGCCGGTGTTGGTCGAAGAGAACGGGTTGTTGCCCGGACGCGGGCGACCGCCGCCGGGACGCTGGCCGGGCGCGGCCGGACGCGGCCCGCCGGGACCGCCCGTGCCACCGGAACCACCGGGACCGCCCGTGCCACCGGGACGCGGACCGGGCTTCGGCGCTGAGCCGGGACGACCGGCCGCGGGCCCCGGACGGGGACCGGGCTTGGGCCCGGGAGCACCGCCGCCGCCCTGCTGGGCGGGGCCGGGGCGGGGCGCCGCGGGACGCGGCGCGGGCTGACGGGGACCCGGCTTCGGAGCCTGGGGGGCGGACGGCGCCTCAGGGCGCGCCGCCTCCGACTTGAACTCGGGCTTCAGATCCTGCCGGGGCTGCTGCTCCTGCCGGGGCTGCTGCTCCTGCCGGGGCTGCTGCTCCTGCCGGGGCTGCTGCTGCTGTTCCTGCCGCGGCGCGGCCGGCTTCGGACCCGGAACCGGCCTTCTCGGACCCGGCTTCGGAACCGGCGCCACTCTTCTGTCGCCGGACGGCTTGGCCGGCCCTCCGCCGAATGCTTCTTTGAGTCTGCGTACTACCGGCGCCTCGATCGTCGAGGACGCCGAACGGACGAACTCGCCCATCTCGTTGAGCTTGGCCATGACGGCCTTGCTCTCAACACCGAACTCCTTGGCGAGCTCGTACACCCGGACCTTTGCCACTGCACTCCCTACTCGGCCCGGGGAAACGTCCACGGACCGTCGCTACCTTGCGGTAATCATCGCTGCGTGCTCATCGAGCGCTCATAGCAATCTCGACCTGCTTCCGACTAGACGTCGCTTACGAACCGCCCTGCTCTGTCTCGAACCACCGCCGAAGCGCACTGATGTCGAGCGGTCCCGGCAGGCGGAATGCCCGCGAGAACGCCCGACGACGCTCGGCCAGCTCGAAACATGCCAGGTCAGGGTGCAGGGAGGCGCCCCGCCCCGGCAGTCGCCCGTGCGGATCGGGGACGATGGAGCCCTCGATCACGACCAGGCGCAGCAGGTCGGACTTGGCCGCGCGAACCCGGCAGCCCACACACGTGCGCCGTGGGGCCGCTCGGCCACGATTCATGAGTCTACCGCGTCGAGGCGTCGGCGGGACCTGCCGCATGCTCCCCTTCGGTAGAAGATCCCGACTCGGTGTCGGGACGGATATCGATCCGCCAGCCGGTGAGCCGTGCGGCGAGACGGGCGTTCTGCCCTTCTTTCCCGATCGCCAAGGAGAGCTGATAGTCGGGTACCACGACCCGCGCGACCCGCCCCTCGGCGTCGACGACCTCGACATGGTTAACCCGCGCCGGGGACAGTGCATTCCCGACGAACTCGGCAGGTTCGTCCGACCAGTCGACGATGTCGATCTTCTCGCCGTGCAGCTCGTGCATGACGTTCCGGACCCGGCTGCCCATCGGCCCGATGCAGGCGCCCTTGGCGTTGACCCCGGCCTTACGGGACCGCACGGCGATCTTCGTACGGTGGCCGGCCTCCCGGGCGATCGCCGCGATCTCCACGGTGCCGTCGGCGATCTCCGGGACCTCGAGCGCGAAGAGCTTCTTCACGAGGTTCGGATGGGTACGGGACAGCTTCACCAGCGGCCCGCGGTGCCCCTTCTTGACCTGCACGACGTACGAGCGGATCCGCTCGCCGTGGTCGTAGTTCTCACCGGGGACCTGCTCCTCCGGCGGCAGCACGCCCTCGAGCTTGCCGAGGTCGACGAGGACGTTGCGCGGGTCCTTGCCCTGCTGGATCACGCCCGCCACGATGTCGCCCTCACGCCCGGCGTACTCGCCGAACGTCAGCTCGTCCTCGGCGTTGCGCAGGTGCTGCAGGATGACCTGCTTCGCGGTGGTCGCCGCGATTCGGCTGAAATTGGTCGGCGTGTCGTCGTACTCCCGGACTCCCACGCCCTCCTCGTCGGTCTCCGTCGCCCACACGGTGACGTGACCGGTGTTCCGGTCGAGCTCGACGCGCGCCTTCGGCGCCGCGCCCTCGGTCCGGTGGTACGCGATGAGCAGTGCTTCCTCGATCGCCTTGACCACGAGGTCGAGAGAGATGTCCTTCTCACTCTCGAGACTCCGCAGGGCGGTCATGTCGATGTCCACGAGGCCTCCCCCTAGTCCTCGTCGCCGGCGGCGTCGTCGCCCCGGCGATTGAACTCCACCTGGACCAGTCCGCGGGTGAGCTCGTCGTAGCCCAACCGGCGCTCACGGCCGTCACTGTCCAGTACGACGGCCGTGTCGTCGGCGCTCACGACCCGGCCGGTGAGGTCTCCACCCTCGGAGAGCGTCGCGCGGACGAGACGGCCGGCCGCGCGCCGCCAGTGCCGCGGCTGCGTGAGCGGCCGGTCGACGCCCGGTGAGGTCACCTCGAGGACGTACGGGGCGGAGCCCATCGCGTCACTGTCGTCGAGGGCCTGCGAGATCTCCTGGCTGACGTCCGCGACGTCGTCGAGGCTCACCCCGCCGTCGGCGTCGACGATGACCCGCACCTGCCGGCGCTTGCCGGCCGGGGTCACGATGACGTCCTCCAGGTCGTACCCGGCACCGGCGACCACGGGTTCGAGCAGTCGCATCAACGCGGCCCGCGCCTCGTGCCCGGACCCGCGCCGGCCCGCCTGAGCGCTGCCACGGCGGCCGTCCACGCTCATGTGGGCCTCCTTCATGCCTGATGGGACGGTGGCCGCCCGATGCGCCCACTCCGCACCCAAGACTATCCACAGCCGAGGGGGCCGGGTGCCCGCATCGCCAGCAGGCGGGCACACCCTTGTGGAATGCTTGCGCAGCGGAGTGCAAGAGATCACGAACGGAGGCACGCTTGGACGCGCTGCGGTTCCCTGCTCCCACGCGGCGCGCGGCGATGCTCGGTGGCTCCGCCGCGGTGCTGGCCACGATCACCGGATGCACCAGTGTCGGACAGGCGCAGGCACCGCCGCCCGGCCCCACGGTGTCCGTGCTGACCGCCGCGATCGACAACGAGGCGGCGCTCATCGCGCTGTACGCGGCGGTGCTCGGCGCGCACCGGACCCTGGCCGACCGGCTGAAACCGCTGCACGATCACCACACGCAGCATCTTGCGGTCCTGAGACGCCACTACGTCCCCGGCACGAAGACCGGCACCGCGACGCCGAGCCCACAGGCGACCGCGACCGCGCCGGACACCGAGTCGCGCGCCCTCGCGGCGCTGCGCTCGGCCGAGCGCAAGGCCGCGAACGCCCGCGCCGACGACGCCCGCCGGGTCGACCCGGCGCTCGCCCAGCTGCTCGCCTGCATCGGCGCCTGCGAGGCAGGCCACGCCCAGGCCCTCACCGGAGGCCTCTGATGAACGGGTGGGCCCATCTGGTCACTCCTCCAAAGGAGGGCCCGTGAGTGAGCGCAACGAGCAAACCATGAGCACAGCACCTCTGGTCACTCCTCCGACGAAGGAGGCCGCATGACCGGCGCGCAGGACACGGTCGCGGCGTTGCAGGCGGCGCTCGCCGCGGAGCACGTCGCGGTCTTCGGGTACGGCGTGCTCGGTGGTCACGTCTCGCCCGCGCAACGGCAGAACGTCACGCTGATCTGGAACGCCCATCGCAGCCGACGTGACCGCCTGCGCGGCTACATCCAGAGCGCAGGGGGCCGTCCGGCGGCCGCGGCCGCCGCCTATCGGCTGCCGTTCAAGGTCACCTCGGCGAGCAGCGCGGCACGGCTCGCCGCCACACTCGAGGACGGCGTGATCGCGGGTTACGCCGTGCTGGCGGGCGCGAATGATCCGAACCTCCGCCGCTACGCCGCCCAGGCGATGCAGGAGGCGGCGGTGCGCGCGGTCCGCTGGCGGGACGCGCCGCCGTCGGAGGCGTTCCCGGGGCTGCCGCCCGCCGCCCTCTCTCCCAAGCCGGAGGACTGACGGCCCGTCTTACCGAACCAAGAGCTGACGGCCCGTCCGCGAACCGAGGACTGACGGCCCGGCGTCCCGAGCCGGCCGACCGTCTCCCCGGCCGGAAGGTCGGCGGCCTGCCCATCCGAGTGAAGGGCCCATCCAACCGAGCCGGAGGGCCGACCGCCCGTCTCGTGAGCCGGATGGCCGACCGCCCGTTTCGCGGCTCCGGATAACCTGCCCCGGGACAACCGTTATTGGGGGTTACGGGCTGACTTATGGGCGTTGCGGCGAATCGACTCCGAGAGACGTTGCGGACGCTGATGGGCGACGCGTCCATCGAACCGCTTGAAGAGGAGCCCGGCGACTCCGTGTCCCCGCGCGCCCTCGATCTCGTTCTGCGCGTGGGTGAGCTGCTGCTGGCCAGCGGCGAGGCCACCGAGCGCGTGAACGAGTCGATGCTGAGCCTCGCGGTCGCGTACGAGCTGCCCCGCGCCGACGTCGCGGTCACCTTCACCGTCATCACGGTCAACGTCCATCCCGGCAACGGCGCGATGCCGGTGACCGGCGGGCGCGCCATCCGGCGCCGCTTCCCCGCGTACTGGCGGCTGGTCGCCCTGCACGCGCTGGTTCAGGAGGCGTCGCTCGGGCTGCTCGACGTCGAGGAGGCGCACCGCCGACTGGCGGAGATCAAGCGGATGCCGCCGCCGTACCCGCCGTGGCTGATGATCGTCGGCCTCGGCCTGATCGCCGCGTCCGCCAGTGTCATGGTCGGCGGCGGGCCCCTCGTGGCGGGTACGGCGTTCGTGGCGACGATCCTGGGCGACCGCGCCGCCGCCGCGCTGGCGCGTCGCGGCATCGCGGAGTTCTTCCAGCTCACCGTGGCCGCCGCCATCGGCGCGGCGAGCGCCTCGCTGGTGATCGCGATCGGCGCCCCGAGTCACGCCTCGGCGATCGTGACCGGCGCGGTCCTGGCGCTGCTGCCGGGCCGGCCGCTCGTCGCCAGCATCCAGGACGGCATCACGGGCGACCTGATCAGCGCGGCCGCCCGGTTGCTCGAGGTGTTCTTCATCGTGGCGGCCATCGTGTCGGGTCTCGGGGTGGTCGTGTACGTCGCCGTGCGCCTGGGGGTCCCGGTCGACGTGGGCGCCCTGCCGGCCGCGCCCACGTCCCTCCTGCCCGTGACGGTCATCGCCGCGGCGGCCGTGTCGCTGACGTTCGCGGTGTCCCTCGCCGTCCCGCGCCGGGCGCTCGCGGCGGCCGCGCTGGGCGGCGCGCTGATCTGGGTGGTGTACGTCCTCGCGCGGGGCGCCGGCGTGACGCCGGTGCTCGCCTCGGCGATCGGCGCGGTGGTCGTGGGCCTCCTCGGGAACCTCCTGGCCCGCCGCCGCCAGGAGCCCGCGCTCCCGTACATCGTGCCCGCGATCGCGCCGCTGCTGCCGGGCACGGCGATGTACCGGGGGATGATCGAACTGAACCTCGGACTCCCCCAGACCGGATTGCTGAGCCTGATCGGCGGGATCTCGGTGGCACTGGCCCTGGGCGCCGGCGTCAACCTGGGCGGGGAGTTCGTGCGCTCGTTCCAGCGGGTGGGCCTGGGTGTCTCCGGCCGGGGCGCCCGCCCGGCCGCCCGCCGCACCCGCGGCTACTGACCGCCGATCATCGGTGTCCGCCGCCTCTCCGCGCTATGGCGCGTGCCATGGGGCGGCCCGCCGGTGGCCTGGGCGGCTCGGGAGCCGAGGCGTAATGCTCGGCGAAGCCACCGAAATCAGCTCCGACATTGGGATGAATCGCCAGCGGCCCGTACCTTCCCCGAGTCTTGAACCCGGCCGATCCGAGGTCAGCGGCGTCCGGCCGGATCCGGGCAGCCACCTTGCCGCCGGCATTGCCCCGCCAAGACCGGCAGACCGGTCATCATCCCGTCAACGCCGTCGGCAAGGTGACCACCACGACGGCAAGGTCGCGTACGCCGGGTCGACCGGGCCGCGCCGCCCGGTGGCGGAGGTCGTGCAGCCCGGGTGCCTCGACGCGAACGGCACGCGGACCATGCTGAGGCGGCCCCTCGACGAGGTTATGCCGCCCCGATCGACCGGCGACACGCACCGCTTCCGGCGATCGGGACCGGCGATGAGAGGAACGCGAACCCTTCGGGTGGCCGGCCGGTGACGTAGGACACACCGGTCCCGCCTGGACCGGCGCCGGGGAATGCCGACCCTCCGGCGACTCGTTCAGCGAGCGAGACCCCCGCGAGGTGCCCCCCTGTGACCGACATCCCCCCGACGTCCGACGCCACCCCATCCGCGACGCGTCCTTCGGCGCGCCGTCGATGGCTGCGCTGGACGGGACGCGCGGCGATGTTCGGGGCGATCGGCGTCTCGGCGTGGGCGTTCCGCGATCAGTTGCCCGACGCGGGCGCGCTGTGGGACGTCGCGACCGGCGCGGCCCCCGGCTGGCTGATCGTGGTGGTGCTCACCCAACTGGCCTCGATGGGGATGTTCACGGGCGTGCAGCGGCGGCTGCTGCGGGCGGGCGGAGTCCGGATGTCCCTGCCCCGGGCCCTGCAGATCACCTACGCGGGCAACGCGCTGTCGACCACGCTCCCGGTGGGCCCGGCGGTGAGCGTGGCGTTCACGTTCCGCCGGTTCCGCCATGCCGGAGCGACGCCACGGCTGGCGACGGCCGTGATCGTCCTGGGCGGCGTCGTGATGAACCTCGGTTACGCCGTCGTCGGCCTGACCGCCCTGGTGGCCGAGCCGCACTCCCGGACCATGGCGATCACCGGTCTGGTGGCCCTGGCCGGCGCGCTGTGCGCGGTCGCCCTGCTGTGGAAGTGGCGGCGGGACGCCATGAACCGCCTGGCGCTGCGCGTGTTCGGCCCGCTGCTGCGGCACCGCCTCGCCGCGCCGCTCACCGACATGTGGCAGGGCCGGGGCGCCCTGCGCCTGAGGCCGCTCGACTGGGGCGTCCTCGGCCTGATGGCCGTGCTGAACTGGTCCTTCGACATCCTCTCCCTCGCGGCCGCCGAGCGCGCGGTGGGCGTGCAGACGCCGCTGTACGCCGTCGCGCTCGCCTATTACGCCGCCCAGGCCGCCGGCAGCGTCCTCCCCCTGCTGCCCGGTGGACTCGGCGCCATCGAGGCGAGCCTGGCCGCCTCCCTGGTCGCGTTCGGCGCGCAGGCCGTCCCGGCGGGGGCCGCGGTGGCGCTCTACCGGCTCGCGTCCTTCTGGGGCGTCATCGGCGCCGGCTGGCTCGCCTGGCTGACGGTCCGGCTCGGCGACGAGGACCTGCCGCGGCTCGGCGCGCGGACGGCGCCCGGCGGCGGGGCGGTGTCGCCGCCCACGGCACTGCTGCCGGTCGGCGCGGCCGCCGCCGTCCCGGCGCCGGACTCGGCCGAGTCCGCCTGACCCACTCGGCGCCACCGCTGCCGTCCCGGCGCCGGACTCCGCCAAGTCCGCCTGACCCGCCTGGGCGCCTACGCCTTGTTGCCGTGCGATCCCACTGCTACGCTTCCCAAGCGAGCGCTTGGTCATACGCAGCACACTGCCGGAGGCGTGATGTCCCTACGGGTCAGCGTGGGTTACGAGCTCGAGGTGCGCGGGCGCACCCGCGAGGTCGAGCGGCGGGCCTTCGAGAACGTCATCGATCAGGTCGTCCTGGCCGACCGCCTCGGCTACGACACGGCGTGGTTCGTGGAGCACCACTTCACCCGCGGCTTCTCCCACTCCTCCGCGCCCGACCTGGTCCTGGCGGCCTGCTCGCAGCGGACCGAGCGGATCCACCTCGGCCTGGGCGTCGTCCTGCTGCCGTTCCAGCACCCCGTGCGCACCGCCGAGCGGGTCGCCACCCTCGACGTCCTCAGCGGCGGACGGGTGGAGTTCGGCACCGGGCGGGGGGCCTCACCTCTGGAGTACCAGGCGTTCCAGCGGCCCTTCGAGCAGTCCCGGCGGATCTGGGAGGACACCCTCGAGGCGGTGCTGGCGATCTGGACCGCCGACGGCGAGCCGGTGACGAGGTCCGGTGAGTTCTTCGAGGTGCCGAACGTCGCGGTGTACCCGCGCCCGGTCCAGGAGCCCCACCCGCCGGTCTGGGTCGCCTCGACCTCGCTGGACGGCTACCTCGCGGCGGCCCGCAAGGGCTACAACCTGCTCGGCATGACGATGCTCAAGGGCCTCGACGACGTGGCCGAGGACATCGCCGAGTACAAGGAGTGCCTGGCGAAAAACGGTTTCGACCCGGAGACCCGGCGGATCGCCCTGATGATCCCCTGGCACGTGGCGCCGTCGAGGGACGAGGCCGTCTCCAGGGCCGCCGACGCGATCCTCTGGTACATCCGCCGCCAGGTGAACCTCGTCACTCCCCCGGACTACTACGACGCCCGGCACGCCACCCACCGGGTGCTGGGCCAGCTCGCCGCCGGCCTGCCGCCCGAGGAGGCCATGGAGACGCTCCGCGAGCACCACATGGTCGTCGTGGACGACGTCGAGGGCTCCCGCAAGGCCGTCGAACGCATCCAGGCCGCCGGGGCCACCGACCTGATCCTCCAGGCCCAGGTCGGCGGCCTGGCGAACGACCACGTCACCGCCTCGATGCGGCTGTTCATGGACGAGGTGATGGGGTGACCGCGCCCGACGAAGGAGGACCCATGAGCTGGGTCGCCCGCGACGCCCTCCCGGCCCCCCGCGACGCGGAGGGACTGCTGCTCGTCTCCCCCGAGGCCGACGTGGTCGTGCCGCTGAGCGCCGAGGACCGCGCCGCCGCGCTGGAGCTCGCCACGACGACGCTGCGGTCCGTCGGCGTCGGCCCGGCCGACCGGGTGGTGGTCGCGCTGAACAACGACGGCGAGGTGACCGGCGCCCTGCTCGCGCAGGCGTGCGCCGAGATCGCCCAAGCTGCCGCCGCCCCCGGCCCGCGAGGCCGGCTCCGCCTGCACCGCGCCCTGGAGGCCGTGCGGGCGACCACGCTGATCGCGACACCCACGGGCGCGATGGACCTGCTCGCCCGGCTGCACCTGGAGTTCCTTCTCGATCCGCTCGACCTCGGCCTGCGCCGGATCCTGCTCGCCGGAGAGATCCCCTCGCCGGGCACGTACGCCCAGCTCGCGTCCGAGTTCGAGGCGGAGGTCGGGGAGCTCTACGTCGACCCGTTCTTCGGCCTGCCGATGGCGCACCGGCCCGCGCGCGACGCCGCGTACGCCCCGGCCCGCGAGGGGCTGCTGGCCGTGGCGCCGATCGGCAAGGACGTGCTGCTGGAGCCGCCGTACGAGGCCGGGGTCGCGGAGATCGTGGTCACCCCCGCCTGGCACTCCACGCTGTCCGGCGCGACGCTGCGCACGGGGCAGGTCGTGCGGCTGACCGGCGGCGCGGGAATCCCCGGGCCGGACCACACCGTGGGCGAGCACATCCTCGTGCGGGGGCGGTGGCTCTCGCTCCCGCGCGTGGCCGCGGCCCTGGCCCGGATCGACGGCATCGCGCACTGGGACCTGCGCGTCTCCCGCGCGGGCACGCTCGACTCCGCCGCACTGCACGTCACGTTCAACCGCGCGACGCTCGTGAAGAACCCGATGTGGCGGTCGCGCATCCAGCAGGCCCTCGTCGCGATCACCCCGGTGGCCATCGAGGTCGTCGTCGAGGAGGACGTCGCGGAACAGGCCCGCCCGGGGTCGGTGACCGACCTGCGCGGACACCACCTGGGCCGGGACAGGGCGGCCGTCACGGAGTGACGGGAGGCCGTTCCCCACCCACAGGAGCGGAGGGCGCGTCTTGACGTCCTTCCCCGCCTGGAGGCGGGGGATTCCAACCCGGTCTCTACCTGGAGGTGAGAACAGGTTGAGGTTCGCGGTTCATAGCCCCGCCTGGTGGCTGGAGGGCTCCTCGCGCTGTCACCGTCCGTCCGACGGCGATGTTCTTGGCCGCGTTCACATCCGCGTGATCGACATGCCCGCAGGCGCGACAACGAAAGACCGCTTGGCTCTCACGGTTCTCCGCAGCGCGGTGCCCACAGGCATGACAGATCTGGGACGTGTACGCGGGATTGATCTTCTCTACCCGGCCCGGTGCCTTCTGCTCCAGGCGGGTGACCAGCAGGCCCCAGCCGGCCGCGTGGATGGAGCGGTTGAGTCCGGCCTTGGCTCGTACGTTCGTGCCCGGCGCGGCGAGGGTGCCGCGCGCGGACCGCACCATGTTCTTGATCTTCAGGTCCTCAACGCGAATGACGTCGTAGCGGCGGGCCAGATATGTGGAGGTCTTTTCTACCCAGTCCTTACGCCGGTCGGTCTCCCGCGCCTTCAATCGGCCGATCGCCATCTTCACCCGCGTCCGCCGGTTCGACCCCAGCTTCGCGCGCGCCAACCGGCGCTGCAGCCGCCGCAAGCGTTCGACCTCGGTATCGCGCAGGCCGGGCACCGACAGCTGCTCGCCGGTGGACAGGGCGGCCGAGACGGCCACGCCACGATCCACACCCACGACCTGTCCGGTACCCGGCCCGTTAACCGATGGCGGGATCACGGCGAACGCCACATGCCAGCGACCCGCCCGGTCTCGCCTCACCCGGAACGACTTGGCGTCGTCGGTGACCTCGCGGGACCAGCGGAACCGCACCCAGCCCACCTTCGGAATCCACACCTCACCCGTCTTGCGGGACACGCGCCGCACATTCCAGTCTTTGCCACGTTTACCGACGATCCGGAACCCCTCATGCACGCCCGTCTTACGCCAGGTCGGCCGCCGATGCATGCCCGCGAAGAAGTTGCCCATGGCCTGGGCGAAGTCACGCAGCGCCTGCTGCTGCACCGTTTGCGACCCCGCCGCCAACCACGCGAACTCGTTACGCGCTTCGGTCAACTGGCGGGACGGCTCGGCATAGCCCGGCGCGCTCGCCCGTCCCGGCCGCCAGTGCTGATGCTGCTCGACCGCCAGATTCCACACATATCTGGCATGCGAACAGTGCTCCAGCAGCACCTGCTCTTGAGCGGGCGTGGGCCCAAGCCGGAACCGCATGCCCGCACCCTAACCACCGCTACCGACAATCCGAGGAGGGAACGGCGTTTCCTCCCTGGCCTGCAGGCCGGGGTCTCTACGCCGAGAAGCCGATGAAACCGGTGCCGGATTGGGGAACGATCCCGCGGATGCTGCGTGACCAGGCGGCACGCCATCCCGACGACGTCGTCGTCGTGGACGGCGACACGGCGCTGACGCTGCGTGCGCTCCGGGAGGAGGCCGCACGGGTGGCCCGCGGGCTGCTCGCCCTCGGCGTCGGGCCCGGCGACCGCGTCGCCGTGTGGGCGCCGAACTCCGCGGCCTGGGTGGTCATCGCGTACGGCGTCTGGGACGCCGGGGCGATCATCACCCCGCTGTCGACCCGGTTCCGCGGGATCGAGGCCGCCGCCCTGCTCCGCCGGACCGGCGCGCGGGTGCTGTTCGTGGATGAGGGGTTCCTCGGCTTCTCCTACCTCGGCGCGCTGCAGGAGGTGTGCGGCGGGCCGGTCGGCGGACGGCCGTACGGCGATCTGCCGGAGCTGCGGCACGTCGTCACCCTCGCGGGGACCGGCGCGCCCGCGCCGGCCCTTTCGTACGAGGCCCTGCTGGCGGGCGGCGAGGAGGTCGGGGACGCCGAGGAACGCGCCCTGGCGGTCGGTCCGGACGACCTCGCCGAGATCATGGCCACCTCCGGCACGACCGGCACGCCGAAGGGCGTCATGCTGCCCCACGCGCAACTGCTCCGCGGCTACTGGGACTGGGCCTCGATCGTGACGCTCCGCGCGGACGACCGCTATCCGATCATCGCGCCCTTCTCGCACGGATTCGGGATCAACGCCGGGCTGCTGGCCTGCGTGCTGAAACGCGCGACGATGATGCCGATCTCGGTGTTCGCGCCCGACGCGCTGCTGGAGCTGATCGAACGGGACCGGATCAGCGTCCTGGCGGGGCCGCCGACGCTGTTCCACCGGATCCTGGAGGAGGTCGACGGACGCGACGTGTCCGCACTGCGGGTGGCGATCTGCGGGGCCGCGGCGGTGCCGCCGGAGCTGATCCGCCGGCTGGTCGAGCGGGTCGGGCTGGACCGGATGATCAACGCGTACGGACTGATGGAGGGCACCGTCGTCTCGATGACGCGGGCCGGGGACCCGGTCGAGGTGATCGCCGCCACCACCGGCAGGCCCGTGCCGGGCGTGACGGTCCGGGTCGTGGACGACGACGGGAAGGACCTGCCGGCCGGCGAGCGCGGGGAGGTCCTCGTCGGCGGGTACGGCGTGATGCGCGGCTACTGGGATGACCCGGAGCGCACGGCGGAGGCCGTGGACGCCGACGGGTGGCTGCACACCGGGGACGTCGGCGCGCTCGACGCGCGGGGCAACCTGGCGATCGTCGACCGGAAGAAGGACATGTTCATCGTCGGGGGCTTCAACGCCTACCCGGCGGAGATCGAGGCGCTGCTGCTGCACCATCCGGCCGTCGCCCAGGCGGCGGTCGTCGCGGCGCCGCACGAGACGCTGGGCGAGGTCGGATGGGCGTTCGTGGTCCCCTCGGCCCCGGTCGAGCCGGCCGAGATCATCGCCTGGGCGCGTGAGCACATGTCGAACTACAAGGTCCCCCGGCACGTCACGCTCGTCGACGCCCTGCCCGCCAATGTCAACGGCAAGGTCGACAAGCAGGCGCTGCGCGTCCGCGTCCGCGTCCGCTAGGTGGTCAGCCCGCCTGGTCGGAGGTCACTAGGGCCGGGGCGCCGAGCACCTCGACGGGCTCCTCGTCGTGGCGGGGCAGCAGCACGACCACAATGATCGACGCGGCGAACCCGGCCGACCGCAGCACGAGCCGGACGGGGTCCTCCGGCAGGGGCTCGCCGAAGACCGCCGTGCCGGCCATCACGGTGTACACGCTGCCGACGACGCTGGAGACCGGCACCACGATCGAGGCGCGGCCGCGCTGCAGACCGGTCTGGAACAGCAGCAGGCCCGCGCCCGACAGCAGGATGTACAGGTAGGGATAGGGCGAGGCGATCGTGCGGCCGACGACTCCGCCCGCGTGGTCGGCGAGGAAGCCGGCGACGCCCTTGGTCTGCAGCGCGCCGGCGCCGTACAGCAGGCCGGAGGCGGCGCCGTACAGCACGCCGGGCACCGGGCGGCCGGTGCGCCGCCCCGAGCGCATCGCAGCGAGGAACGCGCCCATGGCGAGGACGACCGTGCCGGCCGACACGGCGAGGAGCACCCCGGTGTCGGCGCGCAGGCCGAGCCGGGTGGGCTCCATCGACAGGCAGACCAGCAGCAGCGACAGCGCGAGCACGCCCAGTCCGGTCCACTCGCGCGGCGTGGTGCGCTCCCCCAGGAACACCGCGGAGAACACCACCAGGAGCGCCAGGCCGGCGAGCTGGATCGGCTGCCCGACGCTCAACGGGACCAGCGACATCACCCCGAGCTGGCAGAGCAGCCCCATCCCCATGACGAGGAAGCCGGTCACCCACGCCCGGCTGCCGCACAGGACACGGACGAGGTGGCCCACCCGGTGCGCGCTGATCGGGGGCAGGTCGCGCAACGCCCGCTTCTCGAGAACGAAGCCGGCGTTGTACAGGACCGTCGCGATCAACGCGAGGATGATGCCGAAGAACAAGCAGCCTCCTGGGCTACAGGGGAAGCAGGGCGATATGAGGCGCGTCGCGCGGCCGGATGACGCCTGCGAGCTGGATGGAGGCGTGCGGTGACACAGGCCGCTCCCGAAAATACCGGATCGGCCTCAATACGACACACCGACCCGGCGAAAAGCACGACACGGGCGTGGCGGACGTCTCAGCGGGGGCGCCAGCGCACGAGCGTGAGATCGTCGCCGACGTCCGCGAAGACGGCCTGAACCGGCATGCCCGGCGTCACGTCGGCCGGGTCCGCGCCCGTCAGATCGCCGTACATGAAAAGGTCGTCGGCCTCGTCGAGCCGCACGTGCAGGACGGCGTAGGGCACCTCGTCGGCGAAGGCGCGCATGAAGACCTGATGGTTCACGATCCAGCTCGCGACGCGCCCGGTCCCCCGGACCGGCGCCCAGGCGCTCCGCCGGGACCGGCAGCGACCACAGATCGCCCGGGGCGGGAAGCGAAGCGTTCCGCAGTCGCCGCACTCCTGGACCAGCAGCTCATGCCGGCGAACCGCCTCCCACCACGGCGCGGAGTCGCGATCGACCTGCGGCCTCGGCCGCTCCACAAGACTCAAGCGCCCTCCTTCGTCGGGGAGGTGACCAGAGGCACTGCGCTCACGGCTCGTCTCCCGCTCGCCTCATACGTCCGCCCGGAGGATCAGCGCCGAGGTGCCGGCCAGCACGTAGCCGGGCTGGGCCGTGGACAGCGCGACCTGGGCTCCGCTCACCTGCCGGTCACCGGCGGTGCCGCGCAACTGGGCGACGGCCTCGGCGATGTGGTTGATGCCGTGCACGTACCCCTCCGAGAGGAAGCCGCCGTGCGTGTTGACCGGCAGCGGGCCGTCCAGCCGGGTCGCGCCCGAGGCGGCGTACGGGCCGCCCTCCCCCTTGGCGCAGAACCCGTAGTCCTCCAGTTGGACGAGGACCGAGTACGTGAAGCAGTCGTACAGTTCGGCGACGTCGATGTCCTCGGGGCCGACGCCCGCCGTGGCGTAGAGCCGGGGAGCGATCCGCGCGGCCTCCGAGACGGTGAAGTCGCCGCCCTGGCCGGAGAAGAAGCTGTCGCCGCCGCCCCAGACGGCGCCGGAGATCAGGACCGGCGGCGCGGCGAGGTCCCGGGCGCGTTCGGCGGAGGTCACGACGACCGCGCAGGCCCCGTCCGTCTCCAGGCAGCAGTCCAGCAGCCGCAGGGGTTCGGCGATCCACCGGGAGGCCAGGTAGTCCTCGATCGTGATCGGGTCACGCTTCAGTGCGCGCGGGTTCTTGACGGCGTTGGCGCGCTGACCGACCGCGATGGAGCCGAGCTGCTCGTGCGTCGTGCCGTACTTGATCATGTGCGCGCGGGTGAACATGGCGAACTGCTGCGGCGGCGCGAAATAGCCGTACGGCGCCTGGTACTGCGCGTCGAAGACCGGTGCCACACCACGTCCGGTGCCGCCCATGCGGAACTCCGAACGCGCGTTGATCGCCCGATAGCAGACGACGGTGCGGGCGACGCCGGTGGCCACCGCCATGGCCGCCTGCCCGATCACCGCGTGCGAGACGCTGCCTCCCCCGAACTGGTCGAGGTACCAGTTCACCTCCGGGATGCCGAGTGCCGGGGCGACCACCCAGGGCGGTGTGGAGTCGCCGACGCGGTGGGTGGCCAGCGCGTCCACGTCGTCGATGCCCAGCCCGGCGTCGTCCAGGGCGGCGAGGATCGCGTCGATGGCGAGGGTGAGCGTCGAGACGCCGGAGTCCTTGCTGAACGGCGTGTAGCCGACCCCGGCGATCGCCGCCCGATCTCGCAACCCCATGCGCGACCCTTCACTACCTACCAAGCGCTCGGTCAAGTCTCTTGGACGGTACGGCCCACCCGGTCGCATGTCAATGATCACCGGGTGAACCGGCAGGTCATCCACGGGAGTACCCGCGGGCCGCCGACGGGTCGGCTCGCTCACCGGCCGGGGCCAGGACCTAGGACTTTGGGCGGATTTCGCTACCCGCCCGGAATGCGCGGGGTACGGCGGCGCTTTACTGAAAGACGTGGAGCACGGGCGGTCGCCGGTCACCTTGACACCCCAGCAGCCCGCCGCCTATCGTCCAAGCAAGCGCTTGGCTAAGAGAAAGGATCCGGTCATGCCCGACGGCGCGACCGCCGCCACGTCGATCCCCCTGGGCTCGGCTGCACGATCCTCCGGCCAGAACACGTCACGGCGCGCGCCCGGCTCGCCCAACGGAACACCCCGTCCGGGCGCCACCGAGCAGGTCACCGACATCGACAGGATGCGGTTCCGCAACATCCTCGGCCGGTTCGCCACCGGGGTGGTCGCCATCACCGCGATCGACCCGGAGACCGGCCGGCCCACCGGTCTGGCCGCCAACTCCTTCACCTCCGTGTCGCTGGACCCGGCGCTCGTCTCCTTCTGCGTCGCCCACACCAGCTCCACCTGGCCCCGGCTCCGCGGCGCCGACCGGCACTGCGTCAACATCCTGTCCGCGCCGCAGCGCGAGGTCTGCCTGCAACTCGCCACGAAGGGCGTGGACAAGTTCGCCGGTCTCGACTGGACCGAGTCCCCCGGCGGCAGCCCGGTCATCGACGGCGCGCTCGCGTGGCTGGAGTGCTCCGTCGAGGCGGAGTACGTCGCGGGCGACCACGTCATCGTCGTCGCCCAGGTGCACCAGCTCGACAAACACCACGACGGCGATCCGCTCGTCTTCTACAAGGGCACCTACGGCCGCTTCGACGGCTGACGGCCACCGGCGTCCGGGCCGAGCGGCGCGAATGCGCGCCGACATCGCCTACGCCGGGTCCGGCGCGATCCAGCGGAACATGATCGCCGAGAGCACCCTCGGCCTGCCCCGAGCCTGACGGGCGGTACTGGAGGCCGTCGTCGCCTCCAGCACCGTCTCTCCTCAGTCGTGCTCGCTCGTTGTCGCGAGCACCCGCAAGACGCGTTCGACGGCGGCGTCGAGATCATCGACGCGAGCGATCCGCTCGGCCCACGACCACCAGTACCACCAGCCGTCGTCGGAGTTCTCGGCGAGGATGTGCTCGGCGAGAACCGACACCTGTGGGTTCACCACATGCAGGCTCGGTGGTCCGACCCGTGGGACCGTCAGCCGTACGGCGAAGCCCCGCCCCCGGAGCTCGTCGCCGAGGCTTTCGAGATATTGGATGCGTGTCCGCGCTAAGGCGGCCGTCTCATTCGACACGCTGCGATCACCCCTCCTGGAACGGATCCGTTCCGATCGGGGATCAGCATTCCCGCGACGTGCCGCGGCGCGCAATCCGCAGCACCGAACACGCATGAACTTGCGATATGCAAGCCCGCCAGGGGTGAGGAAAGTCCGTTCCGGTGGCAGGTTTCCCCTCCCGACCGGCATGCTCGCCGGAGAGAAGTTTCGCCGAGATGTTCCGCCGTGCCGCCAACTCCACGGGCCGCACGCACGTCATAGACGGCGTATACGGAGAGGGGCGTACATGGAACTCGACGCGGGATCACGGTCATCGGCTCAGGGAGCGGGGTGGCATCGCCTGCACTATCCGGTGGCCGTGTTTCTGATCGTCTTCGGCGCCACCCGGGTCGGCTCGCTGCTCGACTGGTCCGGTCGCCACCACGACGCCGCCAAGCTGCTCGGAGTGGGCGGTGGGGCGGCGACGGCGCTGCTGGGCCTGTCCGCCGCCGGTGAGCTGGTCCTCACCGTCGCCGCCGTCCTCGCCGTGAGCCGCCGCCGCGACGTGTGGCTGCTGGTCGCGATCGCCGGATGGTCGCTGGAGTTCCTGGCGCTGATCGTGGTGGCCGGCGTCGCCGGGGACGTCTCCCGGCTCGTCGAGCACGGCGTGTTCCTCCTGGCCTTCGGCGCCCTGCTGACGGTGACCTACCGGTGGAGCGCGGCCACGCGCGCCGCCGCCTCCGACGACCCTGACGCGGCGGCCGCCTCGCCCGCGCAGCTCGTGCTCGCGCCGTTGACCCCGGCACCGCCGTCCGCCGCCTCGGCGGATCCCTCCACGGCCCTGCCCGCGCCCCAGGACTCCGGTGCCCCGGCGCCGCCGTCCGCCCCCTCCGCGCCCCTCCAGGGCCGCACGAGGACACTGGTCGCGCCGTCGGACCCCGCGCAGACCCCGGTGCCACCGTCGGCACCCTCCGCCGCCCCGGCTCCGCCTGAGGACCCGGCAGAGACCCTGGCCGCGCCGTCGGAGTCCTCCATGACGCGAGCCGAGAAGGCACCCGAGCGACGGCCGGCCGCCGGGCCGCCGAGCGGCGACATGACCCGGCAGGACCTCAGGGTGCGCAGGCCGGGCGGCGAGGACGAGCGCGCAGACGAGCCGGCCGGCACGCGCCGGAAGGCCGGCGCCTCGGCGAGCGACGTCACGCACCGGGACGGCGTACGGTTCCCGAGCGAGGTCACCCGCCGGGACGGCACACCGGCCCCGAGGGACGTCACCCGCCGGGACGTCCGAGCGACTGACGACGAGTCCGGCGGCAGGCGGACCGCCGACGAGGAGCCGGCCGAGGACGAGTCCGACAGCGCGGGGACCACCGGAGAAGACTCCGACGGGACAAGGACCGCCGGAGAAGACTCCGACGGGACGGGGACCGCCGAGGAAGGGTCCGACGACACAGGGACCGCCGAGGAAGGGTCCGACGGCGCGCCGCCCTCCG
This sequence comes from Actinoallomurus sp. NPDC052274, assembly GCF_040679475.1. Lineage (NCBI taxonomy): Bacteria > Bacillati > Actinomycetota > Actinomycetes > Streptosporangiales > Thermomonosporaceae > Actinoallomurus > Actinoallomurus sp. NPDC052274. The sequence goes on from NZ_JBFAUT010000098.1 coordinate 18,539, forward strand.
GCGAGGAGCCGGCCGGGGACGCGGGCGGGGCGACGAGGAACGACATCCCCATCCGCTCGCGCGACATCCCCATGCGCCCGCGTGACGTTCCCGTACGCCCGCGGGACGCCGAGCCGTCGGACGACGCCGACACCGATGCGAGTGCCGACGCCGACGCGAGTCCCGACGAGACGATGCTCGACCGCGACAGGTGAGGACCCGCGGCGGCCGTGTCGTCGTAGGCGGACGACCGCCCGCCTACGACGACACGGCCGGCGTCGTGCCCCGCAGGCGGGCGACCAGGTCGAGGAACTCGCGCCTGGCGCGTTCGGGGTCCTCGCCGCCGAGCAGTTCTTCGACGAGGTCGGCCAGCGGCCAGGCCACCACCACGCCGTACCGGGCGAGGTAGAGGGCGACGGTGCGGATCCGGTAGGCGTCGGCGGTGTCGAGCCAGGCACAGCCGACGAGCCGCCAGATCCAGCGCCGTGCGCGGCGAGCGTCGTTGACCTTCAGTACCGAGGTGACGTCGATGAGCGTGGCGCCGCGCGGGCCGCCGACCAGGATGTCGTTGTCATCCCACTGCGAGCCGGAGACCGGCCAGGCGATCCCCCAGGGCCGCCCCGGTGGCGGGTGCCCGGCCAGCCGGCGCATCTCCTGCAGGGCACCGGAGCCGTGCAGGCGTTCGACGAGCTGCACGAGCTCGGTGACGGCGTCTTCCTCGACCGCCGCGTGCAATTGCTCGACGGTCGGCACCCCCTCCCGGAAGGCGCCGAAGAAGGGCTGGTCGACCGGGTCGTTCCGGAAGACGTACGCGAACATCGCCAGCAGCCAGCAGAGGCGGGCAAGGCCCTTCTCCGCGCCGACCTGCCCGAAGGGCGCGTATGTCGCGAAATACGCGCGCATCCGGTCGAACAAATCGTCGAGTACGGATTCAGCGGTGGAATAGGGGAACCTGGCGTATCGCGCGGATCCGTCCTCGGCCACGTACCGGTCCACGCCGTGTTCGTGCGCCAGGTCCAGCCACCCGGTGAACGTCGGCCGCAGATCCAGCGCCCTGCGGCGCTCGTCCTTTCCGAGGCGAATATGCGTCGGGTAGAGCCCGGCCTGCCGATGCGCCCAATCCGGACTCGCGAGGCCGCTGCGCACCAGTCCGTACAGCACCGAATACGGCGGAGCCGACTGTACGAGCGTGGCCATCCGCATCCCGAACGCCCGGTCCACCTGCGCCCAGTGCCGCCGTCCGGCCCTCCCGGCCGGGCGCACGACGGGCAGGCCTTTGGTCTCCGCCGTCAGGCGCTGGACGACCTCGCCGGTCCCGGTCATGCGTTCGGCGCACCATTCCCCGAGCTCACCGAAGTACAAATGCGAGATAAGCGACACAACCGCGACTATAACCATCGCTTTGAAAACGACATCTGTGGTCGGCCGCGTGTTCGCGTACAAATCGCTCGGTGAAAGGGGCGTCACGTCAGAGATTCGTACCGTTTCATCCCCGTCTGCGCCCGTGATCGCCGAGCATTCGGCGTCTCCACCGCCTGACCATGGTGGAACGGCCGCGTCGCACCCGTGGCCGGTTGCGGACTGAATCCGGGCCGGTGGGGCAGGGGTGACTCATGCGGGTACTGGTGACCGGGTGGTTCAGCTTCGTCCACGGCGAGGTGACGGCCGGGGACGCCCTCGCCCTGGATTCCGTCGCCTCGGCGCTGACACGGGCCGGCATCCCGTACGACGAGGCGTGGAGTCCGGTGTTCCGGCCGGACGCCATGTCGCTGCGGGAGGCCGACCCGGCGCGCTACACGCACCTCGTCTTCGTGTGCGGGCCGATCCACGGCGACCAGGTCCGCGGCCTGCACGAACGGTACGCCGGCTGCCACCGGATCGCGGTCGGCGTCTCGGTGATCGACCCGGCCGACCCGGCCGTCACCGGCTTCCACCGCGTGCTGGCCCGGGACGGACTGGGCGAGCCGTGCCGCGACCTGGCGGGCCTGCCGGAGGGCGACCCGCCGGTCGCCGGCATCGTCCTGGCGCGGGGACAGGGAGAGTACGGCGCGCGCCGCCGGCACGACGACGTCGCCGTGCGGCTGACGGGCTGGCTCGGCGGACGCGACTGCGCCGCCCTCCCCCTGGACACCCGGCTCGATTCGCGCGACTGGCGGTTGTGCTCGACCTCCGACCAGTTCGTCGCGGTCATGCGGCGGCTCGACGTGGTGGTGACCACTCGACTGCACGGTCTGGTCCTCGCCCTGCGCGCCGGGGTGCCGGTGCTGGCCGTCGACCCGATCGACGGCGGCGGCAAGGTGTCCGCGCAGGCCGGCGTCTGGGAGTGGCCGGCGCTGCCCGCGAGCGCGGGCACCACCGAGTTCGACGCGGCCTGGGCGTGGTGCCTGTCCGAGGAGGGCCGACGGGCCGCCCGCGACCGCGCGGCCACGCCCTCGGCCGCCCTCGACCGTCTCGTCGAGGAACTGTCCGCCGCCCGAACCCTGCGGCCGACCTAGACGAGTAGTTCCGATGTGGTCAGTGATCGAAGGCGGTCAGTGATCTGGTGACTGGTGCGCCGGTGTGGTGGTTGTGCCAGATCGCGGTGG
>NZ_JBFAUT010000099.1:0-19986 GCF_040679475.1 Actinoallomurus sp. NPDC052274
CCATCCGGGCCAGGACGGCGTTGACGACGACGTGGGTGCCGACTCCCTGCCGCCGGTCGATCAGCCCTTCGCGGCGGAGCAGGTCCAGCGCTTCACGTACCGTCGCCCGGGTCGCGCCGTACGATGCCATCAGCTCCGCCTCGCCGGGCAACTGCCCGCCGTCGAAGCGGCCGCGCAGGACCGCCGAGCGCAGCAGGTCGCGCAGGCGACGGACCCGGGCGTCATGCGCTCCTCCCGGTCCGTGTCCCCGAGCAGCCATGGACGGGCACATTACGGGCGTTCGATTTCGCGGTGATTCCCGGTCCATTATCCGGGTGTTACGCGGCCTGGTCATGAGCGACGTCGTCACGAGCCCTCCTTCGCCGGAGAGCCGACCGTGCTTTCGCTTCCCTCGCTGCACTCGGTCGTCACCGCCCCAGCTCCTCGGCGGACGCGGTGGCCACCGCGGGCAGGGTCGCCGCGCGCTTCTCCGGCATGCCGAGGAGTGTCGGCTCCCCGGCCGGGCGCCAGGCGTTCGGTTTACACCGGTCGCGGCACGAGCCCTCGGTCGAGCAGCACAGTGAGCAGATCGTCCCGTCGTGGAACGGGCAGGCGGCCATGTCCGCGGTGTCGTACGAACCGGCGCAGACCGCGCACGGCAGCACCTCCGCGTCCGCCGGCAGGTCGCTCGTACGCGCGATGTACCAGCGGCCACGCGTGGCGCCCGCGAGGATCGGTGGCAGCAGGAACGCCAGGACCAGCGCGATGAACGGCGAGAGCGCGGCGGCGGTCGCCCCGAACACCCCGTAGTAGGCGACGATCGCGACGACCGCCGCGACCACCATCGAGCCGAAGCCGACCGGGTTCACGTTGTAGAGATGGGCGCGACGGAACTCCACACCCGGCGGGGACAGCTTGAGCAGCCGCTTGTTGAGGAGCAGGTCGGAGCCGACGGCGGCGATCCAGGCGATCCCGAGGTTCGCGTACCAGGCGAGGACCGTGACGATGTGGTGGTAGACGTCCAGCTCCATGAGCAGCAGCGCGAGCGCCACCTGCAGGAACACCCACGCCGCCCGGCCCGGGTGACGGTGCAGCAGCCGGGAGAAGAAGTTCGACCAGGACAGCGACCCCGAGTAGGTGTTCATGATGTTGATCTTGATTTGGGAGAGCAGGACGAGCAGGCCGGCGAGTACGAGCGCCACCGTGTGGCTGCCGGTCATCCGCTGGTAGACCACGGTGAACAGCTCCACCGGCTCGGCCGCCCGGTCCGGCGTGGTCTGCGTCTCGGCGTACCCGACGAGGAGCGTCGACGCGAAGAAGATCACCACCGCGAACAACGTCAGGCCCGGCCCGCCGAAGATCACCGCGAGCTTCCACCGGCCGGCACGGCCCGGCCGTGGATCGGGCATCAACCGCAGATAGTCGCCCTGCTCGCCGACCTGCGCGGCGAGGGAGAGCTGGGCGGCGGCGATCGTGAACACCGCCAGCACGGTGACCCCGGTGGCCGCCGCTGCGGGAACGTGCGGCTTGACCATGTGGTGCACCGCGTGCGGGGCGGTCGCCGCCGACCACAGCGCCAGCCCGATCAGCGCGACCCAGATCGGCCACGTCCACGCCTGGAACCTCGCGCTGAACGTCATGCCGTACACCGTCAGCGGGATCATCACCACGGCGACGACCGCGTACGCGATGTGCAGTTCGAGGTGCGTCAGGGCGGTCAGCGCCTGCGCCATGATGGCGCCCTCGTACGCGAGGAAGATCAGGGTGTACGTGGCGTAGACGAGCGAGGTGAGCGTCGACCCCAAGTAGCCGAAGCCGGCGCCACGGGTGAGCAGGTCGATGTCGATGTGCCGGCGCGCGATGGCGAACGCGGCGACCAGGGTCAGCGGGAAGGTCACCGCCGTGGCGACCGCGAAGCCGATGAGTGCATTGCCGAATCCGAAGGCGTTCACGAACGCGGCGTCGAGCGCGTAGCCGGCCATGGCCGACAGGCCGACCAGGCAGCTCAAGAAGATCATCCATGGCGACCAGGAACGGAAGGCGCTGGGCGCGTAGCGGAGCGAGTAGTCCTCCAGCGCCGGATTCTCCGCGAGATCCATGTCTCTCCTTCGTTGCGTCGATCCCCGTCGGGGACGCTAAGAAGGGCGAGTTGCCGCGGAATGACGGAGCGATTGCGCCCTGTTACGCCGCCAGTCGGCCATGGGCCACAGGCGCTGAGCTGCGCAATCGCGAGCAGGACTGGGCGTTTCGCCGGATAGTGCCAGATAGCGCCGAATGTCACCTGGTGCGGTCCCGGCGGCGACCGCAGGGCGCGACGACGGGAGGCGACCTGGGGAGCGGCAAGCGACCCTGCCGGACTGGACGCCTACCGGGCCGGCAATCGGCTCGCCGTCCACTTCCAGCAGCCCACCGACCCGATCCCGTACCGGTGGACAGCTCGAACGTCTGCGAGCAGTGCGGTGCAGGGGCAGACGTCCGCCAGATCCGCGAGATCGAGCGGCAGCAGTCAGGTGCCGTCCTTGCCGCCGATGTGCCGCGCCCGAGATGCTGCGGGGACCCCGGTTCCGCCATGGTGCCGTAGCGGCACTTCGCCACGGAGCGCGTGCGGCATGGGCGACAGTCTGGCTTCGAAGCGCCGCGTTTGCCGGAAACCCAGCGGCAGAGATCCTCGGCACCCCGCATGGCGCCGGTGGCGGAAGTCCCAGGTCATTGCCGGTCGTATGAGCTTCCTATGAGGCTCATGCCAACAATCGCGCCCCAACAGGCCCCCGCAGGAAGGACTGATCCGGTGCGCGAACCCTGCTGGCACGACAAGACGGCGACGCTGTACCTCGGGGACGCCCGCGAGGTGCTGGAGGAGATAGCGGACGGCTCGGTGGACTGCATCGTCACCAGCCCACCGCCGTGGACCCCAGACCACACACAGCCGCCATCCTCATCGGGCTACGGCCACGAGCCGACGCCCGCCCTCTACATCGCGGCGCTACGCCGCGTCTTCGCCGAAGCCCACCGCGTCCTGACGGACACAGGAACCGCATGGCTCGCCATCAGCGATCAGTACGCGCTCAGCACCGGGGGGCCTACTCGCCCCGTGGCAAGCACAGCCGGATCACCCTGCACTGCGGAATCTGCCACCGGCGGATGGAAGGCTCCTGGAACAACGACGAGGCCTACTACCGGTGCCGGTTCCCCGAGGAATACGCCCTGGCCAACCGTATCCAGCACCCACGGAACGTCTACCTGCGCGAAGCCGCACTTCTCCGGCCGCTGGATGCCTGGCTGAGCAAGTACTTCGCTCCGCACCGGCGCACCGAGACCATCGCGGCCCTCGCGGCCGTCACCGGCACCGAACCGGCCCAGGACGCCACCGCCGATCTGGCAGAGCAGACCATCGCCGAGTGCGACCGCAAGATCGCGCGGTACCGAGCCGCTCTCGAAGCTCTGGACGAAAGCGCTGACCCTGCGGTCATCGCCGGATGGATCACCGAGACTCAAAAGCAGCGCGACGCCGCGCGAGCGCAGCGGCAGCACCGACCACGGCAGGAGCAGATGAGCGAAGCCGAGATCACCGCACTCGTCGACAGGCTCGCCGATCTCGTCCAAGCGATCACGAACGCCGACGCCGACCGTAAGGCCGACCTGTACGCCAAGCTCGGCCTGCACCTGACATACCAGCCCGAAAAGCACGAAGTGCGGGCCGAGGCTCGCCTCGGTCCCGCACAACATGGGGAAATGGTTGGTGTCCGAGGCCGTACTGGAGCCGAACGCACATCCGCTCGCCTTCACTCACTCGTTCCTGCTGGGAAGCAGGTGAGTGGCGATGTGGAATCACCACACCTCGGTTGCCTCGGCCGAGGTCTGTATTCGCCGGACGACCACGGTCAGTGTGGTGTGCCTCGCGCTGATTGCGGCGGTAGTCAGCTTCGGTCACATGCATGAACTCGCCGTCCGCCACGGTGAGACGACGCTGAACGCGACGCTGATCCCGCTCAGCGTCGATGGGATGGTCGTCGCATCATCGATGTCCGTCCTGCTGGTCGGCAGGGCCGGTATCGGCATCCCATGGCTGCCGTGGACCCTCCTAATTGTCGGGAGCCTGGCGAGCCTCGCCGCCAACGTCGAGGTCGCTGAGCCCACGGTAGTCGGCCGGGTGATCGCCGCTTGGCCCTCGTTCGCCTTCGTCGGTGCCTACCACCTGCTCCAAGGCCAGCTACGGATGCGCCTGCTGACCCAGCAGAAACAAGACGACCCGGAGGCAGGGAACGCGGAGCCGGAACCCGCGGCGGGGGAGCCTGAGCCGAAGGGCCCCGGAGCCGACGCACCGGAGGTGCCTGATCTTCGCAAGCACCTTCAGCGGGAGGCCTGGCAGTGGGCCCTGGCTTACCGAGCGGAGAACGGTGAGCTGCCTGGGGGCGCGGCGATCGGGAGGCACTTCAAACGGAGTCCCCGGTGGGGACGCCTCGTCAAGAACGCCGGCCTCGCCGGAGCGCTCCCCTCGCTTACTGCGGCAGACAACGCATCCACCTACATTGCGCTGTGATCGTGTAGAGCGGTTGGGACGAGGACCCCCTTGCGTGAAGATGATCTCAGCCGTGAGGCAGTGCATGAGCGGCGAGACCCGCGCAATCGAAACCAGGATCATCCGCAGGCGGTGCGACGGACCTCTTGATCAGACACGTTCACGCCTTCTGTGCGGGACCGTACTCGCAGGTCGGCGGACCAACGTGGTCTACGGGGTCGACGGCCAGACGATCATTGAGCCACCTTCACAAGTACGGGGCGGAGGACCAGCGTGTTGACGTCCATCAGCTGGTGGTACGGCGATGCGCATGGCATGTGCCACGGCCGTCTTTTAAGGAAGGCTTTTTCGCCCGATTCGCCACTTCCTAAATTCTTCCCGACATGACACTTGACGGGACGCACCTACCCTGTCATCCTGCAATGTTCTCCTCGGCATGCGTCATTGAAAGGTCGAACCGTCTTGACCTCCAGCTTCCCTGCGGTACGCCCGTCGGTGCCACCCCCTAGGCCCTTGCCTGTACTCGTCCTTGCCGACGTGAGCGGCAGCATGGCGGAGGCTGGCAAGATCGGTGTGCTCAACCGGTGTATTGCCTCAATGATCCGATCGTTCGCTGGCGAGGACACGATTCGCGGAGAGATCGTGGTCGGGGTGGTGACCTTCGGAGGGACCGAGGCGAGGTTGCACCAGCCGATCGCACCCGCTACTGAGGTCGCCTGGCAGGACATGGCTCCGTTCGGGCGCACGCCGCTCGGTCAGGCGTTCGATCTGGCGAACGCCCTCCTGGCCGACGAAAGCGTCATCTCCCGGCGAGCGTTTCTCCCCACACTCGTCCTTGTCTCCGATGGCCTGCCGACCGACGAATGGAGGGAGCCGCTAGACCGTCTTCTCGCCTCGTCGCGCGGGGGCAAGGCTATGCGTCTCGCAGTCGGCGTGGGCCAGGATATGGACGAAGACGCCTTCGACGTCCTCCATGCGTTCATCGACAATCCGGCGATCCAGCCGGTCCGTGCCGACGATGCGCATCTGCTCTCGCGGTACTTTTCCTGGGTCACCATGAGCGTCACCCAAAGGGCGCGCAGCCCGCGGCCGAATGATGTATCGCAGATATCCCGCGAGGAACTGGACGATCTCCTCGGCTGACCTGACGTCCACGCAGGAATCGGCAGACGGTGGAACACGGGGGCGGTGACTCATGGCCATGTCGTTCGAATCACAGAACGGCACGAGCACGGTCGTCCGAGACGAGCATGCGCAGACGCTTCGGCTGACGCGACTTCTCGGCTCGGGGGGGCAAGGCGAAGTTTGGGCGGCGGGCGAAAGGATCGCCGTCAAGATCCTGCATGCGCGGACCTCGCGGGCGGCGGCGAGGTTGCGGCAACGGCTGCGCATGGTGAAGAGGCTGGACCTGGAAGGACTGCCGATCTCCCAGCCGCTGGCCATGCTCGCCGAGCCGAAGGTCGGCTACACGATGGAGCTGCTCGGCGACATGGTCGCGCTCCGGTCATTGACCACTCCTCCACCGCGGACGGACGTCGCGGATTGGTACGCGGCCACCGGGGGGCTCCGGCGCAGGCTGCGCCTTTTGGCGAGGGCCGCGGAAGCCCTTGCAGGACTACACGCGAGAGGCATCGTCTACGGCGATCCTTCGCCGGCCAACGTCCTGATCTCAGCGTCTCCCGATCACTCTCAGGTGTGGCTGATCGACGTGGACAATCTTGAAGTCGAGTCGGTGGTGCCCGACCAGTCCCTCATGACCTCTGGCTACGCGGCGCCGGAGCTGATCTCCGGGCGTATGGGAATCTCAAGCCTCAGCGACGCGTACGCCTTCGCGTTGATCGCTTTCGAGACGCTGGTCCTGGTTCACCCGTTTCTCGGTGACATCGTGGAGGAGAGTGAACCGGAGTGGCAGGACCGGGCCTTCGCCGGAGATCTCCCGTGGATCGACGATCCCGATGACGACCAGAACCGATCGAGCTACGGCCTGAGCCGGCAGATCATGCTCACCTCCGGTTTGCGCCAGCTGGCGGGAGAGACCTTTGGCGCAGGAAGGCTCCACCCGACCAGCCGACCTACGGTCGCCGAATGGCGCACGAAGCTTCAGGCGGCGGCCGACCTGACCGTACGGTGCCCACATTGCACCCACACCTCGTTCGTCGGTCAGAGCACCTGCCCCTGGTGCGGCGATGCGATGCCGGAATCGGTGCTCGCATCGGTGTACCTGGCGGTGCCCGAAAAGGAGGACTTCGTATCAATGCGCGAAGCGCTCGCTCTTGCGCCGAGAGAGTTGCTCGAGGTGAGCGCGCGCACCGCTGGTGTGGACGGCGGGGAGCACGTCGGGCCTGCCGCCTCGATTTTCTGGGAGCCGGAACGCAAGCTGACGGTGCGCAACGACAGCCGATACCCGCTGTGGCTGAGCCCCAGCGCCGGAGGTGCGTACGTGGTCGTCGAGCCAGACTCCCAGTTGTCGGTTCCGGCATATGCGGCCGCCCCTGAATGGATCGTGCACTTCGGACCGCGATCGCAACTGCGCCGCATCCTTCAGTTTCGTACGGTCGGCCGGGGAGTACGGTCATGAGCAGCGCGGAGTCGGGACGCCCCGCGTCGAGCAGGGGGCGAGGTGGTCCGCGCCCAGGTCGGACGCGTCAGGGCGGCGGCCCTCGCCAGAGACGCGGGAACCAGCGGATATCCGAGCCGTTGCCCGGCCGGTCGGAGTTCGTCTGGCTGATCTGGCCCGACGCCCCCGAGAACTTCGTCGAACCAGACCCGATGTGGCCCGAGATACAGCTGGCCCGGACACCGTCCGGGGACGTGGTGGTGACGGTGGGCACAGCCAGCAGGACCGTCACACCCGACACGGCTGCGGATGGCGAGCGGCTGATGCGCACGATGGCGAACCGCGCCCGCGTCGCGGTTCTCGCAGTGAGCAAGGGTGTCGACGCCGGTGGCCGGCGGCACGTGCAGCTTGGAGTGAATCTCTACGCGTATGAGCAGGCGGATCCGATGGATCCCCAGACCATCGGCGTGGGCGACCGGGTGATGAACGACATCGGCAGGATGGAAACGGCCGTCGCCGACCAGCCCGACAGGATCTTGCGATGGCTCGCGGATCGCCTGCTTTTGCCACCGCCGCCCGGTGCCGGACCGGAAGCCCCCCATCGCATGGTCGTGTCCGTTGGCCTCAGTGACATAGGGGAGGCCACCGGCTACCGGATACACGGCCGGGGACTCGTGGTCGACGTCGGGATCCAGGACGGCAGGTTGGTGATCAACCGGGTACTCCGCCCGGGGAACCGGGATGCCAAGGGACCGCTACGGCTCACCCGGTGCCAGGTGACGTTCACGGACGTATCACGGGCCGGTGAGTTGCGCGCCGAGATGAGGCATCAGCTCAACCGTCTGGTCGCCGGCAAAGGGTTCCTCGCCATGTGGCAGGAGTACAACCGGCTGGAGACACAGTTCGTCAGGAACCGGGTCCGTGAGGTCGGCTTCGCCCGGTACGCAAGCCGTGAGCCACTCGCGGGGGATATCTACCGCTTTCACCTGGAGGAGAGCCCGTACCTGGAGGGCCAGGAGCTCTCACTGGCTGAACGGGCGCGCCAGGCCGTCACCGGGCGGGGCGACCTGGAACTCGAGGCCGCGACGGAGCTTCCCGCCGCGCTCACGACCGCGGGACAGGAATCCGATGCCGACGGCGTCGGCTGGGCACTCATCGGTGATGTACTCGGTCGGGAGGCGGTCAGCGGGCAGGTCATCGACGCCGACGTCTCCGCCGGCACGATCGACCTGCGGCTGGAGGCTCTCCACGGGCGGCGTGTGTCCGGCATCGGAGCGGACCGGTCGACCGAGCCGCCGTCGCGGGGATTCCTCTACCTGTCGTTCCGTGGAGACCGGCGCCAGATGAAGCGCCGCAAGGACGCCTTCGACCGAATTCGTGCTGGTGGCACCCGGATCCCGAACCTGCTTGCGCTCCTGGAGGGCACAAGCACCAGCGCAGATCGGCCCAAGAAGGTCAAGCCGATGTCCGAGGCAGCCCGCCAGTGCTTCAAGGGCGGCGAGCCCACGCCTCGACAGGAGGATGCGCTCAGAGTGGCGCTGAATACTCCGGACATCGCCCTCATCCAGGGGCCGCCTGGCACCGGGAAAACGCAGGTGATCACCGCGCTGCAGACCCGGCTCGCCGAGGAGGGCCGTGGATACGCGGAACTGCGCGGCAGTATTTTGCTCACCAGTTTCCAGCACGCGGCGGTCGACGAGCTCGTCGAGCGTTCCCTGGTCTTCGGCGTTCCGGCCAGCAAGATGGATCGCGCGGGCCGTGGCACCACCGTGCAAGTGGACTGGTGGCGGCAGGACACGATCGACAAGCTCGCCGCCGAGGTAGAGGGCAGCGCACTCGGGCATTCGCTGTCCCTGTTGCGTGGCGTCGTCGCTCGGACAGCCGCCTACCTGCTTGCCCCGACAGCACCGGATGCGACGGCCCGTCTGCTCGAGGAGATCGAGAATCTCGTCGGCGACTCCCTGACCGTCCAGCTCGGCGACCGACTCCGACAGGTGCGGGACACGCTCGAGATCGCGTCCAGGCCGCTGCCGTCGCACCTCGACGACAACCGTGAGCTGGCCGTACGCGCCCTGCGTGGAGTCCGCACCCTCCCTCAGGCGTTCGCCGACGACGGACCCGTGACCGCTGCCAAGGCACTGCGGCGGGTCCGCGCGCTCTTGGATGCCACCGAGCTGGCGGCGCCGGCAGGAGATCTCGAAAGCGGCACCGAGGGCCAGCGCAGCCCCGCGCCAACGAACGAAGACCTTGAGCTGCTTTCACGCGCGGCGTCGTGGGACGACGACGACACGCCCGAGTTCCTGGACGCGCTCGGCGATGCCCGTGACCGCCTCCTCGAACGGCTCCGGCCGCCGAGCGGTCCCGCCGCGCCAGCCGGGGTCGATCCCGACGTCGAGCAGCTCCTCGCCGAGATCGCCGAAGAGCTGGAGGACCGCGTGCGGGAGTCAGGGGAGAGCGGCCCCGAACTCGCGATGCTCGACTATCTCGAAGCACTCCGCGGTGATCCGGTCGCGGTCGACTGGACGCTGCGCACCTACACCGCCTCGTATGCGACGACCTGCCAGCAGGTGGCGTCTCCCGGCGTCGCGAGAGCCAAGGAAGAGACGCGTGTCGACGATGTCGTGTTCGACACGGTCATCGTCGACGAGGCCGCGCGGGCCAATCCGCTCGATCTCATGATTCCGCTGATCCATGCGGGCAAGCGGATCATTTTGGTCGGGGACCACAACCAGCTACCGCACATGCTTGAGCCGGAGGTAGAACGTCAGGTCGAGGAGCTGACGCCCGACGCACGAGGACGACTGCGTGAGAGCCTCTTCCAGCGGCTGTTCACCGGCCTCGGCGGGCCAGACGCCCCTGTACAGCGGGTCGTCACCCTCGATGCGCAGTTCCGGATGCACCCGACCCTCGGATCATTCGTGAGCCGGGCGTTCTACGATGGCGCGCTTAGGTCCCCTCGCCCAGACGATGAGTTCGCGCACGCCCTTCCAGGTTACGAAGGCGTCGTCGCCGCCTGGATCTCGGTGCCGAACAGCCGCGGCCCCGAGTTCGGTGGGCGCAGTAAGCGGCGTCCAAGCGAGGCGCGGGTCATCGCCGAGCAGCTTGAGAAGCTCCTTCCAGCGGCGCCGGACCTGACATTCGGCGTCATCTCCTTCTACGCGGACCAAGTCGAGGAGATCTGGCGCGAACTCGCCCGGCACCGTCTCGTCCGGCACGCCGACCGTAGTTACGAGCTCTCCGAGGAACTGCAGTACGACGCGGATGGCCGCCGCCTCGACCGACTCCACGTCGGCAGCGTCGACGCCTTCCAGGGCAAGGAGTTCGATGTCGTCTTCCTGTCCACGACGAGGTCGGCGCCACCGGCCCAGACGGATCCCGACCCTGGATCTCTGGCGTACGACCGATGGGTGCGCCGCCGCTACGGGCACCTGATGCTGCGCAACCGGCTGTGCGTGGCGATGAGCCGGCAGAAACGCCTGCTCGTCACGGTAGGTGACCCGGCGATGTTCGAAGGGCCGGCGGTTCCGGCGGACGCGAAGCCGCTGGCGGACTTCCTCCGACTCTGCCGCGACGGAGGGGAGCAGGGCCGTGTCTTTCCCGGGTAACATGCGGGTCGTCCAGTTCACGGCCCCGGACATTCGCCGCGACGGTCGGCTCTGCGTGGTGTTCCCCGCGTGGGCGCATCGCGTGACGGCGCCGGTGATGCCGCGCCGGGGGATCGACCTGTTCGAACGGGTGATCCTGGGGCTCAGCCAGGCTGGCGTCCGCGAGCCGGAGCGGATCGCGGCGCGAACCAACCTCCACGTTCGCCTGTGCGCGTACATCGTCGAGCAGGCAACCCAGCGCAAGCTGCTCGACAAGCAGGGGGAGCTGACCCTGCTGGGCAGGCAGGCGCTTCGCACGGGGAGCGTGGCGGAAGAGACCACCTGGTCGGTGCGCTACGTCTTTCAGTCCCCGGAGGAGACCGGGGAACTATGGCCACGCACCGCCGACGCGCTCATCGATGCGTACGTCCTCCGGCGTACGTCGCAGAACGTCCGCCTGCAACTGGGCACGCCGGGTCATCCCGACGTCATCGATGCCGTGATCATCAAACCGCCACCCACGTCGCCGGAGTCGGCGCAGAGGAGGTCCTACCTAGGGCGTCCGACCATCGCACAGATCGTCGAGGTGGCTCGGCTGGACCGCGTCGCCAGAGAGGCCGAGAGGGTACGGGCCTTCGAACGGCGTGAGAGGCTGGCGTCCGTCGCAGCCCCAGAGGACGCGAGTGCGTCCGGCGTCCCCCGCACCGCTTCGGCCGTCGCCGAGGCACCGGAGCTGCACCGGGTCGCGTTCGTCGACGACCCGGAACCCGTGCTCATCGTCGGCTTCGCCGAGATCGGCGCTGATGGCGCGCTGATCCCACACGACCCGTTCGGGGCCGGGAGTAACGCAATGTTCCGGGAGCTCTTGGAGCACGGGATCCGCGTCAACGAGGACCTCGCCGACCGGGTCCAGCGGGCGGCTCGCCAGGAGACCGCCGACGTACAACGCCGGTTCAACGAGGCCGAGGCCGATGCACGTGCCTTGATCGAGTCTAAGCTCACCACGGAGTTCGGGAGGGAGATCCGAGGCCACGGCGACGCATTTGGCCTAATGATCGAGGTCGATCTCGCCCTCTTGCGCGGATCGCAGCCTGACGCGCTGGAACGCGTCGCCCAGGCGTCGTACCGCCTGCACGAGGAATACTTCCGTCGGCTGGCCGTCGCGTACCCACCGCGCCCCGACCGGCTGCTGGCTACCGCACGATCGGCCGAGCTCGCTAAGGCGCTGATCGTCGAGGCGGGGAACCGCATCGGGTTCGACACCGTGCCCGAGCTGTTCACCAGGCTCTCCAACGACGCCGTGAACGGCGTTCGCCGCAGGCAGGGCAATCTCTATCTCAAGGACGCCGCACCGCTGTGCGTCGTCGCCGCCCATGATGACGGAGATCATCCGCTGCGTCGCATGGCGGCTGAACGCCCAGATCTACTCACCGCCCTGGCGACCCTCGGCCGGCTGCGAAACCGCGGCGCGCACGGAGGCCGCGATGCCCCCGCCACGCGGGACGCGCAGTGGTGTCGCGAGCTGGCCGCCATCGCGGCGCGCGGGCTCATCGCGCTTCGTTAAAAAACACTACCCCCACCACGCCGTTTTCGAGAAGGAGCCGAATGGCCAAGAAGCGTAAGGGACGCGGGCCGACACCCCCGAACGCGAGGAGGCACGGAGCCAGCAAACCGGCGACCTCCGGAGGCACTTCGTCCGGCCGGCCGTCGGCCCAAGAGAAGATCCTGGCTGAGCTGCGGGCCCGGCGTGAGGAGGCGATTGCCATCGGGGGCGGGGACATGGCTCCCGCCGTGAGCGAAGAGAAGGCCGCCGCAGGGGTTGAGGAGTCGGTCACTGCAGCGGCTGATCAGGCGTCGCGTCCTTCCCCGCCGGTCAGGTCGGACGATTCGGAATCCGCCGAAGCCTGGAGAGAGGCCGGCGAATACCTGACGATCTACAAGCGGGCGGCCGAGGTGCTCGAGCGGATGCGCCAGGACCTCGCCGAGAAGGACGCTCAGCTCAACGATCGGCTCGACACGGCCAAGATCGAGATCGCGGACGCCCAGGAAGAGCGTGAGCGGCTGCGGCGGCGTTCCGCCGAACTCGACGCGCGCGAGCAGAGCCTGTTGGAAGCAGAGGCTGAGCTCTTCTCCCGGCAGGAACGCGAGAAGGAGACGGTGCTGGCCGAAGCCCGGGACGCCCTGGCAGGGATGCGCCAGGAAGCCGAGAAGCGGCAGCGCGAGCTGGCGGAAGAACACGAACGGACCCGGGCCGTCCTCCACGCCGATCTCGACGCGCGTCGTGATCAGCTGGCCGAGCAAGAGGCCGAGCTCGCCAGGGAACGCGGCCGGCTCCGCACGCTACAGGTGCGACTCACCGCGGATCAGGAGGACCTGCAGGACGCACGGGAGTTGCTGTCTGAACGCGTCGAACGCGCGGTGCAGGCCGCCGTGGAACGCACCGAACGACAGTGCGAGCAACTGGAGCAGCGGTGCCTGATGCTCCGTGAGCACGCCGAACAGCTGGAGAAGCAGCTTCGCGACCATGATCGGCTCGATCGGGCGTTCGGTAACCGGACCCCCGAGGAGGTGCTCACGGAGCTCGACCTGCTGCGCAAGGGGAACGCCGAACTCCGGCAGCAGCGGGCCATCCCAGAGGACACGCTCGAACGGCTCGCGGCCCTGCAGGCGGCCGAGCAGATCTGGCGCGAGGACCGTGCGGTGCTCGTAGCGGACAACGAGCGCCTGCAGCGCCGGCTGTCCGGGCACGAGGTCGCCGCCGTAGAACTCGAACGCCTCAAGGTCACCAAGCAGGATCTCGAGGCGTCGCTCAACTCCTACCGGGCGCATCTGGAGGAGCTCCGCCGCGACATCGAGGGACTGACCGAACGCAAAGAGGGAGAATCGCCCTTCCCCGAGTGTCAAGCGATGGACCGGCGCCACCTCGAGCCGCGCGACGACGTGCGGCACCAGATGCCACCGTTGTCCCAATTCGTGCCGTGGCTCCGCGACTACATGGCGCAGCAGTACGGCATGTTCTATGCCGAGAACGACCTGATCATGTTCTTGGGCGGACTCGCCGCGTCACGCCTGCACCTGTTTCAGGGCATCAGTGGTATCGGGAAGACGCAACTGCCGATCGTGTTCGGCAAGGCCATTAAGGCCGAGACCGTGGTCGTGCCGGTCAGCGCGGACTGGCGAACCCCGCAGGATCTGGTCGGATACTTCAACGCGTTCGAGCGCCGGTTTTACGAGTCACCGTTTACACAGGCGCTTTACAAGGCCGGCTGCCCCGAATTCGCGGACCGGCCGTTCTTCGTCGTGCTGGACGAGATGAACCTCTCTCATCCGGAGCAGTACTTCAGCGAGGTGCTGTACCAACTCGGCCAGAAGAGGCGGCCGGACGGCGCTCCGCCCAGCCTGGAGTTGATGACGACCGAGGTCCGACCCGCCCCACTGCGCCTCGTGGACGGGCGCAAGCTGGCCATCCCGCCGAATGTCTGGTTCATCGGCACGGCGAACCACGACGAGACCACCGTCTCCTTCGCGGACAAGACCTACGACCGAGCACACGTGTTGGAGCTCCCTGCCCGGCCCGAGCGGTTCCAACCTTCCCTCGTGGAACCCCAGCCCGGTCCCGTCTCACTTCAGGCGCTGGAGAAGGCGTTCTCCGACGCCCGCCACGCGCATGCCGAATCCGCGGGCGAGGTCAAGACGTTCATGGACGGTGAGCTGAGGGACCGGCTGCTGCGCGACTTCCGAATCTCGTCGGGCTCCCGCACGATGACGTATCTCGACGCGTTCGTACCGGTCGTCCTCGCGGCGGGCGGGACCACGGGAGACGCGGCTGACCACGCCCTGGCCACAAGGGTGCTGCGCAAGCTGCGGGGGCGTTTCGAGATTCCGATGCGGCTGATCGAGGGACTCCGCGAGGACCTTCCCCGGCTCTGGGAGCCGTTCAAGACGGCACCTCACCGCTCACTCGAACGCCTTGACGAGGAGATCCATCTCCGCGGAGGAGTGTGACATGGGGGTGCGGATCTGGGACCGGCTCCTGGACGTCGAAGCACCGCCGGCCCCAGGCCGGGGACTGCTCGGACGGTCGCTGTTCCTCCCCGGTGATCGAGAGCTGTCGCTGAACGGGGCGACCGTACGTCCAGGGCGATATCTCTCCGCAGAGGGCGGCTGGGCACTCTGGGATGAGAAGGAGCATGGCAGGACCGAGGGTGATTTCGGGTATCACGCCATGCCTGACGACATCACGGCATATGTCGTCACCGCCATCGGCCGCAGAGTCGCCGCCCTCGTCGCCGAAGGCACTGCGGAGGACCAGTGGCTGGCGGAAACACCGCTGATGGGCGGTGCCGACATGGACGAGCGGCTGCGTCCCCAGGCCATCGACGAAGAGATCGAACTACGCCTCCCGCACCTACGCGCCGCCTGCCACGATCCGGTGACCCGGCTGCGGACCGTCGAGCGTCTGGTTCCAGCCTCGCAGGTGCGGCGGGTCACCCCGAACGCGATCGCCCGGCTCACCGCGCGCAGCGAGGACTGGGGAAGGCTGCGCCCCGACGGGATTCGCCCGGCTCGGCTGCTGAACCCCGGCCGCGAGGTCGACCTGGACTTCTATGAGAACCGCGTGCTCGCCCGTCTCGTCGACCACCTGTGGCACCACGTCCAGGCACGGTTGGTCGAAGTGAGCCGGATCCAGGCGATGCTCGACGATGTGACGACGTACACGGACGACGCCAGCGGTCGTCCGTGGCGTGAGAGCCACTACATGTTCACGCTCATCGAAGCGCTCGTCCAGAGCCCTGGCCGACGCGAGAGCGCTCAGCGCCTGCGCCAGGACCTGGCGAAACTACGCGATGCCCTGGTGGAGTTGCGTGGTCCGGCGGTGCTGCCGGGCGTTCATCGCCGGACCGACGTCGGCGCGGCGCTCCGCACCACGAACGTTTTTACCAACGACGAGAGATACCGCAACGCGGCCGCCCTCTGGCGGGCGTGGATCGGCGAGAAGACCGGAAGGACGCCGTCGGGATCGCATGCCGACCGCGCCGAGGAGTGGTGCCAGGCGTTCACCCACTACACGGCGTTGTTGCTGCTGCACGCGTTCACCCACCTCGGGCTGCCGCCGGCAGGGGCCTTCGCGCCGGGCGGGGACGCGCTGAGCATCGGCCGTGGTGCGGAGGGAATCAGCCTCCGATGGGAGCCGACGGGCACATTCACGCTGATCCGCGGGCAGGACACCCTCCTTCGAATCGTCCCGATCGCGCACGCGCTGACGGCGTCGGGTCAGGCGGGCATCGTGGCCCAGGAGCTTGAGGCGCTGCGGCCCGCCGCGACGACGGAACCACCCACCCTCGTCGTCTATCCCGGGCAGCGGGACGAACGGGCGGGGCTTCCCCTGGCACATCGGCTCCAGGTCTTCCAGGGATGTGACGCGCCGGCGCCGTCGTCCGGCGCATGGGGTCTGTCGCTGCTTCCGGTGTCACCGCTGGAGATCGACAGCGTCACCAGGCTGGCCCGGAGCCTGCGCTGGAGCCTCACCGAACACCTGGTCCGCGGATACCCGCCCCGGATCGTCTGCCCGGCCGACCACGCGCGGTCGATCGTCGGGGATTCCAAATGGCTGGCGGCCGCGCCGGACGGAATCCGCCTGCTCAGGCCGCCCGCCCCGCACGAACTCGCAGCCGTACAGCGCCGCGTCGACGCCCTCAGCGCCCGCGCTGCCCAGTTCCGGTGGCGCGGTGACAACGCGGATTTGATCCAACACATCGCCGCTGAACTGGCCCGATCCGTGGAGTGGATGGCGGAGTTTACCCGTTGCCCACTGTGTCGAGCCGCCTCGGCCGATCCCGCACGTACCTTCCGGCCGCGGGATAATCACACCTTCCGCAGCCGTTGCGACGCCTGCGATATCGGATGGGAACTCCGCCGATGCGCGTCCTGCGGCCATGGTTACCCGGTCCTGAACGCTGCGCCGATCGAATCGACGACTGATGATCAGGGCGGTTCCGCCATGGACGGGGACGGCATCGACCGAGAATTCGGCAGCGAGACACTCAGCGCCCGCTGCTGGATGCGCCCAGCCGTCGCTGTATGCCCCCACTGCGGGAACTGCGGTGAGACAAGCGCCGCGAGCCGCTCGGCCTGCGACCGCTGCGGTCCGTCGATGGTCGCTGCACCCAGCGGCCGAGCCGTCACCAAGCCACGCCAGTAATCGGGGAACCGTTCCAGATGGCGGCCGCCGGAGTGACGGCAACCACGACCAGATACGCGTTCCTACGCGATTGCTCTCGCCGCTCGGTCTTTCTGCGGGTGCTGCTGTCACGTCCTCGCTGCCGTACATGTCTTCGAGGCATTCATGGCGTTTTTTCCTGCAGGCGGCACACCTATTACGGTTCGATTAGCACCCGGCGTTGACCGGCGCCAGGTAGATCGGACTTCAAGAGTCCATCCTCAGGGTTTAGGAGCCGTCGTGTCTGAGCCTTCAACCAGTTATCAACCATCCGCTCCCGAGCCGAAGAGTCGACGCCGCAACGCCGTGCCAACGCTTCTTGATGCAGACCGGATCCCCGAAGGCACTCTGCTGCACTTCAAGGCGAGAGGACAACGGGAGCGCGAGTTTGTTGATCCATGGCTTGCTGTGGACCCGCGGCGTCGGCAGGCGACCTGGGTGCACCATCGTACGAAGCCGCTTCTATGGCTTTATGACGGTCATCAGTATTCTCCCTCAGGCCTTCAGACCAAGATCCGGGAACAGTCAGGATGGCCGAATCATCCTGACGCCGATCATGGACCAGGTCAGTGGTACGTACCAGGCGAAGGTTCTCTTTGGGATCTTGCCGAGGCCATTCAAGATGGGCGCGCGGTCGAGGGTTGAGTGCGACGCTTTCCTAACCCTCCGTGACGCTTGCAGCGAGAGGCGTGGCAGTGGGCCATGGCCTACCGGGCGAAGCACGGTGAGCTGCCTGGGGGCGCGGCGATCGCAAAGCATTTCAACCGCAGCGCTCGATGGGGATGTCTCGTCAAGAACGCAGGTCTTGAGGGCGCACTGGAAGCGTCTCGCGACCGAGGTCCGCGCTGAGACGATGCGCTGCCGATTTGCGACTACCGCAGCCGGCGTCCGAGGGGCAGGAGTACGGGCCTCCCGAGCCAAAGTCGGCTGACGAGGCCGCCGGTCATCGAGACGATGAGAAGCTGCACGAAAGCGAGGACACGCACTGTAGCGGGATGTCTCAATAGTGTTATGGGCATCGGTGAAGTCTGGGCGTTCAGGGACCGACCGAAGGCTGTCGGTGAGCCTGTCCAACGTGTGGAGATCGTCCGGGTCGATGGTCCACGGAAGCAGGGCGATCTGCACGTCCGCTTTCTGGACGGTGATGAGGCGGGTCTGCAGGAGTGGGTAGCGCGAGGCCAATTGGTCGTCCCCTGGGCGGATGTCGAAGCCTTCCTCGATGACGATCGTCGGTGGGCGGCCGCGTTCGAGGAGTCGCGTGAGGCGCGGGGCAGCGTTGAGTTCGAAGTCGCCAAGCTCGTCTTGAGGGAGGTGCGGCCGAAGAACAGGATCCGTCTCCGGCACGCTGTTGCCGATGCCGGCGTGATCGAGATCGCCGATCTCGACACAGTGGCGTCATGGCTTGGACTCGATCCGGAAGGCCTGCGGGGTCAGCCACTGGCCTTCGAGGGCAAGTTCGGGACTTTATGTGGCGGCGTGGCCGACGACCCGTCGAGTGGCCATGAGAGTGGCGGAAGTCCTCGGGCGAGACATCTTGAAGAAGATGGTGAAACAGGAGGAGGCACTCAGGGACCGGCGCTGTGAGGAACCGCGATACGAACACGCGAATACCGATCGCGAGCTGGAGCGGTTGGAGACCCTCGTCGGCGTGTTGTACGAGTGGTGCGGAGCGGACGACGTCGAGCGTTATGACGAGCTGAAGGCCCTACGCCGGGAGGTCGAGCGCCTCGGCGAGCTGGTCCTGCGCGCTGTCGGAGAACTACGGCAGCGCAAGCTGCACGCTATCGCCGCCACCATTGAGAAGGACCTCGGCGTCCATGCCTCCAGCCTTCGCGATAGGTATCGTTGACCGGTCCTCGCGTCTCCGACTGGGGCCGGTAGTACTCCTTGTGAGGGCCATACGGGCTCCAGTCACCGAGGTGAGGGCGCAGATCGTCCGGCTTGGGTTCCCGATCGAATCCGGCCTCTGCGAGCCGAGAGGGGCTGCGTGTAGGGTCCAGGCGGTCGGCGAGCGATCGCCCCCACCCGATCCAGGGTTGCAGGCGTGCCGCCTCGTCTGGGTCTCGGCATTCGGCGGCGGCGCGCTCGAGCGCCATGCAGAACTGGCGGATCTCGCAGGCTTCAGCCCACGCGTCCAGCGCATCGGCGAAGGTCTTGTTGTGATGGTCGGCTCTGGCGCGCGTCCGCGCCTGCGTCATCGCTGCTTCCCAGCGGGCCCGCTCAGCGGCTTCCCGCCGCTCCTCTTCGATGCGCCACTGTTCTCGTTGGCGTTTGAACTCAAGAGCGGCTTGGTCGTCGGCGTCGGCGCGGTGTTCGATCTCCTTGACGACATCCCGGACTTTGCTTTCGACCTGCGTGCGAGTTGTGTCCGCCCAATGGTCGCGCCGGTCGTCTTGCCGCTCGGATAGCTCAACGCGAAGGCGTCCAGAGGGCACGGAGTCGTAGGCGACCGGAAGGCGCTCCCATGCATAGCGCTGCCGGCGCCGTCCCGGTGGAGGTACCTCACGTGGTACCTGGTCTTGCTCCTCCTTGATGGCGATGGCGTACTGCCTCTTCCCGACCTGGACGTGCAGCCCGCGTGACAGGCGCTTCTTCGACATCGCAAGCTTGTGCCCGCGGCGGCGGGCCTGATCGGCCAGCGAGCGAACCAGGTCCAGTGCTCTGGGCATCAGAGTCTCCGATACCGCCAGGATCTCCGGATGCTCGCGCAGCATGTCGACCAGGGCGTCGACGTCGCTGACTTTGTCACGCGCCCCAAGACGAACCCGGTTCCAATCGGTCTCGTCCGGGTTTGCATCGTCGAAAAGCTGGATGATCAGGTCGCCGGCGTTGCGTCCGGTGTGCCGGAGACGGAAACCCGCCGGCACCAAGCCGTGCTGCTTCGCAGCGTGGATCGCCCGCCGGTAGGACGCCCGCGTCTCTTCATCAGGGCTCTCGACCTGGACACTGCCGCCATTGTCTTGGAGCCGTCGGATGAGCTCTTGCGCCAGGCTGGGGGGTGCCTGGTCAGGAGCACTCGTCGGTGACGGAGGGGGCCCTCCCCCCGAGGTGTGGACACCTTGAGTGCCCTGGATCATGGAGGTCTGGGGGTGAGAGGGGTCCTGCGTGGCGATGAAGGTCTATTCGG
>NZ_JBFAUT010000100.1:0-19924 GCF_040679475.1 Actinoallomurus sp. NPDC052274
AGGGGCTGAGGCATGCAGACACCGTCACACACCCCACCCATCTCACGCAGAGGAATCGACCGATCACCAGAAGCGATCTAGGCATGTAGTACTAGCGGGTGTCGTTGAGGGCGCCGGAAAGCGCGCCGGCCGGGTGGCAACCAGGCCATCCCTCGGTCCGCTGTTCGAGGCGTACCGAATGCTCGGCAACCGCGATCCAGGAAAGGGCGAAAGCCTCCATGCCAGCACCACGGGCAGACCTTCACCGAGCGTTCCGCACGGCCCTGGACGTCGACCTCAGGGATGAAGCGAACAAAAGGCACGCCGGTGTCCGGAGGTAGGGAAACCTAAGGTCGCCCTCGGCTGTCGGGCCAGCCGCCCGCACCAACTCCACCCTGAGGGCGCCCGGCGGCACGGAGCCTTGCCGTCGGCGTTGACGGGACGAAGCGCGTGATCGGGACGAACCCCGGCCATGGCGGCGGCGAAGTGAGCACAGCGACGGCGAAGCAGGCACGACTGTGATGGGCTTCGCGTCATCGGCGCTGTCACGAACCCGGCGAACTCTCGTGGTCGCCTTAGGGGCGGTCGTCACCCATGGCTGGACATCGCTGAGTTGGGGGCGCCGGGCTGTCGGCGGAGCCGGTCATGATGCTCCTGCGTCTCGGCCCACGAGACCCCTTCGGCCTCTGCCGTGGGTACGAAGTTCATCTACCGGCGGGGTCGCCATCGTTGTGCTGGTCGAGAACCGGCCCGACAGAAACGCGTGTTCATCGGAGCTCCTTCCTGATAGCGCCCACGCTCCCGCGCGGGCGGGCCGTGACCACGGTGTGCTGGTACGCGCTCAGATCGATTTCTTCTGGCGGGATATCCACTGGCGTGTCCTTGTCTCTTATCGGGAGTGAGTAAACGATCTTCCCGTCGAACGCGTCAGCGGAGAACGAATGGCCGCAGATGACTGAAAGTCTGGCCACCATTTTGAGACCGCGTCCGGACTCGACAGAGGTGCTCTGAGCATGCCAAGTCGGCGGCTGCGGGGACTGGTCGCATACCTCGATCCAAGGCAGATCGTCGAACTCGCTGTAGACGAGGGTGAAGGGCTTGCCGGTGTGCCGAATCGCGTTGGTGACCAGCTCCGAGGTCACAACCAGCGAGTTTTCCAACCATTCCAAGCGGCCGCACACGGTGAGCTTCGCCTCCATCCACCTCCTGGCCTGCTTCGAGGCTCCGGGTATCGGGTACAGCCGGATCTTCTGGCGCGCTCGTGTCCGCATGTTGATCGCTCCGTTCTGATCGGCCTCGTTCCTGACCTGCCGTATCTCGCGTTCTAGCGAGAAGTGTGGACCTCTGTATCTGGCTGGAGCTACCCTTCCGGAAGCACTGGAAGGTTCAGAAGGGAGCGAGATCAATGGAAAAGAAGATCGATCCTGATTCCTCGATGTGGGATTGGCTCACGTACGACCTGCGCTTCCTCTGCAAGAAGTCCGATATGTCATACGCGGCGTTCGCGCGCCTGCTCAAGCGAAGCGACTCCAATGTTTCCAACATCATGGCTGGACGTCGCCGGATCGCCGACAGGGACGCCACGATCTTGGATGAGCATTTCGATACGGGTGGCCATTTCCGCAGGTTGCTGCGGTATGCGAGGCTGGGGCACGATCCCAACTGGTTCAAGCAGTACATCAGCATCGAGGCGGAAGCCTTGGTGATCAAGGCATATGAAGCGCTGACCGTGCCGGGCCTTCTTCAGGTTCCGGAGTACGCTCGCGCCCTCTTCACGGCAGGAGGGTCCACGAACGTTGACGCCCTCGTAGAGGAGCGGATCGCGCGACAGAAGATCCACGACAAGGACATACCTCCCCTGCTGTGGGTCTTAGTGACGGAGAGCGTAATCGACTGGCCCATAGGAGGTCCGGAGGTGATGCGCAAGCAGCTTGCTCACCTTCTGGACATGTCTGTCAATCCGCACATAGGGCTTAGGGTGATACCGCGCAGCGCGGGTGCACACGCGGGCGTAGACGGGAGCTTCAGCCTCATGTCTGGGGAGTTCGGCGACGTGGCATACACGGAGTCACCCGGCGGCGGAAGGTTGGTGCAGTCGATCAACGAGATACGCTCCTACGCCGTGCGTTATGACCGCATAGGCCAGGTGGCCTTGCCGGAACGCGCTTCTCGTGAACTCATTCAAGAAGCCATGGAGGCGTTGTAGATGGAGACTCTGGACGGCTGGAGAAAGAGCAGCCGGAGCGGCGCTCAGCAAGGAAACTGTGTAGAGGTCAAGCGGCTGGACGAAGAACAGCGCGCCTAGCACCCTCCCCGACCGGCCCCCTCTCGCCAGCGAGGGGGCCACTCATCGGCGTACCCATAGAAGCGCAGAGGCGCGTACAACTAGACGTGCAGAGATCTGAGACGCGCGACGATGCCCGCTGAGGGCATGGATCTGGTCCAGGTGAGCCGGGGGGATGAGCGCAGCCATGAGGTCGATCGTCGCACCGTACGGACGCTGGGAGCCAGTGACGCCCGCGCAGGTCGCTTCGCTCTTTTCGGCGATGCCGTGCCCGTGGTGGGTGGCCGGCGGATACGCGATCGAACTCGCCGTCGGCCACCGCGTGCGCGACCACGGCGACATCGACGTGATATTGCTGCGCCCGGATCAGCTTCACCTGCACGGCGCCCTGCGCGGCTGGGAGTGCTGGGCCGTCGAACCACCTGGGGTCCTGCGGCCCTGGGGACCCGCGGAGGTCCTGCCGCCAACAGTCCACGACATCTGGTGCCGTCCGGGGCCGGGTGAACCATGGCGGATCCAGGTGATGCTCGACGAGACGAGACAGGGCGAATGGACGTCGCGCCGCGACCCTGGCGTCCGCCGTTCCCTGGCCGGAGTCGGAGAGATCAGCCCGGACGGCATCCCCTACCTCGCACCCGAGATCCAGCTGTATTACAAGGCCAAACAGCCCCGGCCGAAAGACCAGACCGATTTCCTCGCGACCCTGCCCTTCCTCACCGCAGAGCGGCGACGCTGGCTGAGCGAAGCCTTGTCACGCAGCTTCGGTACGCACCCCTGGCAGGATCAGCTCACCTGTTGAACACGACTCGCAGGCACGATCCCTGGCGATCGCTGCGCTCTATCGGCTGTGATCGCCAGGGATCTTGACACCTCGCGGGCGGTCAGCCTTCCCACTCGGCGTCGGCTATCTCCTCGGCCTCGCGCCATGGGGGCCTGTAGTCCAGGGACTTCGCCTCGGCGGCGATGACGTCGCGGTGCTCCCAGAGCTTGGCGGCGGCGTCGGCGTACAGGTCGAGGAGCTGGCGGGCGTCCGGATGCAGGTGCGCCTTCTGGATGGTGAACGAACCGTCGATCACCCGCAGCGTGTTCGGATGGTCCTCGCCGCGGTACTTGCGGTCGACGCCCGGCAGCGGCGACTGGAACAGGCGCTGCGCCGGGAGGGGCATTAGCTGGTAGTGCGTCGCGGGCACGCCCTCGGCCCGCAGGGCGCGCATGACGACCGAGCGGAGCGGCCCGGTGAACTCCGGGCCGAGGCCGAAGGGCTCCGGGTCGACCCGGAACCGCAGGATGTGCCACACGTGGGTGCGGTCGTCCGGCGCGGTGGGGACGCGCAGCCAG
Source organism: Actinoallomurus sp. NPDC052274 (assembly GCF_040679475.1). Classification (NCBI taxonomy): domain Bacteria; kingdom Bacillati; phylum Actinomycetota; class Actinomycetes; order Streptosporangiales; family Thermomonosporaceae; genus Actinoallomurus; species Actinoallomurus sp. NPDC052274. The sequence continues at coordinate 3,602 of NZ_JBFAUT010000100.1, forward strand.
GGCAGCTCCGCGAGCCGGCCGAGGAAGTGCCGGACGTTCTGGTCGCGCAGCTCCGACTCCCGCCCGAACCGCGTGAGCTGGCTCCGGGTGAAGGCGCACTGGATCGCGGCCGGCTTGTGATTCCAGCCGAGCAGGTGGGAGACGTAGCTGCGCGGCCCGCGGCGCGGGATCACCTCGCCGAACTGCCGCATCATCGTCGCCCGCCGGTACAGGTCGGCGTCGTCGGTCGTGACCAGGCCGCCCTCCCCGCAGGTGGCGAGGTTCTTGCTGACGTTCAGGCTGAAGGTGTTGATCGCGCCGAACGAGCCGGCCGGCCGGTCGTGGTAGCGCGCGCCGTGGGCCTGGGCGGCGTCCTCGATCAGCGTGAGGCCGTGCCGCTCGGCCACCGCCATGAGCTCGGTGAGGTCGGCGGGCAGCCCGTGCAGGTGGACCACGATGACGGCCTTGGTCCGCGGCGTCACGGCCGCCTCGACGGCCGCCGGGTCGACGTTGAACGTCACCGGGTCGATGTCGGCGAACACCGGGACGGCGAACACGTGCAGGGGCGCGATCGCGGAGGCGATGAAGCTCAGCGCGGGCACGATCACCTCGTCGCCCGGCCCGATCCCGGCCGCCGCGAGGGCGAGGGACAGCGCCGTGGTGCCGTTGTTGACGGCGACGCAGTGCCGGGTGCCGGTCTCCCGCGCCCACTCCCGTTCGAGCCCCGCGATCTCCTTCTCACCGGATGACGCGGTGGTGAAGCGGCCGCTCGCCAGCACGCGGCGTACGGCCTCCTCGTCGTCCTGGGTGACCACCGGCCACGTGGGGATACGGCGGTCACGCGGAACGGTCCGCGTGCCGCCGAGCATCGCGAGCTTGTCCATGGTCACTCCCGGTCATAGGTCGGCCAGCGCGGCCTCGGTCTGGTACAGGGCCTGCTCGGTCGCGCCGAGGATCGCGTCGTGCCGCCGGCGGAGCCGGCGGGGGGAGACGTCTCCCTTACGCGTGAGAGCGGCGGTGATGCGCAGGGCGGTCCAGTGGTGGGCGACGCGTTCCACGGCCCGGCCCAGTTCGCGGAGGGACGGCGCGTCGAGGCTCCGCCCGGAGTCGGTCAGCCAGTCGGCGTGCAGCGCGGTCGTGGCCAGCACCCCGCCGGCCACGACGAACAGCTCGTCGGCGATCTCGTCGCCGTTGACGAGCCGCTGCTCCATGCCGCGCAGGAAGCTCTCCAGGCCGGGCAGCCCCACGTGGTCGTCGCCGTCGTCGGGGGCGGTGAACCCGGCGAGGTTGCGCAGCAGGCGCGCGGTGACGACCTCCCGATCGACGGGCCGGAGCCGCGCGTGGTCCACCGTGACCTCGAGCCAGCGGTCCGCGATCGGGCTCTCGGCGAAGAACATGTCCCGGTCGTGCTGCGCCTCGTTGCCCGAGTGCCGGGCGGCGGTGAGGACCTCGATCGGCAGGTCGCCGTCGAAGCGCGGGGGGACCGTGTCGAGGACGCGGGCGGTCCGCTCCTCGTCGTCGAAGCCGTACACGATGACCAGGTGGTTGGCGTGCACGTCCTGGTACGCGGGCCGGAAGGGCAGCTCGAAGTTGTCCACCGCGACCGCGACGGGGGTGCCGGCGGCGACCTGGTCGCGGACCTCGGCCCAGCCGCGGTCGGCGTCTCCGGGCAGGTGCCACCGCGACGTGACCGGATGGTACGGGGCGATCGCGGACAGCAGGGAGGAGCCCGGCCGGCTCGGGTAGTAGTACTCCTCCTGCCGGAAGTCGCCCGGCGGGTAGTAGAAACCCCAGGCCGCGCCGAGCGCGTCGAGGGGCGGCACACCCTGGTGGGCGAGCAGCGTGGCGGCACAGGCGTGCAGGCAGCCCGCCAGATCGTGGCGCCAGGGCAGTACGCCGTCGAGGACGACCTTCACGGCGCGCTCACCTCCTCGGTCACGGGCAGCAGCGTCATGGCGAACACGTGGACGGCCGGGTTGTCGGGCAGCCGGATCGCGGTGAGCGGTGCCTCGCGGGGCACGGGCACCCGTTCCCGCCAGATCGCCGGGCCCATCCGTTCCTGCACGTGCCGGGGGTAGTGCAGGGTCTGGCACTGCAGCCCGTGGCGTTCGCCGAAGCGAGGGGCGGTCTCCGGCCAGAAGTCGGACACGCGCAGCCACTCCGGGTCGATCGCGCCGTCCGCGTAGTGCAGCAGGACGAAGTCCTCCGTACGGCGCTCGGCGGCGGCGACGAGGTAGACCCAGTCGTACCGGCCGTGGGGCACGGGCACGAGCTGGCCCGCGCAGCGCACGTTGTCCGCCCCCGAGGGACCGCGGTCGGGGAACCGGAACGGCACGCCGCCGAGCACGGTCGGCGCCTCGCCGGGCAGCTCCTCGGCCGGGAAGGTGTTACGCCAGATGTTGAAGGCGCCGCCGGACAGGTCGTCCCGCCCGGTGAGCCCGGTGTTGTCGAAGAAGGAGGACAGGTCGACCTGGGTCATCGACCCGGTCGTCTCCTGCCGAACGGACGTCAAGGGTCACCACCTCCAAGGGGAGATCTCTGCTTCGCGGCCCGGCGGCAGCCGCCAGAACGCGTGGTACTCGGGATGGACGGTGCGCGGGGCCACGTGCGCGGGCACCGAGGCGCGGACCGGTCCCGCGTACCGCACGTCGGCCCCCTCCTCGCCGATCCCGGCGAGGAGCTCGTGCGGGCCGGGCGCAAGCTCGGTGGGCAGGTCGACGCCCGCGAGCCGTACGGCGGGGACGCCGCTGCTCACCAGCCGGGCGCTCGCGGCGCGCACCGCCGCGGACACGTCGCCCGCGTCGTCGACGACTACGGCCCACAGCCCGGCGGGGTCGGTGAGCCAGCAGACGACCGGCGCGGCGGGCGGCGGCATGGCGGTCCAGGGGAAGGGGTCCGGCTCCCAGGGCGTCGCCGGGTCCCGCTCCATGGTCACCTCGGTGAGCGGCTTGTCGGGGCTGGGCCAGTGGGTGACCACCCGGTAGCCGAGCGCCGCGTAGAACGACGGCAGGCAGCGCTCGACGACGGCGTTCAGCCGGACCCGGGGGACCGCGGCGTCCCGCGCCGCGTCCTCGATGGCACGGAGCAGCCGGCGCGCCACGCCGCGCTTCTTGCCGGCCGGCGCGGTGGCGACGCGGCTGACCTCCCAGTACCCGGCCTCGTGCGCGTGGACGCGGGCCGCGCCCGCGGGGGTGCCGTCCGGCGTCAGCGCGAGCCAGACGCCGATCCCGGCCCGCAGCTCGTCGGCGACCTCGGCGGCGGTGTCCCGGGACCCGTCCGGCGGCGGCAGCCCGTGGATCGGGTCCGATCCGTCGTACGCCTGCCGCGTGATCACCGCGACCACGCCGGCCCACTTGCTGATCGTCACCTCGTCGCCGTCGAGCCGGACGAACTCCAGGCCGCCCGGGTCCGGCTCGAGGTCTCCTGCCGCCGTCATGGGCGGCCGCTTCAGGTCGCTCATCGCCGTCACCGGTAGCCGCGGAGCAGGTCGGCGAAGCAGGAGGCGCCGAACCGCAGCGCCTCGACCGGGACGCGCTCGTCCGGCCGGTGCAGCAGCCCCCGGTAGCCCGCGCCGGCGGGCAGCATGAGGGGCAGCCATCCGTAGCAGGCGATGCCGAGCCGGGGGAAGAGGCGGGCGTCGGTGGACGCGGTCGTGACCATCGGCACCGGGACCCCGTCCGGATCGGCGGCGCGCAGCACCGCGGTGAGCTGGTCGTAGAACGGGCCGAACTCCGGTTCCGGCATCGCCTCTCCCTCGACGATCACCTCGGCGTCGAGGTCGGCGCCGACGCGTTCGGACAGCGCCGCGACGAAGTCCGCCGCGCCGAAGCCGCCCGGGAGAGCGCGGCAGTCGAGCTCGACGGTCATCTCCTCCGGCAGGACGTTCGTCGCCGTACCGGCCCGGATGACCGTCGCGTTGACCGAGTGCCGCAGGATCGAGCGGAGGTACTGCGCGTCCGCCGTCGACAGCGCGCCGAGGGCGCTCTCGTCGGCCGGATCGGCGCGCAGCCGCTCGAAGACGGCGGCCTGCGACTCGGGCAGCGCGGCGCTCAGCTCGCGCAGCATCCGGTCGGCGGCCGGCGTGAGCACGGGCGGCAGGCCGCCGGGCCCGATCGCGTCCAGCAGGCGGGTCAACTGGCGCACCGGACTGTCGGGGAGCGCGACGCGGGACGCGTGCCCGCCGGGTCCGCGCAGCGTGATCCGCAGCCAGCAGGCGCGTTTCTCCGCGACGACGATGGGGTGGAGGCGTACGGCGCCGTCCAGTTCGAGGTCCGCTCCGCCGTCCTCGCCGACGGCGTACCGCATGCCGTCGAACAGTTCGGGGTGCCGGTCGACGAGGTACCGCGCGCCGACCGCGCTGCCCGCCTCCTCGTCGGGCACGACCGCGAGCAGTACGTCGCCGGCCGGCCGGACCCCCTCGGCGTGCAGGCGCAGCATCGCCGTGAGCATCATGGCGAGGCCGCCCTTCATGTCGAGCGAGCCGCGCCCCCAGACGTGACCGTCGCGGACGGCGCCGTCGAACGGCGGGTACGACCACTGCTGGTCCTTGGTGGGGACGACGTCGACGTGGGCGTGCATGAGCAGGCCCGGCGCCGCGCCGCGGCCCGGGAGCCGGATCAGCAGGTTCGGCCGGTCGGGCTGTGCGGCGACGAGGCGATGCGGCAGTCCGGCGTCGGCGGCGAGGCCGGCGACGAACTCCACGCACGCCGCCTCGTTCCCCGGAGGGTTCGTCGTGTCGTACCGGATCAGTCGTTGCGTGAGCGTCACCGGGTCGGCCGCCGTGTCGAGTCGATCAGGCATGCGTGACCCTTCGGTTGACCGAAAATGGCGGTGTACGGGCGCCGGAAAAGCGGTACCAACGCCGCTACCTGCGCCGTGTCGGGTGGGGACTAAGACGAGCCTAACGCCGAAACATCGTCGGCAAGGTCAGCCGCTTCGCGCCTTTTCGGGGAGATATTTGGACGCCGTGATGACGACGAATCACGGGTCTTGACGTACGTCTTTCCCGGTCGATCAAGATCAATGTCGCGGCCCGTGAACTGGGGTTACGGGCCGTATAAACAGCGGGTCGTCGGCAAAGTGAACATTTTGGGTATTGGTCGTGATTCGTGTTTATTTCGGCATTGCTGGGTACCTCGCTCCCGGGTCAATCCGTGGAGGGCCGATGGTCGAGAAAGATCTGCACCTGTCCCATCTCGAAGTACTGGAAGCGCAAGCGATCTTCGTGATGCGCGAGGTCGCCGCCGAACTGCAGAACCCCGCGATGCTGTTCTCCGGGGGCAAGGACTCCGCCGTCATGGCGCACCTGGCGCGCCGCGCGTTCTGGCCGGCGCCCGTGCCGTTCCCCGCGCTGCACGTGGACACCGGGCACAACTTCCCCGAGGTCATCGAGTACCGCGACAAGTTCCTCGCCGACCTCGGCATGCGGCTGGTCGTCGTCTCGATGCCGGAGATGATCAGCGATGGCCGGCTCACCGAGCCGCCCGGAACGGTCAGCCGCAACCGCCTGCAGGGCACCGCCCTGGTCGAGGCCGTCACCGAGCACCGCTTCGACGCCCTGCTCGGCGGCGGACGACGCGACGAGGAGAAGGCCCGCGCCAAGGAACGGATCTTCTCGCTGCGCGACGAGTTCGGGCAGTGGGACCCGCGCGACCAGCGGCCCGAGCTGTGGACCCTGCACAACGCCACGATCGCGCCGGGGGAGAACCTGCGCGTCTTCCCGCTGTCCAACTGGACCGAGGCCGACGTCTGGCAGTACATCGAGCGGTACGAGGTCGCGCTGCCGGCCCTCTACTACGCGCACCACCGGCCCGTCCTCACCCGCGACGGCATGCTGTTCGCGCAGAACCCCTTCCTCCCGCAGGAGGAGGGCGAGGAGGCGCGCGAGATGCGGGTGCGCTTCCGGACGGTCGGCGACATGACCTGCACCGGCGCGATCGAGAGCGACGCGAGCACCCCGGCCGAGGTGATCGAGGAGATGGCGCGTTCCCGGCTCAGCGAACGCGGCGCGACGCGCGCCGACGACCGGTTCGCCGAGTCCGCCATGGAGGACCGCAAGCGGGAGGGCTACTTCTGATGGAACTGCTCACCTTCGTGACCGCCGGCTCGGTCGACGACGGCAAGAGCACGCTGATCGGGCGTCTGCTCTACGACACCGAGTCCATCACCGAGGACCAGATCGAGGCGGTCGCCCGCTCCAGCACCCGCATGGGACTGGAGGAGACCAACCTCGCGCTGCTGACCGACGGCCTGCGCGCCGAGCGGGAACAGGGCATCACCATCGATGTCGCCTATCGCTATTTCAGCACGTCCCGCCGCAAGTTCATCATCGCCGACGCCCCCGGGCACGTGCAGTACACCCGGAACATGGTCTGCGGCGCCTCGGTCGCCGACCTCGCGCTGCTGCTCGTCGACGTCCGGGCCGGTCTCACCGAACAGACCCGGCGGCACGCCTTCCTGCTGTCGCTCCTCGGCGTCCCGCACTGGCTGATCGCGGTGAACAAGATGGACCTCGTCGACTACCGGCAGGCCGACTTCGACCGCCTGCGCGAGGAGTGCTCGCGGTTCATGACCCGCCTGCGGGTGCCCGACCTGGCGTTCATCCCCATCTCGGCGCTCCGCGGGGACAACGTGGTGACCGCCTCGGACACGATGGACTGGCACCACGGCGGCACGATCCTCGATCACCTGGAGACGGTGCACATCCGCTCCGACCGCAACATGGTGGACGCGCGGTTCCCGGTGCAGTACGTCGTGCGTCCGCGCTCGGACGACTTCCACGACTACCGGGGCTACGCCGGTCAGGTCGCCGGTGGCGTCTTCCGGCCGGGCGACGAGGTCCTGGTGCTGCCCAGCGGCATGAGCAGTCGCGTCGAGTCGATCGACACCGCCGAGGGCCCGATCGACGAGGCGTTCCCGCCCATGTCGGTGACGCTCCGGCTGGCCGACGACCTGGACGTCGCCCGCGGCGACCTCATCTGCCGGCCGGGGAACCATCCCGTGGTCACGCAGGACGTGGACGCGATGGTCTCCTGGATGGACAACACGCCCGTGCGGCCGGGCGCGCGCCTGGTCCTGAAGCACACGAGCCGCAGCGTCCGCGCCCAGCTCCGCGAGATCGTCTACCGGGTCGACGTGAACTCCCTGCACCGCCAGAACACCGACTCGCTCGGTGCGAACGACATCGGCCGGATCAAACTGCGCACGGCGCAGCCGATCATGTGCGACGACTACGCCAGGAATCGCACCACCGGCAGCTTCATCCTCCTCGACCCGAACACGAACCGCACGGTCGCCGGCGGGATGGTCGACACCCGAACCCAGGACTGAGGGAAGAATTCATGCGTGTACTGGTCTGTGACCGGCTGTCGATCGTCAGACATGGGCTGTCCGCCCTGCTCGCGGCCGAAGAGGACATCGAAGTGATCGACGAGACCGGCAGCGGCATCGACGCCATGGTCCTCGCGCGGCGGCACCAGCCCCACGTGGTGGTCACCGGGCTGGCACTGGACGGCATCTCCGGCCTCGAGCTCGTACGGCGGCTCAACCAGGAGGACCTCGACCCGAAGCCGCGGGTCGTCGTCCTGTCGATGATGGAGAACGAGGACACCATCTCCCGGGTCCTGCACGCGGGAGCGAACGGCCTGCTGGTCAAGGAGGTCACCCGCGAGCAATTGGGCTCGGCGGTGCGCGCCGCGGCCGACGGCCAGACCATGCTGGCCCCCCAGGTCGCGACCCGGCTGGTGGACTGGTTCCGCCGCCAGGAGGCGCCGACGGAGACCCCTCTGCAGTCCGAGGTCGAGTCGCTCACCGCGCGCGAACGCGAGGTGCTCACCCTGTTCGCGCGGGGACTGTCGATCGAGGAGGTGGCCAGCGAGCTGTTCATCGGCACCACCACCGTACGGACCCACGTCTACCGGCTGCGCTGCAAGCTGGGCCTGAAGGACCGGGCGCAGCTCGTCTCGTTCGCCTACCGCGCCGGCCTGATGCAGGAGGCCCGGCGCCTGGGGCCGGGAGGGAGCGACCGCCCACCGGCCGTCCGCCCACCGGCCGATGGCTCGAGCGGCCGTCGTACCGTGCCCGGAGCCGACCGGAAGAGCCGCCCGCCGGTGGACGGGCCGGCCCGGAGGACCCCGGCGAACGGGCGGGTGGCGAACGGCCGGCCCCCGGTGGACGGGCAGGGCCGGGGCGCGTCGGTGAACCGGCGGCCCATGAACGGCCGTCCGTCCCACGACGGCTCACCCGGGAGCGGGCTGGTGGGCGGCCGGAGCGCGAACGGTCGCCCGGTCGTGGACGGAGCGGGCCGGGGCGCGTCGGTGAACGGCCGGAACGGTACCGGCCGTCCGCCGGCCGACGGCCGGTCCGCCGACGCGCGGCGCTTCGACGCGGACACGACGGAACGCTCCACCGGGGCCACGCGGACGCGGACGTGACCGAACGCTCCGCCAGGGTCCTCCGTACGACGGGACCGGGCGGCGGCGCGGCGGACCGGTTCCCGGTCCGTCCGCGCCGCCGCCCGATCGTTCAGGGGCACGTCGGTCAGCGCCCCGGCAGCCCGAAGACGTAGAACGTCGTGCCGGGGGTGGCCCACTTGGCCGTGTAGCCGTTCCCCCAGTAGACGAGCCCGTTCACGACGGCCGGACCGGCGAGTGACGAGCCCTGGCCCTTCCGGTCCCACAGGACCTTCCCGGTGGCCGCGTCCAGGGCGTACATGTGGCCGGTCGTCGAACCGGCGTACAGCACGCCGTTCGCGATGGTGAGCGGCGCCTTGTCGTGGCCCTTCGACGGATCGGCGATCTGCCAGACGAGCTTTCCGGTCAGAGCGTCGAGCGCGGAGAAGGAGCCGTAGTCGATCGTCTTGCCGTTCGGCAGCTTGTACGGGTGGGAGTCGGCGTTGGACTCGGCGACGTAGACGCGCTTGCCGTCGGTCGCGCTGCCCCACTGGATGCCGCCCTGCTGCCCGCTCGGGCCGGGGGCCGCGCTCCAGAGGATCTTGCCGGTGGCGCCGTCGAGCTGCCAGTAGATGCCGCTCTTCTGTCCGGCTCCGACCAGCACCCGCTGCTTCCCGTGGTCGTTGACGACCGAGATGTGCGCGCCGTCGCCGAAGTCGGCGTCCGGGCCGTGGTCGGGTTTGCAGTTGTTCGGCGGTGCGCCGGGTAGGCACCCGGAGTTCCAGTCGTCGAACATCTTCGCGCCGGTCGACCACCGGATCTTCCCGGTGCGCAGGTCCACGGCGATGATCGAGTCGATGCGGTTCTCCGAGGAGAAGCACTTCTCCGGCGTGCCGCCGGCCTTGCGGCATTTCTCCACGCTGGCGGGGACGGCGTAGTTGTTCCCGGTGGTGATGACGACCGTCTTGTTCACCGGGTCGATGGCGGGGGTGCCGCTCCAGATCGCCGCACCGCTGTAGCCGCCGGTCGTCCCGCCGTTCGGCGGCTGGAAGTACGTCCGCCACAGCACCTTGTGGGTGCGCTCGCTGATCGCGACCAGGTTGCCGCGGAACTTGCAGCACTGATAGTTCGGCGCGGCCGCCTGGTCCTCCTCGCCCGAGGCGATGCCCTCGTAGATGACGCCGTCGTGGACGAGCGGCGACTGGGTGAGCCAGGCCGCGAACTGCTTGTCCAGGACGAGCTTCCAGCGCAGCTTGCCCGTGGCGGTGTCGACGGCGAGCAGCCGGGCGGCGTCGGCGGTGACCGGCGGCGCCGAGCCGGTGGCGTGCAGGCCGTAGTGGTCGCCGATGTAGACGGTGTCGCCGGAGACGGCGGGGCTGGTCCGGGAGAAGCTCTTCTGGTCTCCGGTGTACTCCGACACCTTGTGCGACCAGATCACCCGGCCGGTCCGGGCGTCGTACTTGGTGAAGTACCCCCCGAAGTCCGGCACGTAGATCGCTCCGCCGACGACCGCGGGGGTCGCCGAGACGTCCCCGTGCATGGTCGCCGTCCAGCGCGTCGTCAGCCGGGACGCGTTGGAGGCGTTGATCTGGTGCTCGTACGGGTTGCCGTGCGTGTCGTAGATGTTCTGGCCGCCGGACGGCCACTCGCCCGCGGTCCGCTGCGGCACGGCGGCGTCGTGCGCCGAGACATCAGAGGCGGAATGGGTGTCATGGGAGGTGCACGCCACCGCACCTGCCAGCGCACCGACGACCAGGAATGCCCCGGCCAGTGCCACCCACAGTCTTTGCAAAGGTCTTCCCGCTGGAAATCGCATAAGCTCCCTCCTTGACGGCTCATCCACGGTAACCGGCCGAAAATGGCATGCTCCGAGCGGCGCCGATATTCGTCATCCGGATGACCGGTGGGTAATCAAGGCGATGAGGTGGCCGCGTCGGATAATCGGTCCGACGAATCCCGGATGACAATTAATGCGATTCGTTAAAGTGGAGGCGCCGAGCGATTATCGTCCCCAGCCGATGGGCAATCGGCCGGAGGGCGTCATGGGGAGTGCGGTCACCAGAAGATCATTCCTGCGGGCCGTCGGCATCGCCGGCGGTGCCGGAGTCCTGTTCGAGACGATGGGCGCGCTCGGCCTGGCGCCGACGGCGGCGGACGCGGCGGGACGCCCGTTCGTCCCGCCGAGCCGCGCGGATTTCGCGCTGTCGGGCCGCAAGGCCCCGAAGGTCGTGATCCTGGGCGGCGGCATCGCCGGGCTCGCCACCGCGTACGAACTGGGCAAGGCGGGATACGACTGCCACATCCTGGAGGCGAAGAACCGTCCCGGCGGACGCAATTGGACGGTCCGCGGCGGCACCGTCGAACGCGAACTGGACGGTTACGAACAGCGCGCCACGTTCGCTCCCGGGCTTTATATGAACGCCGGTCCGGCACGGATCGCGCAGTTCATGTTGACGCTCGACTACTGCCGCGAACTCGGTGTCGCGATCGAGCCGTTCGTCAATCAGAATGCCGACGCCTACGTCTATTACCAGGACGCCGGGCCGATGTCCGACGTCCGGACGACGGACCGCGCCGTCAAGGCCGACACGTACGGCTACATCAGCGAGCTGCTGGCCAAGGCCACCAGCCAGGGCGCGCTCGACGCGGAGCTGTCCGCCGACGACAAGGACCGGCTGATGACGTTCCTCGAGGACTTCGGCGCCCTCACCCACACGGGCGGCGAGTGGAGGTACACCGGCACCGACCGCCGCGGATACTCGGTCCTGCCGGATGCGGCCGACCATCCGGGCACGGTCCTCGGGCCGCCGCCGTCCCTGCACAACGTGCTCGCCTCCCGGCTCGGCCGGAACCTGTCGTTCGAACTCGGCTGGGACCAGGCGATGATGATGTTCCAGCCGGTCGGCGGCATGGACCGCATCCCGTACGCCCTCGCCGACCGCATCGGCGGGCACCGCATCGAGTACCAGGCCGAGGTCCTGGAGGTGACGGACCAGCCGGACGCCGTCCACGTGCGGTACCGCGACGCGAAGGGCCGGCAGCGGATGGCGCAGGGCGACTACTGCGTGGCGACCCTGCCCGCCTATCTCATGGCGCGGATCCCCACGAACCTGGGCGCGGCGGTGAAGGCGGCCCTGGAGTACCCGACCCGGGTCCACGTCGGCAAGCTGGGCCTGGAGTACCGGCGGCGGTGGTGGGAGGAGGACGACCGCATCTACGGCGGGATCACCAACACCGACCTGGACATCAGCCAGATCTGGTACCCCTCCCACGGGTACCACGGCAAGGGCGGCGTCCTGCTCGGCTACTACACGCAGGGGCCGGGCACCGACGCCTTCGACCGGATGTCGCCGCCGGACCGGATCAAGCACGCCCTCGCCCAGGGCGTGAAGATTCACGGCCCGAAGTACGCGAAGGAGGTCGTCTCGGCGTTCGCCGTGGCGTGGGACCGCATCCCGCACATCGAGACCGGGTGGGTCGCCTGGCCGTCCTGGACGAGCGGCCAGTACGACCTGCTGAATCAGCCGCACGGCCGCGTGTACTTCGCCGGCGAGTGGCTGACGCGCTTCATGGGCTGGCAGGCGGGCGCGTTCCTGTCCGCCCGCTACGTCGTCAGCGAGATCCACCAGCGCGCCCTCGCCGCCCCACGCTAGGCGCGGTCTCTCTTGGTAGATTGAATCTACGTAGATTCGATCTACATAGGGAGGCGCTCGTGCGGTTCATCGGCAGGAAGGCCGAGCTGGCCCTGCTCGCCAAGCGGCTCGAACGCGTCACGGCTTCGGGATCCGGAGTCGCACTCGCCGTGCGGGGACGGAGACAGGTGGGCAAGTCCCGCCTGGTCCAGGAGTTCTGCGACCGGTCGGGAGTGCCCTACGTCTTCGCGACCGCGACCAAGGGCGCTTCGCCGGTCGAGGCGGTGGCTTCTTTCTTGAGCGATCTACGCGAGTCGACGTTGCCCGCACAGCCGGAGTTGATTCCGGAGCTCGGCACGGGAAGCTGGCCGGACGCCTTCCGCGTGCTCGCTTCGGTCCTGCCGGACCGGCCTTCCGCGGTGGTGCTCGACGAGGTGCCCTGGCTGGCCGAACAGGACGGCCTCTTCGACGGGGCGTTGCAGACCGCTTGGGACCGGCTCCTGTCCGCCAAGCCGGTGCTGTTGTTGCTGCTCGGAAGCGACCTGCACATGATGGAACGGCTCACCGCCTACGACAGGCCGTTCTTCGGACGGGCGGACAACCTGGTGCTCGGGCCGCTCAACCCCGCCGACGTCGGACAGGCCCTCGGATTGGACGCGGCTGACGCGATCGATGCCCACCTGGTGTCCGGTGGCCTGCCGGGCATCATCCGGTCCTGGCCCGTGGGCATGCCCGCGTTGGACTTCCTGCGGCAGGAGGCCGCCGACCCCGCGGCCCCGGTGTTCAGCGTGCCGGAGGCCGCGCTGATGGCCGATTTCCCCGGCCCGGACACCTCGCGTCGAGTGCTGGAGGCGGTCGGGGCCGGAGACCGTACTCACGCGAACATCGCCGCTACGGCCGGCAGCAGGGAAGGCGCGCTGCCGTCGGGGACGCTGTCCCCGTTGCTGCGCCGGCTCACGCTGGAGAAGCAGATACTCGCCGTCGACGAGCCCCTGTCCGCGGTGCCCGGCAAACCGACCCTGTACCGGGTGGCGGACAGCAGCCTGCGGCTGTACCTGGGAATCCTGCGCGTCGTGCAGGAACAGGCTCGGCGGGGACGCCCGGAAGCGGGAATTCGCGTGATCGAGCGTCGCTGGACGGCCTGGCGCGGTCGCGCCGTCGAACCGTTGGTCCGGCAGTCTCTCGAACTCGCCGCGCTGTCCGGAACGCTGCCGTGGACGGACGTGGAGGCGGTCGGCGGCTGGTGGAACCGCCGATTCGACCCGGAGGTCGACCTCGTCGGCGCCGACCGGGCACCGGTCGCGGGCACCGTCTTCTTCGCGGGGTCGGTCAAGTGGCTGACGAGCCCCTTCGACGGTCACGATCTCGCGGCGGTGCGACGCGCGGTCGTCCAGATCCCGGGATACGAACCGGCGCTGACCGGCCTGGTCGTCGCCTCCCTCAACGGGCTCGGCGAGGACGTCGAGGAGCGATCCGTCGACCTGCTGTGGGGCCCTGAGGACGTCATCGGGGCCTGGGGCGGATGAGGCGCGACCGGCGACGCCGGGCTCAGTTGATCAGGACGCGGTCCGTGGGGGCGTCGGTGTCCTTGGTCCAGCCGTCGTGGCCCTGCGCCGACCGCCAGCGCCGGCCGGCGTACCGCACCTCGTGGATGCCGTACGGCTGGGCGTGCGCGACCATCCAGGTCGCGATCGTCCACCCGCTGCGGGCGTTGGCCGCGGTGATCCCGTCGCCGGTGTCCTTGCGCTTGAGCGTCTTGCGCAGGGTGTCGAGGGCCTGCGCCGACTGGTCCTGCTTCTTGCGCTTGTTCGGCGGGTACCAGCAGCGTACGGCGCCGGGCACGCGTCCGGTGTAGGCCGCGGCCATGATCCGGGCGTCCTCCTCGTGCCGGGCGTACGCCTTGCCGTCGGCGCTGCGCTGCACCCGCTGGGCCGCGTCGTGGACGGGCAGCCCGGTGTAGTCCTTGACCTTGACGAGCGCGCTGAAGAACCGGTTCGCGGCGTAGACCGGGTCCTTCAGCTGGGCGGACGTACCCCAGCCCTGCGACGGGCGCTGCTGGAAGAGGCCGACGGAGTCGCGGTCGCCGCTCTCGAGGTTGCGCAGGTGCGACTCCTGCAGCGCCGTCGCGTACGCGATGACGACGGCCTCTTCGGGGAGCTTCTTGCGCAGCGCCACGGCGGCGATCGTGGCGGCGTTGGCGGCCTGGTCGAGGTCGAGCGGCATGACTCCGGTGCTCGTACGGGCCTCGCAGTTGGTGCCGTGGAGATACGGACGGAAGTGGACGTACAGCGCGACACCGCCGCCGACGATGACCAGCGTGGTGACCAACGCGATGACGGCCAGCCGCAGCCGCCTTCCACTCGTCCGACTCACGGGCACGAAGGTACCCGTTCCTTACACCCTGCCGGACATTCATCGACGGTGCCGCCGCTATTCTCACCGGCATGACCGACACGTTCACCAGCCCGATCTCAAGCGTCATCGATGAACTGTGGGAGCGCCGGGCCGACCTGAGCCCCGAGGACACCGACGCCCGATCCGCCATCGTGGGCGCGGTCGATCTGATCGACGCCGGGCAGGCGCGTGTGGCGTTCGTCGACGAGTCCACCGACGAGGTGGTCGTCGACGAGCGCGCCAAGCGGGCGATTCTGCTGAGCTTCAAGGTGCTGGGCATGGCCCGCGCGCAGGTGGGCGACTTCCACTACCACGACCGGATTCCGCTGAAGACCCGTCTCGACGGGGTGCGCGTCGTTCCCGGCGCCATCGCCCGCTGGGGCTCCTACCTCGCGCCGGGCGTGGTCCTCATGCCGTCGTTCACGAACATCGGGGCGTACGTCGACTCCGGCACGATGGTCGACACCTGGGCGACCGTCGGGTCCTGCGCGCAGATCGGCAAGAACGTCCACCTGTCCGGTGGCGTCGGCATCGGCGGCGTGCTCGAGCCGCCGAACGCCAAGCCCGTCATCATCGAGGACGAGGCCATGATCGGCAGCCGCTCGATGATCGTCGAGGGCGCCCGCGTGGGCAAGGGCGCGGTCGTCGGCTCCGGGACGAACCTCTCCGCCTCGATGCCGGTCATCGACGTGCAGACCGGCGAGGAGCTCGGCCGCGGTCGCATCCCCGACTGGTGCGTCGCGGTCGGCGGCACGCGGCTGAAGGAGTTCCCCGGCGGCACCTTCGGGATGCCCGCCGTGCTGGTGATCAAGCGTCTCGAGCCCGGTGTGCGGCACGACAAGTCGCAGCTCAACGACGTCCTGCGGGACCACGGCCTGAGCGCCTGACCCGCATTCCGCTGAACGCGCGAGGTGCCGGGGCTCGGCCCCGGCACCTCGGTCGGTTTTGATCAGGTGTTGTTGGCGAGGGCGAGCAGGCGCGACGCGTCACCGTTGAAGGTGTCCTGGTCACCCGGGAACGTGCCGCTGTCGGCGTACTGCCAGATGGTGTAGAAGCTCCAGCCGTACGGCAGGGTTCCGGCCGAACTGCTGTACTTCGCGATCCACAGCGGGCTGTTCGTCGCGAAGGTCGCGTCGTTGTTGCCGGTGCACGAGGTCCACCAGTCGAGGGTCGTGTAGATGACCGCCCACCGGCCGGTCTTGGCGTGGTACTCGTTGAGGAACGCGTGGATCCAGCTCTTCATCGAGGCCTGGCTCAGGCCGTAGCACGTGGCCCCGTACGGGTTGTACTCGATGTCGAGCGCGCCGGGCAGCGTCTGGTTGTCCTTGGACCAGCCGCCGCCGTGGGCGGCGAAGTAGTCGGCCTGCGCCGCGCCGCTCGAGGTGTTCGGCGTGGCGAAGTGGTAGGCGCCGCGGATCAGGCCGGCGTTGTAGGACCCGACGTACTGCTGCGAGAAGTACGGGTTCTGGTACGACGTGCCCTCGGTGGCCTTGACGTAGGCGAACTTGGCGCCGTTGCTCTTCACCGTGCTCCAGCCGACGTTGCCCTGATGGCTGGAGACGTCGAGGCCGGGGAGCCCGGCGACCAGCGGGCTGACCGTGCCGTCGGAGGTGCTCCGGGCGGCGAGACCCGAGCCGGCGTGGTCCTTGTCGGGGTGGGTGATCGGGTTCGGCGACGCGCCGGCCGCGGGCGCGGCGGCGAGGACGCCTCCGGCGACGGCGAGCGCGGCGAACGCCGTGGTCAGCCTGCGGGCGATGCGGTGGCGGGGGGACGGGGCCACGGATTCCTCCTGGGGATCGGGAGTGGCGGGGGTGGGACTGCCGTGCGGACGGGTGGACTCGGGCGGCCGGGGGCGGAGTCCAGGATCAGGCCCGTCACCGCGACCGCGATGAACACCGCGTCGACGGAGGCGCGCCCCTCCTCCATCC
>NZ_JBFAUT010000101.1:0-19226 GCF_040679475.1 Actinoallomurus sp. NPDC052274
GCACGACCGCCGACCGGTTCGGCCGGATCGACGTGCTCGTCAACGCGGCGTTCCCCGGCACCCACCGCAAGAACGTCCTCGACATGGACCGCGGCGCGACAGAATGACGAGCATGAGCGAGCACGGCCCGGACGCCTGCCACTGCGGGCTGCCCGCACCGTACGACCAGTGCTGCGGGCGATACCACCGCGGCGACGCGAAGGCGCCGACCGCGGAGCGGCTCATGCGCTCGCGCTACAGCGCCTTCTGCGTCGGCGACGAGGCCTATCTTCTGCGTACGTGGCACCCGTCGACGCGGCCGCCGCACATCGACTTCGACGAGGCCCTGCGATGGGAGCGCCTCGAGGTCCTCCGGACCGCCGGCGGAAGCTACCTCGACACCGACGGAACCGTCCACTTCCGCGCCCACTACGTCGTACGGAACCGCCCGCGGCACCTGGAGGAGAACAGCCGCTTCATCCTCCAGGACGGCGCCTGGCTGTACGTCGGCCCCGTCGGCTCCCTGCCGGGAATCGGGTGAAAAAATTTGATGCCGACGTGTCGATTCCCTGTGTCGTCGTTCGACGCGTAGGTGACGGCCGGCCATCGCGTCCGGAACCGACCGGACCCGGCCCGACACGACACGACACGACAAGGGAGCAGTCATGCGATTCCTGATGATGCACCGGCTCGACGAGCGCGCCCCGGAGGCTTGGAACCCCAGCCAGGAGTTCATGCAGAAGATGGGCGAGATGATTCAGGACTGGACCGATCGGGGCATCCTGATCACCGCCGAGGGCGTCCACCCGTCCGCGAAGGGCGCGCTGGTCCGTAAGGACCGAGGCGCGGCGACCAAGGTCACCGACGGGCCGTTCACCGAGGCCAAGGAGGTCATCGGCGGCTTCGCGCTGATCAACGCCGAGGACCGGGCGCAGGCCGTGCGGTACGCCCAGGAGTACGCCGACCTGTTCGAGGAGATCGAGGTCGAGGTGCGGCAGGTCGTCGAGTTCGACGACCTGCCGCCGCAGGCCTGACCCGACGACCGGAGTGGTGGGCCGGTCCGCTCACGGTGGCGAGCGGACAGGCCCACCGGTGGGTCAGGCCAGGAGCGGATGCCAGCCGTCGCGGTAGCGGACGCCGCCGCGACGGAGCCGTACCTCGTCGTGCCAGGCCCCGGGGAGCGGTTCGGTCAGGACCAGTTCGGGCCGCTCCACGACCACGCACACGTCCTCACCGGGCCACCACCAGCCGCACGAGCGCGTCAGCGCGGCCCAGTCGCCGAGGTGCTCGAGGTCGTCCGGCCGGTAGGAGGCCAGCCCGAGCCGGTGCAGGGTGTCGTAGTAGGCGACCCATCCCGCGTCCTGCTGCCCGTACCAGCACACCGGTACGGGCCCGCGGCCCGCGAGCGTGTTCCGAACAGGTGTCCGGAACCCGTGGGCGAGGCTCCGGTGCAGCGCGGCGCGGACGCCCCGATGCAGCACGACACCCAGCGGAACGCCCGCCTCGATCGCCTTGAGCGGTGGCAGTTCGGGCCACTTCCCGTTGTGCTTGTCCCTGCGCGCGGGTGAGAGTTCAGGGTCGGCGTGTGCGACGCCGGCGCTGAGCGCACCGCGCAACTGCGCGCCGACCATGGCGAGGTCGCCGGCCAGTGGGGGTGTCCCCCGCGGCCGGGGATCCCGGATCCACTCGTACAGCCGGTCGAGGGTGGGCAGGCCGGTGACCAGCGGAAACGCCTGTTCCGGAGAGTCCACCCAGACGAACCGCGGCCGTCGGCGCGAGAGTCTCGCGTAGATCCTGGTCAGACTGTGTTCGGCGGTCCGTCGGTCGGCCGGCTGCGTGGACAGGCCGTAGGCGAGCCACTCCTGCCGGATCTCGACGGCTTCCTGCCATAGGCCGGAGGTGCTCCTGGTGCGGAGGGCGGCCTTGGGCTCTGCGGCGTCATGGCGCCGCGGGGGCGCGATCAAAGCGCCTGGGCGTCGCCGCCCTTTCGGTTGGAGATCATGCCCCGATGATGGCCCGCGTTCCACGCTTCGCGCAACCTCCGGCCGGCCGTCGCCGACGCCGGCCGCAGCCGGCGGACCGGCGGCGGCCGAGCGGACACGCAGGTGGCGCGCGGGAAGGCGATACCGCGAAGCGGCCGTTCACCGCCCCGGCGCGGCCAAGGTCGCCGTCAGGCCGCCTCGTGCAGGATCGCCGCCAGCTCGCCGGGCCGGTCGAACATCGGCCAGTGCCAGCCGGGCAGCTCCCGGTAGGCCCCGTCGTCGACCGCCATGTGGCGGAAGGCGGGAACGATGCCGATGTTCGCCCGGACCTGCTCCACCGAGAAGCCGCATAGCACGTACAGCCGTGGGAGCTTCTCCCAGGCCCCGGTCAGCCGGGCCGGAGCGGTGGCGGTGGCCCACGGCTGCGGCACCGACAGCTCCTTGAGCCGTTCGAGCGTGCCGCCGGGCAGCTCGGCCGCCCCGGCGGCCACCTGCGCCCACGGCGGGGGCGGCAGCCGCCGGCCCTCACCCGCCGTGCGCACCAGCTCGGCGTTGCGGGCCTGTTCCTCGGGCGAGGCGAACTCCGCCTGCGATATCCCATCCGGCAGCGGCCCGCTGTCGATGAACACCAGCCGTGAGATCCGGTCCGGCATCCGGTCCGCGACGCTCGGGACCACCATCGCCCCGGCGTAGCTGTGCCCGACCAGCACGACGTCGTGCAGGTCCTCGTAGCGGATCAGGTTGAGCACGTCGGTGACGTGCGTCTCCAGGTCGGTGTCGGGCCGGGCCAGATGCGCCCGCTCCCCCATTCCGGTCAGGCTGAGCGGGTGGACGTCGTGCCCCCGGCCGCGCAGGTCGGCCGCCACCGCGCTCCAGGCCCACGCGCCGAGCCAGAACCCCGGGACAAGTACGTAAGTCGTCATGACCGGCACGCTAGGCTGAATACAGGACAGTATCCGCCCGGTATTCGCGAGACACTTCAGACGTGACCCGACCCACCGCCCGAGTGCTCGCCCTGCTGGAGATCCTCCAGGCCGGCGGCACCCGTACCGTCGCCGACCTCGCCGGCCGGCTCGGCGTCGACGAGCGCACCGTCCGGCGCTACGTCGACCACCTGATCGACCTGGACATCCCGGTCCGGTCGGTACGCGGCCGGTACGGCGGTTACCACCTCGCCCCCGGATACCGGATGCCCCCGCTGATGCTCACCGACGAGGAGGCGCTGGCCGTGCTGCTGGGCCTGTTCGCCGGTCGGCGGGCCGGGCTGGTGACCACCTCCCCCGCGGCGATGGAGAACGCCGCCGCCAAGGTACGCCGGGTGCTGCCCGCGGCGCTCGGCCGGCGGCTCGAGGCGCTGCTGGCGACCGCCGAGTTCACCGCCCCGGCCCGGCCCGTGGCCTCCCCCGAGGCGGGCGTGCTGCTGGTACTGGCGGAGGGCGCGCGGCACCGGCGGCCGGTCGCCATCGCCTACCACGCGTGGGGCGGACGGCGCAGCGAGCGCACCGTGCACCCGTACGGGATCGTCCTGCACTCCGGACGCTGGTACGTCACCGGAGCGGACTCGGCCAGCGGCGAGGTCCGCACGTTCCGGCTGGACCGGATCGAGAGCGCGACGGCGTTGCAGGGTTCGTTCGAGGTGCCCGAGGGGTTCGACCCGACCGCGCGGGTGCTGTCCGGGCTCACCGAGGTCCCCTACCTGCACGAGGTGTCACTGCGGGTCCAGGGCACCGCCGAACAGATCCGCTCCCGGCTCCCGGCCGGCATCGCCACGGTGCAGGAACTCCCCACCGACCCCGCGCAGGACCCCGCCGTGGCCCATGACCTGCCGGAACCCGCCGGGCCACCGGCGGTCTCCGGAGCCGGGGAGGGCGGCGGTTGGGTACGGGTCCGGCTGCGGGCCGAGCGGCTGGACTGGGTCGCCGGCGTGCTGGCCTGGCTGGACCGCCCGTTCGTCATCGAGTCCCCGGATGCCCTGCGCGACCACGTACGCGCCCTGGCCCACCGGCTCACCGCCTCCGCCGACGCCGCCCCGGGTGCCGATGGAGAGCCGACAGGACCGGTCACGCCCGCAGAGCATTGACCCGAAGTACATCGGAAGTGCCCGGTGGGGGGGCGGCGTTGCGCCGCACCCCACCGGGCATCGTCGTCAGAGCCGGGCTTGCGCCCAGCCCCTGCTAGTGGCCGCGCGGCTTGTTCGGCCCCGCTCCCGAGGTGCCGGTGGGCCCGTGCCCGCCCTTCCTGCCCGCGGAGGTTCCCGCCGGGCCGCTCGGGCTGGTGCCGGGACGTCCGGACGGAGGGTCGGCCGGTCCGCTGCCAGCGGTTCCAGACATGCTGGCGTCCTTCCGTTGCGTTGACCTACGGCTGTTGCCGCAGATCCGCAGAGGACATTCCCTGCCTCCTCCGCCTTGGCCACTCGTACGGCCAAGCTCACGCGCCACCACCGCGGAGACTTCCGCGGCATCGGAGGACGCCCCGGTCGAACGTTCCGTTGTTCCGTTCAGGCCAGGAGGACGCGGCCGATCAACGGCTCGAAGAGGGAGATCGATTGCGTTCCGTAGTCGCTGCCGGACGGTCCCCGGTGATCCCGGAGAAAAGCCGGGTGTGATGGCCCAAAAGGAGATCCATGAACCACCAGAAGCTGCCCGGCCTGTCGCAGGCTCTTGAGGAGAAGCTCCAGCGCTTCGCCACCATGGCGGAGCTGGGCGCCACTCTCAAGGAAGAGAAGCCTGAGATGGCGGAGGAGGCCGAGGCGCTGGCTCACCGGACGCTGACAGGCGCGCTGCCCGACTGGGCGGCGGAACTGCGTGAGATGCTCCAGACCGAGGCCGACGACTTCGCGAAACTCGCCGAGGCCGAGCCGGGCGACTTCCGAAAGCTCAACGAACGCCAGCTGCAGGCCGTCTTGACGCTGCTCAAGACGACCACCGTGTTCATGGCGGCGTTCCGCGCAGTGGTCAGCCAGATCACCGAGTCCGACCGCTGAGATCAGAGGGCGGTCCGGCGGCGTTCCGCCTCCAGGACCGGCCTTCCGACCGACCTGGACCCCCGGCCGTACCGCCGGGGGTCCCTTCAATTGACCCGGAGCACTCGATCCAGAGTCGGGCCGCGCACTTCGCGCCTCGTCACTCACCAGGGGTGCCGCTGGTCCGCGGCTCGCTCGATCAGCGCGCGGGTGCGTACTGGCAGCTCTTCGCGGAGGGAGATCACTGTGCTGGTGCGCACGACGTCGGGGACGGCGAGGAGTTCTCCGGAGATGCGGTGCAGGTCGGCGGTGTCGCGGGCGACGACCTTCAGCAGCAGGTCGGCTTCGCCCGTCGTGGAGTGCATCTCGATGACTTCGGGGAAGTCCGCGAGGGCGGCGGTCGCACGGCGTCCGGTGGTCTGGCTCAGGGCGACGGAGACGAACGCGACGAGACCGTACCCGAGGGCGGCCGGGTCGACCCGGCGCGAGAACTCCCGTACGGCGCCGGCCTCCTGGAGCCGCCGCAGCCGGGCGTGAAGAGTGTTGCGGGCGATGCCGAGCCGCTTGGCCAGGGCGAGGATGGTGGCGTCGGGATCGTCGTCGACGGCGAGAAGGATCCGGGCATCGAGAGCATCCACATTGCGCAGTATGACACGTTGTATCCCCGTACAGACGTCATCCTGCGCAACCGAACGACGGCCTGTTGCGCTGATGACCATACCCTCTCCACAGTTTCGGCATGACCGATTCGCCTGACCGCGCTCTTCCGGAATTGCTCCGTACCTCACCCTCGGCGCTCGCCGACCGGGCAGGAGTCCTCGAAGACCTGTGCCGCTACCTGACAGCGGCGTGGGAGTCGTTCGACCGGCCCCGACCATGTGAGCCGGAGGTTGACGCGGGCCTGGTCGAGCGACTGCGAGGCCCGCTGCCGGAGCAGCCGGACGACACGCGCGCCGCGCTGGATGACGCCGTGAACATCCTGGAGTCCAGCGTGTCGCCGTCGCGACCGCTGTTCCTCGCCTATGTCGGCTCCAGCGGTCTGGAGGTGAGCGTGCTGGCCTCGGCGCTGTCCGCCGCCTACGACGCGAACCTGGCCACCGCCGCCGGGACCGCCGACCTGCTCGACCGGCAGGCCGTACGCTGGGTGGCCGACTTCGCCGGCTTCCCACTGGGTGAGGGGCACTTCACCAGCGGCGGCCAGACCTCCAACCTGACCGCCCTGCTCGCGGCGCGGGAGCAGGCGCTGCCGGGCGTCCGCGAGGAGGGGGTCGCCGGCCGCCGGGCCACCGTCTACTGCTCGGACGAGGCGCACCACTCCATCGCGCGCGCCGTGGAGGCGGCGGGCCTGGGCCGCCGGGCACTGCGCCGGATCCCGACCGACGAGCGGCATCGAATGCGCGTGGACGCGCTCCACGACGCCCTCGAGCGCGACCGGGCGGAGGGTTTCACTCCCGTGGCCGTCGTCGCGACCGCCGGCACCACGTTGACCGGAGCGGTCGACCCACTCGCCGCGATCGCCGACGTGAGCGAGCGGCACGGGGTTTGGCTGCACGTCGACGGCGCCTACGGCCTACCGGCCGCCGCCACCTCGACGGCCGCGCACTGGTTCACCGGACTCGACCGCGCCGACTCCGTCACCATCGACGCGCACAAGTGGCTCGGCATGCAGAAGAGCTGCAGCGTCATCCTGGTACGTCACCGCGGCGCGCTGCGCGCGGCGTTCGGCCACGAGGAGCGCTACATGCTCCACGCGGAGGACACCGGCAACCCGGTCGACCACACCTTCGAGTACTCCCGGCCCTTCCGCTCCCTGCGCCTGTGGCTGGCGATGCGGGTCCACGGCGCCGACCAGTTCCGTTCCTGGATCGAGGGCACGCTCGCCAACGCGGCGCTGCTCGCCGACGAGGTACGGGCGCACGCCTCCTTCGAACTGCTGCACGAGCCGATGCTGTCGACCGTCTGCTTCCGGCACGTCCTGCCCGGGATGGGCGAAAGCGAGCTCGACGCCCACAACGAGCGGCTCGCCCGGGCCATGCAGGCCGACGGCCGCGTCTTCCTCGCACCGGCGATCGTCGATGGCCGCACCTGCCTGCGCGCGTGCTTCGTGAACTTCCGCACCACGTCCGACGTCGTGAAGACCGTCCTGGAGGTGGCGGACGAACTGGGACGGGCGCTCCTGCTCGGAGAGGGGACCGCCGCCCGCTGACCAGGCCTCGTCCGCGGACCTCGTCGAGACGATCATCAGGACTCCGGGCCGGCTGGGGAGCGGTCGGCCCGCCGGGTCGGAGCGCGATCGAGCCACCGTGTACGACGCGCCGCCGGGTTCCACCGCACCGCCCGCGCGCCCGGTACGCGCGTCCGCCGCGTCCTCCGCCGCGAGGTAGCCCCACGAGGGTTCCGTCGGTCGCGTCCTCTAGGGCGTGTCCCTTGGATCTCGATCTCGGGTTTCGGACCTCGGTTGGCCGAGATCGCGCTGGGACTTCTCAGGAGGCATACGTTCGGTGATGGCACGCAACGCCTCGACGTGCGCGGTGTACGCGCGGCGGCCCCGAGCGGTGAGCGACAGCCAGGTCCGCGGGCGTTTCCCGACGTACCCCTTGGTGATCTTGACGTAGCCCGTCTTCTCCAGGGTGGCGGCCTGCTTGGACAGTACTGGGTCACTCACCTCGACGGTGTCGCGCACGTAGGCGAACTCCGCCTTATCGGCCGCCGCCAGTGTCGCCATGATAGAAAACCGGACCGGGGAGTGGATGACCTCGTCCAGCGCGTGCCGAGGATGGGTCATGCCCGCACTCTCCGGGACGTCACGTAGGCCGCCCCGAAACCGGGCAGCGCCACCAGTGCCGCACCCGGCAGCCACCAGGCGAGGTCGCCCGGGAAGAACGCGATTCCGACACCGAGCACAGCTCCGTACAGCACGCCCCAGGCCCCGACCATCACGCCGTGTGTCACCGCCATCCCACGATGTGCGACCGGCTGCTGCGCCGCGTACACGCTCAGCGCGACGACTACGGGGACCCAGATGGCCAGGCTGACCACGGTGCCCAGCCGGCCGCCCAGCAGGCCGAGCGCGAGCACCATCGCCAACGACGCCGTCCCGTACGCCAGTTGGTAGCCGACCACCCAGCGCGAACGCCGGTCCACCGCGGCCTTGAGTTGTTCCGCCTGTGCCAACGCGGCCGAGGGGTCCAGTTCACTCATCTCCATGCCGCTACTGTGGCAAGTACTTATCAATTTGGCAAGTACTTGCCTCTGATGGGATCCAGGGCCTGCCCTTGGATCAGGTAACCGGGTCACGGAGCCAGATCCGGATCGAGGCGACGTCGATGGTGCCCTGGTAGATACGTGCGCGTTTGTCGAACCTTGTCGCGACGGCGCGGAAGGCCTTGAGTTTGTTGAAACACCGTTCCACGGTGTTGCGCTCCCGGTAGCGATCATGGTCGAAGGAGGGCGGCCGACCTCCGGCGCGGACGGCCCAGCCCACGGCGCGGGACGCGGATGGGAGTTCACCTTCGACCTGCAGCACGCCTACGCCGCGTATCGGGGCGGCGTGGAGGTGGAGATCTTCTACACCCTGTTCCGGGACGAGGGCACCATCATCGCCAGGTCGAAGACGCTCCGCTTGAACGTCCGCTAGAACCCTGGTGTCTCGTTCGAGGCCGGCGTGCCGCCCCGCCGGCGATCAGTGCCGCGACGAGCGCGAGCGTGAGCCCGACCACGGTGACAAGGGTGAGGGGCTCCCCGAACATCACGGCGCCCCAGACGGAAGTGACGGGTGCGATGAAGAACATCAGGCTGTTGACCGTCGTGACACCGATGCGCTGGACCAAGAACCAGTAGAGGCCGTAGCCGCCGAAGGTCGCGAGCAGGATCAACCACACCATCGCGGTCCAGAACGAGGGCGAGGACGGCGGGGTGGCGGTTCCCGTGGCGATGGCGAGGACGGTGAACACGATGGCCGAGGTGGCGCAGTGGATCGCCAACGCCTGCAAGGGCGGGGTGCGCAGCTTGGCGCGGCGTTCGAGGATCGTGGACGCGATGAGGCTGAGCATTCCGACGAAGGGGACCAGATAGGCCCACCCGGGGGCCTGACTCGCGGGCAGGGAGGCGTCGGTCCAGCTGACGAGGATCGCGCCGACGAGTCCGAGCACCAGCCCCGCCCACTGGCGTCCCGCCACCGCGACGCCGAGTAGCGGGCCTACGAGCGCGGCTGCGACGAGTGGCTGCACCCCGTCGATGAGGGCGGTGGTGCCCGTGCTCACCCCGAGACCAATGGCCCAGTAGACGGTGAGCAGGTACCCGGACTGCGAGAGCAGACCGATGAGCACGTGGCGTGTCACGTCGCCACCCGAGGGCGGTGGGGATCCTCGCCCGAGTCGCGTCAGCACGGCCGCGAGGAGGAGAACCGCCAGCGGCACGAACCGCCACATCAGGATCGTGGTGACTGGAGCTTCGGCGGCGCCGAGCTTCGCGCCGACGAAACCCGAGGACCAGCAGAGCACGAACAAGACCGCGAGGACGCTCGTCGACCACGTCCGCGGCGCGCCAGGTATACCGATCTGTTTACTCATGGGCGCGACTATACAGATCGGTATACCGGTGGCGGTATCCTGGGGTCATGAGCGAGGCCATCGACTGGACCCCCAAGGCGCAGGCCGTACTCCAGGCCGCCTCTGAGCTGTTCTACGAGCAGGGCATCCATGCCGTCGGAGTCGATGTCATCGCCAAACGCGCCGGAGTCACCAAGAAGACGCTGTACGACCGGTTCGGGTCCAAGGAGCGCCTGGTCGTGGAGTACCTGACGGAGCGCGACCGCCGATGGCGCGGCTTTCTCGACGGCCACCTGGCCCAGGCCGACCCGTCCCCGCGCGGCCAGGTCGCCGCCGTCTTCCGTGCTTCAGCCGCATGGGCGCGGGAACGAGGACGGAAAGGGTGCAGCATGATCAACGCGCACGCCGAGATCAGCGACCCCGCGCACCCGGCGTACCCCGTGATCATGGGACAGAAGCGCTGGATGCTGGCGCTGTTCACCGATCTGGCCACCGCAGCCGGCGTTGCCGATCCCCGACAGGTGGGCGAGCACATCATGCTGCTCCATGAAGGAGCCATCGTGACCGCCGGCATGCGCGTCATCGAGGACGCCTTCACCGGCGCGGCCGCCGCCGCCTCCGCTCTACTGGAGTGATGAAGCCCGTCTTCGCGGGCTTCGCGGAGGCCCACTCATCCGGTCCGCGATGGCGCGGTCGATCGCACACCCGACCGCTGGTGGGAGTGGCACCAGCGTGGCCCGGTCCCCTTACCGACTACTCCTGGACCGGATCGCCGAGATGGCGGGCGCCGTTCGGCTGTTATGACTGCGGCGTGGATCGGCTCCTCATCGTGCCGGACGGGCCTGAACGGCGCCGGTCGGGTCTGGATCTCGTCTGGACAGTGAAGCGGGCAGCCCGAAAGGCGCGAAGTGGTCGGAGCCGAGGAATGAGGTCATCTCGGCGATGTGCTCGCCGCGCAGGGTGAGCACCGTGATCGACCAGGCGAGGTGGGGACCGGAGTCGTCCGTTCCGACGTAGAACGCCGCGGCCGGCTGGCCGTTCGCACTGGTCAGGAGGTGTCGCCAGCTTGGGCAACGGGTCATCGGCACCTGCACGGCGAAGTCGGCGACCGCCTCGATGCCGTGGTACCAGTGCGGCAGCGGCGGCATCGACCACGTGACGTCCTCGGTGAGCAGCGCGACCAAGGCGTCGGCGTCGCCGCGTTCAAGGGCGGTGGCGTACCGGGTGACGATCTCTCGCACCTGGGCGTCGCCGATCTGGCGCAGCGTCTGCTGCTGGGTACGGGCGGGGACCTTCTCTGCAACGATCTTGCGGGCTCGCGCCAGTGCGGAGTTCACCGAGGTGGTCGAGGTGTCCATCATCGTGGCGATCTCGGCGGCGGAGAAACCAAGGACCTCGAACAGCAGCAGCGCGGCCCGCTGGTTGCCCGGCAGGTGCTGTAGAGCGGCGACGAAGGCGAGCTCGACGGCTTCGCGTTGCTCATAGCGCGCGTCCGGGCCGGCCGGGCCGCGGGGGAGGCCGCCATCGGGATAGGGACCCAGCCAGGCGACGTCGGCAAGCGGAGCGTTGCCGCCGAGCACAGCGCGGTCACTGGACGGGCCGAGGTCGACGGGCAGGGCCCGCCTGCCACGGGCTTCGACGATGTCCAGGCACGTGCGGGTGGCCACGGTGTACAGCCACGTGCGCAGAGAGCCGCGGCCCTCGAAGCGCGCGAGCCCTCGCCACGCCCGCAGCAGCGCGTCCTGCAACGCGTCGTCGGCATCGTGTGTCGAGCCGAGCACGCGGTAGCAGTGGGCGTGCAACTCGCGGCGCAGCGGCTCCACGAGACGTCCGAACGCGGTGTCGTCTCCGGCGCGCGCCCGGGCCAGGTCGGCGTCCTCGGCGCCCTCCGCTGCCGCGAACCGTCCGGAAGAAACTTCGCCCACGAGCGACGATTCTGCCTCATCGCAGGAGTCCCACCTCCGATGGAGCACGACCGCCCCTGCCAAGAAGGAGTTCCCATGACGTCGACCGGACACCCCCATACGCCTGAATGGTTCGATATCTCCACCCCGGACGCCTCGCGAGCGCGACGCTTCTACCAGGAGATGTTCGGCTGGCCGGTGAACGTCCTCGACGAGACCTACGCGCTCGTCGGCGACGACGACGGCCGGCCGACGGGTGGGATCGGCCAGGCCGGTCCCGGCAGTCCCTACACCGGGATCGTCGTCTATTTCCGAGTCGACGACGTCGACAGCGCGCTCGCCCTCGCGGAACGGCTCGGCGGCACCCGCGTCATGGAGCCAACTGACACGCCCGGCAGCCGAATCGCCACCTTCGCCGACCCCGACGGCAACCTCATCGGACTGCTGAGCCGCTGACAACCGAGAACGCCCGGACATCCACGACGACCCCACTGCCCAGCCCGCGGCGAAGGCCACCCCTGTAAAGGAGACCAGCCAGGTGACCGGAACAGCACCGAAACCAGATCTCCACCGCGCAACCGGCGTCTGGCCGCTGGTGCACGCCGAACGGGCGGCCCTGGCGGCAGACCTCGCGAACCTGACCGACGAGCGGTGGGCGACGCCGTCGCTGTGCACCGGGTTGACCGTGCGCGAGGTGCTAGCCCACCTCGCCGCCGGGGCGAGCCTCAACCCCGTGCGCTGGCTGGCGGGCGTGATCCGCTGCCGGTTCGACTTCGACAGGCAGGTGACCATGCGCCTGAACCAGCAGTTGGGCGCGACCGCGTCGGAGACACTCGAAAGGTTCCACGGCGTCATCACCAGCACGACCAAACCGCCTCTCCCCACCGTGGCGATGCTCGGCGAATCGATCGTGCACGGGGAGGACATCCGGCGGCCGCTGGGCATCCGCCGCGACTACCCGATCCAGACGGTCACGCAGGTGGCCGAGTACTACCGGGGATCCGATCTCGTCGTCCTGGCCAAAGGGCGGATCACCGGTCTTCGACTCGTTGCCACCGACGGACCCTTCACCGCCGGCTCCGGGCCACTCGTGTCCGGCACCACGCTAGCGCTGACAATGGCGATGACCGGGCGCGCCACCTACTGCGACGAGCTCGACGGCGATGGTGTCACGACCCTGCGTGAACGCTGCGAGACGGCCTGACCCAGCGCACGAACGCCGTGACCAACCTGGTGATCAATAGTGGTCACCACACTAGCCGCCTCGATCCGGGCTCAGGCCGGCCGGGCGGCGGGCCGGAGGCCGTCCATCAGGAGGTCCAGCAGGCGACCGGCCTTGGCTTCATGCTCGCGCCGGGGGGCCACGGTGAAGATGCCGATGAGGGAGTCGGCGATGTCTTCGGCGGTGACGTCGGAGCGGAGGTCGCCCGCCACGCGACCGGCGTCGAGAATCGTGGTGATGGCCGCCAGGAGCTCGGTCCGGGTCTGTGCATGGGCGATCTCGCCTGACTCGATCATCGCAAGCAGCGTGTCGAGCATGCCGTTCTTGGTCGCGATCCAGTCCCCGAACAAGTCCATCCAGCGCCGCATCGCCGTGGCCGGGGGCAGTTGGCCGACCAGTTCGCGGGCGCCGGTCGTCAGCCGTACGACCTGGTCCCGGTAGACCGCATCGACCAGCGACTCGCGGGTCGGGAAGTGCCGGTAGAGCGTGGCGATGCCGACCCCGGCCTCGCGGGCGATCGCACGCATCGACGGCTCGGCGTCAGCCGACACGAACACGCGGGTCGCCACCGCGAGCAACTGGTCGCGGTTACGGGTCGCGTCCGCCCGTGGCGCGCGCTTCTCCGCCTCAGTCAAAACGGATCACGCTCCGGTTGTGTTACGGTCATCCATGGAAACGGAGCATAGTCCGTTTCAAGGCGCTCCCTCGGTCCCCAAGGAGACAGGCGTACATGCAGGAACAGAGCGATCAACCGCCGACGGGCAGGAGCAGGGCGGTCCGGCTCGATTCATTCGGCGGCCTCGAAGTCCTGGACATCCGTGAGGTTCCCACTCCACAGGCCGGCCCGGGACAGATCCGCGTGCGGGTCACCGCGGCCGGCCTGAACCCGATGGACTGGATCATGACCGCCGACGCGGACACCGCCGCCCGGTTCGGCTTGAGCCTGCCAACCGGATTCGGGACCGACTACGCGGGACTGGTCGACCAGGTCGGTGACGGGGTGACCGGCTTCGCGCCCGGCGACCGGGTGTTCGGGGGCGCCCTGTCCCGCGCGGTCGCCGACTTCGTGGTGATCGACCCGGCCGGGGGCATCGCGGCGAACGAGGCCCATCACACTCCCGACGGCGTCGACGACCGCACCGCCGCCACCCTCACGATCGCCGGCCGCACGGCATCCGCCGCCCTCGCCGTGGTCGACCCCGGCCCGGACGACACAGTGCTGATCGGCGGCGCGGCGGGCGGGGTCGGGGTGTTCGCCGTCCAGCTGGCCCGCATCGCAGGAGCGCGCGTGATCGGGACGGGATCGGCGACATCATCCGATTTCCTGCGCGGTCTCGGAGCCGAGCCGGTCGCCTACGGCGACGGCCTGGCCGACCGGGTCCGAGCCCTCGCTCCCGGCGGTGTCACCGCCGCCATCGACCTGCACGGGACGGAGACAGTGCACGCCGCAAGGGAACTCGGCGTCCCGGACGGCCGCATCTGCACCATCGCCGCGCAGGTCGACGGCGTGGCGGCGGCCAACGGCGCGAACGCCGCCCCCGGCGCCCTGGAAGAGGTCGCCCGTCTGGTCGCGGCGGGCCGACTCCGGGTGCCCATCGCGGCGAGCTTCCCGGTCGAGCAGATCCGCCGCGCGGCCGAGCTCCAGGCCGGCCGGCACGTGCACGGCAAGGTCGTCATCGACCTGTAGATCAAGGCCGTCGCGACGATGAACGCGATGTCATCGTCACTGATCAGGCGGGGACGGCCCCCACCCACTGAGGGTCCAGGGCGGCCAGGTCCTTCTCGTTGAAGGCGTGGCCCCCATCGCGCACGGTGTCCTCGTCCGCGGCAAGCAGCCGGGCGATCGCCGACACCGGCGTCCCTGACGAGAAAGCCAGTCGTGCGCTAGGCCGAGACGGCTGCGGCGGACGTGGTCGCCAAGGCGATCAAGGCGGCGTAGGGCCCGCTGTCAGCAAAGACCCTTCCGATGATCGGAAGGGCCTTTGACCTGGGAGCCGCCTGTCGGAATCGAACCGACGACCTATTCATTACGAGTCAGGCTACCGACGTCCCCAGGCGTCCAAATCCGTTGCTTGACCTGCTCCCCCAGCGCTCCCGAGTCCACAGCCGTCCAAGGTCATCCAGCCGCGTTGTTAGTTCTCGATGTCCCCTGCGGGGACGCCCTTCAGGGCTGAAAGTGGGCAGGCCACACCCCTTCAAGATCGGCCGGGGCGCGGTCGGGGCTGAGCTCCACACCCGATGCCGGTTACTACTGCGATTATGCGCGCCGGGCGCTGATGCTGGCCAGGATTTCGAGTCAGCACCCGCGTTAGCAAGATCGCCCGACGCTGGCCCGGTGTCTCTCATGCCCATCTTCCTGCGTCGCCTTCCTCGCAGCCGCCTGCCGTAGAGAAGACGACGCCTCGCCGCTGCTCAGTTCGCGTACGTTTTGATCATGGCTGTGCTGTCCCTGGGGTACCAGAGTGATCTGATGTTGCTGAGGCTGCAAGGGAGTCTCATCGATCGCCGCGACGGTTACTTGGTCGTCCGAACGCCGGCCAACCCGACCTATCACTGGGGGAACTTCGTCCTGCTGCCTGGGCCAGCAACGCCCGGGACGGTGCAGTCATGGGTGGATACCTTCCATCGCGAATTCCCCGATGCCAACCATGTCGCCCTGGGTGTCGACGGCGTGCGTGGCGATGCCGGGAACATGCGGGAACTGGCGGCAGCCGGACTGGATGTCGAACGCAGCACCGTGATGACCGCCGGGGCGCTGCAACTGCCGCCTCGCCCCAACCGCGAAGCTGACTTTCGCATTCTGGCCAGTGACGCTGATTGGCGTGCGGCTTTGGCGCTCAAGGAGGCCGTCAACACCGAACCGGATGTCGAAGGCTACCGGGTGTTCGCGCGGCGAAAGCTAGCGGCAATGCGACGGCTGCAAGAACTCGGCCATGGCGCGTGGTTCGGGGCGTTCAAGGACGGTCGGATGGTTTCCGGACTCGGCGTTTTCACCGATGGCTCCGGCATTGCCCGCTACCAAAGCGTCGACACGCACCCAGACCATCGGAACCAGGGCCTAGCCGGAACACTCGTCTACACTGCAGGTCGGCACGCTGTAGCGCATATGGCTGTCCGCATGCTGATCATGGTGGCTGATCCGACCTACGTCGCGATCCGGGTGTATCGCTCGGTCGGATTCACCGATACTGAGACACAGGTACAACTGCAGCCAAAACCGCTGCATAGATGAACGACAGCACCTACATCAGTAGCCGCTCAGCCGCCGTGATGGGTCACCTGCCGGTGGATTTGTGGGACCGGACGGGGCAAGGGCGCCCACGCCACAGCACCGCCTGCCGGGTCATCCCCTCTGCCTTCCCTACCTTGATCGGTAGGGTGCTCGGATCGTCGTAGGGTTCAGGCGCCCGGGGGTGCCGGGTGTGGCTTTCTGCCGTCTGCCGTTGATGGCTCGGGACGATTGGCCGCCCGGTGCCCCGCGACGACCCGGCCGCTGATTGAGAATTGCGAACCGTCGCTGTGTAGGGATGCGCCGGCGAGGTCGTCTAAAGACGTGAAGAAAATACTCATCCGGCAGGGCTGCGATGCCGCCGCCGATTCTGCTGGCGGTCGCGGCTACTGGTGGGCGGCGGTGTCCGAGTCCAGGGCATGAACGTTCATCCAGCTACGTGCTCTTCTCCTTGGGGAGGTAGCGCAGGAACGCGATGTCCCCGATCGGGCGGGCCTCCGCGAGCGTCATCCGGTTCCCCGGCCCGGACGGGAAGTCGCCCGGGTTGACGAACCGCGGTGCATCGGGGTCGCCGAGGAAGAACGGCGCGATGGCCAGATGAATCTCATCGGCCAGGCCGGCGGACAGGAACTGGGTGTGGACCGTCCCGCCTCCTTCGACCATGAGGCGCTTGATACCTCGCGCCCCGAGGTCATCAAGCATCGCCTCGAAGTCGAGGACCTCCCCGAGCCCGACGACGTCGGCCAGGTCCCCCAGCTGCTCGCGCAGACCGGAGACGGCCGCATCGGGGCAGTAGATGAGCTTGTCCCCGCCGTGGTGCCAGAACTTCAGGTCACGGTCCAGGTCCCCGCTGCGGGTAATCGTGATCTTCAGCGGGTACGGCGGGCGACCGCGCGCCTCGCGCTCGTCCCGTCGTGTGGCCGAGTTGACCAGTAGCCGGGGGTTGTCCCGCCGGAGGGTCGTGGCTCCGATCAGGATCGCGTCGGACTCGGCGCGCACCTCGTCGACCCGGTCGAAGTCGGCCTCGTTCGACAGCAGCAGTCGTTCCGGGCTGGTGTCGTCGATGTAGCCATCGATGGAGATCGCCACGCTGAGCAGCACGTACGGGCGCGTGCTCATGTGGTCGATCTCCCGTCTTTCTCTCGGGGAAGGGTGGTGGTGAGGTGGTCGCGGAATTCGGCGACTTCGGGGACGCGTTTCCATCGCGCGAGCCGGGCGTCGAGGTGGGCCAGCTCGTGGACGATTCGGCTGGACTCGGTCTCCGCAGCAATCCACAAAGCTGCGGTGCCGACTTTGGCGGCCTGGTCCGGTTCCCCAGCGTTGGCGTGGGCAAGTGCTTCGCGGGCGAGGTAGACGCCCCGGTCCCGGCGGAACACCTGAGGGACGCCCTTGATGGCCTCTTGGAAGATTGCTGCGGCGTCGTTGTGCCTGCCTAGCAGGGACAGGCACCGCGCGCGCTCGACGCTTAGATAGGCGTCGTTCATCCAGACCGCCCATGGGGACTCTCGCGTGGTGTCCAGGTCAGCGAGAGTGGCGCGTGCCTCGTCGTGTATCCGTATGACGGCGTCGTAGGAAGGCTCGCCCGCGAGCGCGTGGGCGTAGGCGGCATAAGCGGCAGCAGCGGCCTTGAGCCGGCTACGCGGGGGCACGAGTTCTAGAGCCGCCTCGGCGTGGTCCAGCGCGTTGGCCGAATCGCGCATGTCTCCGGCGAGTTGGCTCTTACGGGCCAGGATATAGGCGGTCATCTCCGGATCACCTGCCGTCTGAGACCACTCGAGAGCGCGATCGGTCCAGTGCTGTGCGGTACGGAAGTCTCCCCGTCATGGTGCAACCAACTGGCGAACTCGCCGTACTGGGCCTGGAGATGGAGCAGAGCACGCCGGTCGGCGCCGGTGGTAGTGCTGCGGAGTTGCTGGATGATCCGGATCTGCTCGTGAACGGTCGAGATGACCGGACGTGGCCCGAGCAGGTTGTCCGACTCGACCAGGACCAAGCGGACCCGTTGTAGGTGCTCGATCGGGTTCATGCCTCCGGCGGCGGTCGGAAATCGGTGCGTCGATCTCAGTGCTTCTGGTTTCGGCCCTCCTACCGTGGCCGCCGCAATGCCTCCCAGCAGGAACGTTCGGCGCGGTACGAACACCCACGTGATCCTTCCGTCGATTGCGCGGCAGGGAACTAAGATCCCCTCGTCGTCCGACGCTACCGACGGCTCCGAAAGCAGCCCATCCCCTGACGTAATACCTGTTGGTCAGGCGGCGATGGCGCCGATTGAACGGCCTTGATGGTCTTTTTCCTAGGAGCGAGCCCGAGAGCCATGCGGGCCCCATCCGGCATCCCCAAGCCCTCGGCGATCATCTCGAACCGGTCCAGCTTCTCCACTTGGGCCACGCCTCGCATGTAGATGCTGATCTTTCCCTGTGTCGTTCCACACGCGATGGCGAGTTAAGTCTGCGACGCACCCGCGTATTGCTGGACAAGCCGGAACACTCGACCGATATCGCGATCGCCCAGAGCATCGATCATCTCTGGGCGCTCCCACAGTGACGGTGGGACTGTGATCGAGTCAGTCGCTCTCCTTCGCATCTCTACCCCCGGTCGGCTCCGGCGTTGTCTTCAGGAGGAGTTAGTGCAGGTTGAGCGTATATCTCGGCTCGGCATCACGTCTCGGAATAGCAGCGAGGAATGGGTCTCGGGCGTCCCGACCGCGACGGTTGGCGCATGGACGGAATATCCCGCGCACGGGAACTGGAGATACTCATCGAGCTATGTCGCCAGCGCGGCAGAACGACTCGCCGCCTACCTCAGAACGCGTAATACCAAGCCGGGCGACCAGCCGTGACACCCCATCCCGCCACCGTGCTCCAGCAACGATTTCCGGGCCTGGTCTTCTGGTTCGGAACGCGCACGGGCGCATGGTGGGCGCTCATCCCGCCACCCGCCGGATGGCGGCTCGTCGAAGCCGCCGACCCCGAGCAACTGACCCAGGCGATCATCAAAGCGCAGTCCTGGCCATGGCCCGCACCACGCCAGGGCGCACGCTGGATCCTGGGCATCGGGCGATGCCGCTGACGGCCGCTGTCTCACAGAGACGACAGGAGGCAACACCGCGAGCAAGCGGAACCGCTACGGACTGCGCGGAGACGGCGATTTCGTCTTCGTCCAACCGGACGGGCGGTCGGTCGACCCGCCGACGACTGGGACGACTGGAAGGCGCTTCTCGCGGGGGCCGACGTGTCCGCCAAGGGATCAAGGCGGGGTGGGACCCGCTGGTAGCAGGCGCGTTAGCAAAAGGCCCCTCCCGATGACTTGCCTTCTAGCGATCGTTGCAACACCTCGACCCGGCAGGGGACGTGGTGGGTTTCGAGATCAGGGATCGGTCGGTCGTTCGAGGGCGTAGG
>NZ_JBFAUT010000102.1:0-18043 GCF_040679475.1 Actinoallomurus sp. NPDC052274
CGGTCACGCGGGCTTGTCGAACGCGCCGTCGACCTTCGCGCAGATCTCCCGCGCCTCGTCGGGGTAGCGTCCGATCAGTCGGTGCAACTCGGCGACTGAAGTGCATCGAGGAGTCGTCGTCCGCCCCGCCGGGCTCGTCGTCCGTGTTCCGTTCGAGGTCGCGCTGGAGCGGGAGGGGATCGATGTCGATGGCGCGCAGCACGTGCAACGCGAGGTTCCCGCCCTCGGTGACGATGCCGGCCAGCAGGTCCGCCGTGCCGACGTTCGGGCGTCCGCCGGTGGACGCCCGATCGATGGCCAGCTTGATCGTGGTGTGGGCCCGCTGGGTGAACGAGGGCAGCCGGTCGGCCAGGGCGTCCGAAGTCAGCTCGCCCAGCGCCGTCTGGCGGATCGCGGTGACCCGGCGCACGGCCTGTTCCAGGGCTCGCTGGCAGATCGCGGAGACCGGCACGTCGGCGTTCTTGACGGCTTCGGCGAGTTCGTCGGGCAGGTACACGTTGATCTTCGGCATGGCCGGTCCTCAGGGTCGGGAACGCGATGACCCTCTCACGTATACCCCCATTGGGGTCATGTGTATATAACCCCATCATTCGCCGGGCGCTTCGCCGCGTCGTTGGTGTGGCCAATGAATCCGTGTATTGTTGGCGTGACCAACATTGGACGTTCCAACGGAAGGGATGTCATGTCCACGGATACTCTGATCGCCGACCGTATTGAGATCGCCGACCTGTTCACCCGCTTCGCGCTCCTGCTCGACGAGAAGCGGTGGGAGGATGCGGACACCGTCTTCAATGACGATGTGGCGGTGCACTCGCCGCGCGGGGGCGAGCTTCGCGGCATCGACAAGGTCGTCGGCTTCATGCGACAGGGCGAGGTCGAGGGGCAACACACCCAGCACACGACCACCGACCTTCTGGTGGAGGTCGACGGTGACCAGGCGGCCGCCTCGGCGAACTCGCTCGTGTACTACTACCGCGACGGCCAGGCACCCCACTTCACCGGCGGCCTGCGACTGGCCGGCACCGCGGTGCGGACGCCGGCGGGCTGGCGCCTCCGCGAAGTGCGGATCACGCCCGCCTGGACCCGCGAGAACTGATCTCTTTCCGGGAAAACGTGGGCGTCCCCGGGCGTGTGGGCGGTGCCCCCGCGCTCAGCCGGCGGCGCGGTCGCCGACCGCGCGCCGCCGCGCCGAGACGTCGGTCAGCGCGGGCGAGCGCCAGGCGCCGTCCGCGCGGTACAGGTCGGTTCCGGGCGGCACGATCTCGTCGATCCGATCGAGCGCCGCGTCGTCGAGGGTGAGGTCGGCGCCCTTGAGCGTGGCCCGCAACTGCTCCATCGTCCGGGGGCCGATGATCACCGAGGTGACGGCCGGGTGCGCGACGGGGAAGGCGACCGCGAGTTCGGGCAGCGTGCAGCCGAGGTCGGCGGCGAGCTCGATGAGCCGCTCCACGGCCTCGTACTTCGCGGCGTTCCCCGGGAGGGCGGGGTCGAACCGGGCGGGCGTCAGCGCGGCACGGCCGCTGGACAGGTCGACGGAGCCGTCCTTGCGGTACCGGCCGGTCAGGAAGCCCGAGGCGAGCGGGCTCCACGTCAGCACGCCCATGCCGAGCCGCCGGCAGACCGGCAGGACCGACGCCTCGATCCCCCGGGCCAGCAGCGAGTACGGCGGCTGCTCGGTCCGGAACCACCCCAGGCCACGGCGCTCGGACACATGGTGGGCCTCGACGATCTCCTCGGCCGGAAAGGTGGAGCAGCCGAAGGCCCGGATCTTGCCCTGGCGCACCAGGTCGGTCAGCGCGGAGAGCGTCTCTTCGACGTCGGTGCTGTGGTCGGGACGGTGGATCTGGTAGAGGTCGATCCAGTCGGTGCGCAGGCGGCGGAGGCTCTCCTCGACCTCTTTGATGATCCAGCGCCGCGAGTTGCCGCCCCGGTTGGGCCCCTCCCCCATCGGAAAGTGCACCTTGGTGGCCAGCACGACGTCGTCGCGGCGGCCCCGCAGGGCCTTGCCCACGATCTCCTCCGACTCCCCGGCGGAGTACATGTCGGCGGTGTCGACGAAGTTGATCCCCTGGTCGAGGGCCGCGTGGATGATGCGGGCGCACTCGTCGTGGTCGGGGTTGCCGACGGCACCGAACATCATGGCGCCCAGGCAGTGGACGCTCACCTGGATGCCGGTGCCGCCGAGAACGCGATAGCGCATGATCATGCTCCTTGTCAGAGTGGGACGACGGCGCTCACTCGTGGCGGTGGTCGCGACGCGGACGCGGCCTCGCCGCCCGTACGGGGCCGGTGGCGCCGCACCGCCCCGTACCTTAGGAGCTAGAGTCGGCTCTAGATCAAATGCGGCTATGTGAGGTCGGAGAGGAGACCGTCGAGGGCCTGGGTGAGGGCTTCGGAGTTGGCAGCGGTGAACCAGGTGGTGCGGATGCGCTCGTTGTTTCCCTTCGGAGTCTCGTGATCGGCCGCGAGCTGCTGCAGGGTGCGGGTCTCGTCGCTCAGCGCACGACCGACCTCCTGGAAGAGGCCGCGGACGTAGCGGTCCGCTTCACCGGCGGCGATGCCGTGGCCGACGGCCCACGACGTGAGCGTGGCGAGGTACCGGTAGTGGGTGGTCTGCGTCCCCGTCACCGCGGAGAAGACGTTGAAGGCCGTCTCGTCCGCGACCGGGAGCGCCCCGCCCAGGTGCTCGAAGAGGGAGTCCACCACCGGGTGGGAGGGGCACGTCACCGTGACGGAGCGGCGGTCGCGTATGGCGGGCAGGGGGATGGCCCGTACGAGCGGGGCCTCGGTGGCCAGCGTCCGGCGTAGGTCGTCGTTGCCGACGCCGGACATCACGTTGATCAAGACCTTGTCGTCGGCGACCGTCAAGCCGGCGAGCGCTTCGTGCCGGTCCTGACGGCGGACGGCGATGATCACGATCTCGGAGCGGTCCACCACCGCCTGGTTGTCGGGACACACCCGCACGCCCTCGTAGCGCTCGGACAGCTCCGCGGCCGTGCGGGCTCCGCGAGGGGAGAGGAACACCTCGGGGGCATCGTCGCCTCCCTCGTACAGACCGTCCACGATGGCCCGGCCGATCTCGCCTACCCCGATGATGCCGATGCGCTGCACCGTGTCCTCCTCCATGGCCCGTGAACACGCGTTGGTCGAGTCCGTGGCGAAGACGCCGTTCGCCACGGGTCTCATTGGTCGATCATGCGGATGCCGTGGTCGCCGTATCGGGCTCCCCGGGCGCCGGTGGTGGGGACGGCCGCGTCGATGTGGCTGAGATCCGTCGCGGTCAGCTGCAGGTCGAGTGCGGCCAGGTTGTCGCGCAGATGGGGACGGCGCGAGCTGCCGGGGACGGGGATGACGTCGCTGCCGCGCGCGAGGAGCCAGGCGAGGGCGATCTGGGCGGGGGTGGCGTTCTTGGTGGTGGCCAGGTGGGTGATGGCTTCGACGATGGTGAGGTTGGCCTTGAGGTTGTCGCCGTTGTAGCGAGGAGCGGTGGCGCGGAAGTCCCCGCTGTCGTAGCGGGTGGTGGCGCGGACGGCTCCGGTGAGCAGGCCGCGGCCGAGGGGGCTGTAGGCGACCAGGGCGGCGCCGAGGTCGCGGAGCGTGGGCAGGATGTCGTTTTCGACATGGCGTTCCCACAGTGAGTACTCGGTCTGGACGACGCTGATCGGGTGAACGGCGTGGGCGCGGCGGAGGGTGGCGGCCGAGACTTCGGACAGGCCGATGTGGCCTACCTTGCCCTGGGCGACCAGGTCGGCCAGGGCGCCGACCGACTCCTCGACGGGTACGGCAGGATCGATGCGGGCGAGGTAGTACACGTCGATGTGATCGGTACGGAGCCGGCGCAGGGACGCTTCGCAGGCGCGGCGCAGATAATCGGGTGCGCCCGCGGGGACCAGCCCTTCGGCGGTGCGCCGGACGCCCGACTTGGTGGCCAGCACCACGCGGTCACGGTGCGGCGCGAGGGTCTGGCCCACGAGTTCCTCGTTCGCTCCGTCGCCATAGAAGTCGCCGGTGTCGAACATGGTGACGCCGGAATCGAAGGCTTCCAGCAAGGTGGCAGCGGCCTCGTGCGGGTCGGCCGGACCGTAGCTGCCGGTCATGCTCATACAGCCGAGGCCGAGTCGACTGACCGCTGGGCCGTCGGCGCCAAGGGTGGTGGTGGGCATCGTTCCTCTCACGGGTGCTTCGGGCGTGAATCTTCGCTCATGGTCGGTTGTGAGCCGGTGTTGGCCGCCCTCCTATCACCTGCGGAGTCGGCCGGAGCCGGCGTCATATCGATCGCGGTCGTCGCCACAACAACGCGACCGCCAGGAGTCCTGCCAGGCAGGGAGCCATACCGGCCCAGCCCAGCGCCGGTGGCAGCCCGGTGTCGCCGGAGGTGTCCTTGGTGAGCAGTCCGGTCAGTCCGACGCTTGCACCGAGCACGAACATCAGTGCGTGCAACACTAAGTGCATCAGGCTGGAGTCGGGCGAGAGGAGCGCGATGGAAGGCCGAAGGCGCCGGTCGACCCGTCTGCGCCTCGCCCGAAAGATCTTCTTCGGGCAGCGCGGCGAACTGCGCCAGCACTACCGCGAAGGCATGGAGGACCGGCTCGGCGCGCTCGGGCCGGCCCTGAACTCCGTAGTGCTCTTCAACAGCCTCTACGTTGACGCAGCCGTCAGACAGCTCGCCGCCGACGGCTGATCGGCGCCGGGTTCTCGGGGAGCTGCCAGCTGCCGCCGCGGTCCTCCTTCGAAAAGCGCGCGGCGAGATCGGGAACGCGTAGGAAGCAGGCCAGTGCGGTGGCGGCCTGAAAGGCGTCGATCGCACGCTGGGTCATCGGCATGCCCAGGCGCAGGAGACGCGGATTCACCTCGCCCTGGATTTCGTCGACGAAGGGCCGCAGCGCGCTGTCGTAGTTCGCCAGTGCGGTCGGCAGGTCGCCCGGATGCCGGTTGATCTCGCCGGCCAGGACGTAGGCGCCCACCAGGCCGCCGGAGATGCCCATGCCGCTGTACGGGGAGGCGCAGTGGGCGGCGTCGCCGGCCAGGACCACGCGGCCTTTGGACCAGGTGTCGGTTCGGACCTGGACGATCTCCTGGGAGTAGAAGAAGGGGCTCGTCTGCATACCGTCGATGAAGCGCTCGGTCTGCCAGCCCGCGTCGCGGAACCTGCCGGCCCAGAACTCCTGCTGGCGCTCGACGGGTTTCCGGTGGATCGCCGAGGCCTCCTCGGATTCCTCCCGCATCACGAAGTACACCTGGGTCTCGGTCGGGTTGTGGCTGCGGCGCATGATCTGACGGCCGCCTGGGACCATGTAGGTGTCCCGGATGTTGCTGTCGGACGCTATGCGCGGGATGAACCAGTAGGCCATGTGGATGCCGACCCGCCAGTACGGGTCGAAGCCCGCCGGGAGGATCGCCCGCCGGATGCGCGATCCCTGCCCGTCCGCGCCGACCAGGAGGTCGAACTCGCCGCAGGACCCGTCGGAAAAGTGCGCGATGACCTTCTGTTCGTCCTGCTCG
This sequence comes from Actinoallomurus sp. NPDC052274, assembly GCF_040679475.1. NCBI lineage: Bacteria > Bacillati > Actinomycetota > Actinomycetes > Streptosporangiales > Thermomonosporaceae > Actinoallomurus > Actinoallomurus sp. NPDC052274. Next base: position 5,503 of record NZ_JBFAUT010000102.1, read on the forward strand.
AAGCCGTCCACGCTCACGCCGAAGACGTACTCGGCGTCGTCCTTCGACGCCTCGTGCAGGATGCGTACCAGGTCACCGCGCATGATCTCGTACTCGGAGGTGAGGGTCTGCCGGCCACGGCCGGAGGTGTTGGCCATGATCGTCGCCTTGGCCCGGCCGCGCGCGTCGACGAAGGCGACACCCGCCTCGTCCACGAGCCTGCCGCGGACGGCGCCAAGAAGCCCCATCCGCTCGACGGCCTCGATGCCCTGCCCCCGGAGGTCCACCTGCGCCCCGGTGGCCCGCAGCGCCGGAAAGCGTTCGACGACGGTCACCCTGTGGCCGCCCCGCGTGAGCCAGAAAGCCAGCGCCTGACCTGCTATCCCGCCGCCGGCGACGAGGACCCGCAAGGACTGTGTTCCGGATCGCGTGATCATGGCCCCGCCCCAAAATCTATCAGTGAATGATTCCTTTCCAGTGTCATCTATCAGCGATAAATTTTCAACGTGACCAAGATGAATCGCGAGACCGTCATCACCGAGGCTCTCGGCCTGCTCGACGAAGTCGGACTGGACGCTGTCAGCACGAGGCGGCTGGCGAAGCGCCTGGGCGTCGAGCAGCCATCGCTCTACTGGTACTTCCGCACCAAGAAAGACCTCCTGGCCGCCATGGCGGAAGCGGCGATGGCGCCCCACGCGGCGCAACCGCTGCCGACGCCCGGCGACGACTGGCGCGACTGGTTCCTGGAGAACACGCGCAGCTTCCGGCGCACCCTGCTGATGCGCCGGGACGGCGCGCGGCTCCACGCCGGCACCACCCCCACCGGTGACCTCGCCCGGATCCGCCGCAAGATGGACTTCCTCATCACCTCCGGCGTGCCCGAGCGCGACGCGCAGATGGCGATGCTGGCTGCCGGCCGCTTCACGGTCGGCAGCGTCCTGGAGGAACAGGCGGATCCGAGCCACGGCACCGCCGCGCTACCGGCCGACGTGCCGGCGATCGATCACGAGTCCGCATTCGAGGCGGGCCTCGCCCTCATCCTGGACGGCCTGGAGCAACGCACCGCACAGGGGCGCAGGACGTCCCTGTCGTCAAACGATCGTTTGACGACAGGAGGACGACACGTCCAATGAACCCGTGCAATCCGGGGTGCGGCGGCCCGAATCCAATCAGATCCGATAGTGAGGGCCCGCTCGGTCAACCGAGCGGAGCCAGCCTGACGGCCTGCTTGAGGAAGATGACGCCGTCGATCACGTCGAGCCGAGCCGGATCCAGCGGGAAATAGGCGAAGTCGTGGGAGACGCGCGGGGCCGGCTTCGCGACGGCCTCGGCCAGGCGGCGGGCGTCGATGAGAGAGTGATCCCACGGGAGCGCGGACAGGATGCCCTCGACGGTGCCCGGGGGCGGGGCGTCGTCGCCGACCGTGCCGAAGGCGGAGGCCAGGAAGGCGTACCGGTCGCCCAGGTGCGCCGTGGTGATCGCTCCCGCGCTCCACCACTCCAGCGACTGGTCGCCGAACGACATGACGCTCTTGTTCCGCTGCAGGTGGAGGTTGGAGGCGAAGACCAGGGCCGGGCCCTGCTCGGCGACGGCACGCAGGTTGGCGGCCATCATCGCGGCCCGCAGGACCGACAGCCGGGTCCACCGCTCCGGGGACGCGTCGGCCAGCCAGTAGTGGTAGCGGAGCAGGCCGGTGGCGGTGCGCGCGTACAGCGCCGCCCGGTCCCTGTCCTCCGCGCTCAGCCGTGGCGCCTGCGTGTCGAGCAGCGCTGCCAGGTCGTCGGCGATCAGTCGCAGCCGCTGGGCGTCGGCGGACTGGCCGATCGACTGGGACGGATCCATGGCCGTGGCCTCGTTCGACCACCGGTCGTCCGGGCCCAGCAGCGCGTCGAGGGTCTCCCGGGTGCAGGGAAGCGGGCCGTCGAGGAGGGAGTGGAGGGCGGTGAGCGCCTGGCGTGGGCTCTCGGCCCAATACTCCAGAGGACCGTCGAACCCGAAGAATCGGAGCTTCTCGTCATGTTCCTCGTTGTACGCGCGCATCCAGCGCACGAGTTCGCGGTTGGCCGGTGCCGTGCCGAAGCGGTGGCTGAAGCCGCGTTCCATGACGTCGTCGAGCGTGCCCGCGCCCGTCGTGATGTAGTCGTCGACCACGAGGCCCATGAGGCAGTCGCTCTCGATGGCGAACGAGCGGTAGCCCTCGTGCTCGACCAGCAGCCGGAAGAGCTCGTTGCGCAACTCGCCCAACTCCCCCACGAAGTGTCTGGCCTCGCCCAGGCCGAGCAGCAGAGGCCTGGCGGGAAGCGACCGGAGGAACGCCGAAACGCCGATGCCATCGAGCGGCCAGGCCATGTCCTTGATATCCATTCCTTAAACGGTATCGTTGAACCTTCGGTGTAAACTTTTCGTGGAAAATCCCGCTTTTCTCGCAATGAACCTTCAATCGGTGATGCATCCATGAGGCCAGTGGACCTGGCGCGCGAGCACGGCCTGTCCACCCAGGCGGTCAGAAACTACGAGGACGCCGGCATCCTGCCCGCCGCCGAACGCACCGTCCACGGCTACCGCACCTATACGCCGCTGCACGCGCAGGCCCTGGGCGCGTTCCTCGCCCTCCTGCCCGGGCACGGTCACCAGACGGCCACGTCGATCATGCAGGCGGTCAACCGGGGCGCCACCGAGGACGCGCTGCGGCTCATCGACGAGAGCCACCGCCGGCTCCTCGACGACCGTCGCACCCTCGAGGCCGTCGAAGCCGCGCTCCGCGATCTGGCACCCGTGCCGCAGGAACACGGCGACACGTTCATCGGCCCCCTGGCCAGGCGGCTCGGCCTCCGCCCGGCCACCCTGCGCAAATGGGAGAACGTCGGGCTGGTCCGGCCGCGCCGCGACCCGCAGACGGGCTACCGGATCTACAGCGCGGCCGACGTACGGGACGTCCGGCTGGTCCACCAGCTCAGGCGAGGCGGCTACCTGCTGGAACAGATCGCCCCACTGATCGCTCAGGTCCGCTCCGCCGGAGGCGTCGCCCCGCTGGAGTCGACCCTGCGCGACTGGCAGGCCCGCCTGTCCGCCCGGGGCCGCGCCATGCTCAAGGGCGCCGCCGACCTGGACGCCTACCTCCGCGCCCGCGAACCCTGAGGCCCGGATCGTCCCCTGCTCGACCGCGAGGGCGCCGCGTCGCCTGCCGTCCGAGACTCCGGTCTCCGGACGGGCTGTGTCTGTGCGCTCAGGCGGGAGTCAGCGCCGAACGGAGCCGGTCGACGATGACGGTCCGGGCGGCCCTGCCCTCGGGCGTCGGGGTGAGCGGATAGACGTGCACGAGGCCCGGGGCCTCGTGGAACTCCAGGTCGACGCCCGCCTCGGTGGCCTTGCCGGCCAGGACGCGCGCGTCCGGGTTCAAGATGTCGCGGGTGCCGCAGAACAGCGTCACCGGACCCAGCCCGCGCAGGTCGGCGCCGAGCGGGCTGACCCGCGGATCGGTGATGGGCAGGTCGCCGCGCCAGTGCTCGGCGAAGACCCGGCCGCCTTCGCGCCCGAGCCACGGGTCGCTGGGCTGCACCGCGTCGATGTCCGGGTTGGCGAATGTCAGGTCGAGCGCGGGCGAGATGAGCACGGTCCGGGGCAGCGTCACCTGATGGCGGTCACGCAGGAACACCGCGGTCGACAACGCGATCTGCCCGCCCGCGGAGTCTCCGGCCAGGCACGTGGCCCCGTGCTCGGCCCGACCGGCGAGGACGAGCTCGGCCACACGCCCGACGACCTCCGCGGCGGTCCCGTACGGCACGAGAGGGTAGATCGGCAGCACGACGGTCGTCCCCACCTCGGCGGCGACCTGCGCGGCGAGCCGCCAGTGCTGGGAGACGATCTCGTTGACCCACCCTCCCCCGTGCGCGTAGACCAGGCACCCGCGGGGAGCGCGGCCTTTCGGGGCAAGGCGGTAGACGGGCCACTCCTGCGACCGCTCGACGGACACCGTCACGTCCGCGCGAAGGCGGCGCGGCGGTCCGTACGGCTGCGGGCGGAGCGTGCGCTCCTCGAGATGGTTCCGTGCCCCTTCGGCCGTGACGTACAGGCGGTTCATCCGCCTGACGCGGACGTAGCCGGCCACCAGCCGGCTGCGCGCGCTGACCACCGTTCCCGTGTCCTTTCCGGTCCGCCGCTTCTCGTCGCGGTCCTCAGCGGTGCGGGGCGTCCGGCGGGGTGCCGGGGCCCCGGTAGGGCAGGGTCTGGCTGTACACCACGTTGGTCGTGACGCTGCCGAACTGCGCCAGTTCGTCGACGAGGCGTTCGAGGTGGGCCATGGACCCGGCGACCACCTTCAGCATGTAGCAGTCCTCGCCCGCGGTCCGCAGGCACTCGAGGAACTCGAGGCGTCGCTCCAGCAGCCGGTGCAGCGGCTCGTGCCGGCTGCCGGGATATTTCAGCCGTACGACCGCCAGGACCGCGTAGCCGACCTTCGCCAGGTCGACCTCCGCACGGTAGCCCGTGATGACGCCCAGGGACTCCAGCCGCCTGACCCGCTCCGTCACCGCCGACGCACTGAGGCTGACCCGGCGGCCGAGCTCGGTCAGGGGGACGCGGCCGTCGCGCTGCAGTTCCGCCAGGATCACCCAGTCGGTCTCGTCAAGATCCTCGGCCATCCGCCGAATATAGCGGAATATCCACGGCGACAGCCCCCATATGCCGTGGATGATCTCTTCCTTGAGCTCGAATGCCTCGATAGCGTTGCGGTATGCGAATCGGAGTTAACGTCCCCAATTACGGACCCGGGACCGAGCCCGAGGTGCTGCGCCGCTGGGCGCGGACGGTCGAGGCCCTCGGATATGACCTGTTGACGCTGTCGGACCATGTCGTGGTGACACCGGACGTGGAAGAGCAGTATCCGGCGCCCTTCTACGAGCCGTTCACCACGCTCGCCTGGCTGGCGGGCGTCACCGAGCGGATCCGGCTCGGCACCTCGGTGGTCATCGTGCCCTACCGGCATCCCCTTCTGCTCGCCCGGATGGCGGCCAACCTCAACGAGCTCAGCGGAGGCCGCCTGGTCCTCGGCGTGGCCGTCGGCTGGGCGCGCCAGGAGTTCGAGGCGCTCGGGGTGCCGTTCGAACGGCGCGGCGCGCTGACCGATGACCACCTGCGTGCCGTCCGCGCCGCGTGGGCGGACGAGAAGGACTACCGGAGCGGTTCGATCCCGATCTGGGTGGGCGGCAACAGCGACATGGGCATACGCCGGGCGGTGCGCCTGGGCGACGCGTGGCATCCGATACACGACCTGACCCTCTCCGGGCTGCGTGACGCTGTGGGCCGGATGACCGCTCTCGCCGACCGGCTTGAGCGCCCGGTGCCCGCCCTGGCGCCGCGTATCTTCCTACGGCTGACCGACTCTCCCATCCTCGGCGACGACCGCCGGCTCGGCGAGGGCACGATCAAGCAGGTCCTCGACGACCTTGAACAGCTGCGCCTGCTCGGGGCCGACACCGTTGTCCTCGATCCGTTCCTCGGCGACCCGCTCGAGACGCTGCATCCGCAGACGGCCTGGAGCGCGCTGGCGACCGTGGCCGACCATTGGGACCTGGACCCACGTCCATGACGAACGGAGCGACGATGACATCTGAGGACGAGCGGTTCCTGCGCCGGGCCATCGAGCTGGCCGCCGCGGCGGCCGCGAGCGGGGACGCCCCGTACGGCTCCCTGCTGGTCGGCCCGGACGGCGGCGTGCTCGCCGAGGAGCACAACACCGTCATCAGCGACCGGGACATCGCCGCCCACCCGGAGCTGAAGCTGGCCCGGTGGGCGGCCCGCGAACTGGACCCCGACACCGCGGCGGCGACCACGATGTACACCAGCTGCCAGCCGTGCGCGATGTGCTACGGCGGCATTCAGCGCTCCGGGCTGGGCCGTGTCGTGTTCGCGCTGTCCACCGAGCAGTTGGACGCGGTCAAACCGGGCGGCGGCTGGCCGGTCGTGCCCCAGGAGGGGCCCGCGCTGTTCGACGAGGCCCGGGTGCCGATCGTGGACTTCTACCGCTGAGGCCCGTCAAGAAGTCGGTGGCCGCGCGCTCGCGCCGGGCCATACGATCACGTCGTGCTGAAGCCCGACTACCCCATCATCACCGAGCGACTCCATCTGCGCCCGTACACGGCCGAGGATTTCGACGCCCTCCACGACATCCAGTCCCGTCCGGAGGTCGCCCGCTACCTGTACTGGGGCGAGCGCGACCGCGACGAGGTCCGCGAGGCGCTGGAGAAGAAGATCCGATCCTCGGTGATCGCCGATGAGAACGGGGACCTGCAGCTCGCGGTCGTGCTGCCGGAGTCCGGCGCGCTGATCGGCGACGTCGTGCTGATGTGGACGAGCCGCGAACACCGGCAGGGCGAGATCGGATACGTGTTCCACCCCGACCACGGCGGCCACGGCTACGCCACCGAGGCCGCCGAGGTGATGCTCCGCCTTGGGTTCGAGGGGCTCGGCCTGCACCGCGTCGTCGGGCGCCTCGACGGCCGCAACACCGCCTCGGCCCGCCTCCTGGAACGCCTCGGGATGCGCCGCGAGGCGCACCTGGTGCAGAACGAGATCGTCAAGGGCGAGTGGACCGACGAGGTGATCTACGCGATGCTCGAGGACGAGTGGCGGGCCCGCGCGTGAGCGCGCGCCTGCGCCGGTACGCCTCCGACAACGCGCGGATCGTCGACGACGGCGAGTACGCCACCGCGGACGGCGCCGTCGTCGTCATCGCCCCGGCGCTGGAGGCCGCGATGGCGGGCACGGTCAGCCATCCCCCGGACGGGCCGATCCCGCCGCCCGCGGCCGGGCCGAGGCGCCGGACGCGCTTCGAGGTGACCGCCGAGGGCAGCCTGCAGGCGGCCCGGCGGCTCCACGCCACCGGCACCGGCCGGATCGCCGTGCTGAACTTCGCATCGGCCCGCAACCCCGGCGGCGGCTACGTCGGCGGTGCCCGCGCGCAGGAGGAGGACCTGTGCCGGCACTCGCTGCTGTACCCGTGCCTGCTGCGCGCCCCCGACTACTACGCGGCGCACCGCGCCTCACCCGACCTGCTCTACAGCCACCGCGTCATCTGGTCCCCCGACGTCCCGGTGCACCGGGGCGATGGCGGGGACCTGCTGGCCGAGCCGTACCCGGTGTCGTTCCTGACCTGCCCGGCCCCCAACGCCGGCGAGGCGCTGCGCCGGGACCCGGCCATGGCGGACCGAATCCCGGGAGTCCTGCGCGACCGGGCGCGCCGGGTGCTGGCGGTGGCCGCCCACCACGGCGCGCGCCGGCTGGTCCTGGGCGCGTGGGGCTGCGGGGTGTTCCGCAACGACCCGCGTCAGGTCGCCGAGGCGTTCCACGCCCACCTGATCGCGGACGGGGAGTTCCGGGGCGTCTTCGACCGCGTGGTCTTCGCGGTGTGGGACCGCGCACCGGACTCGGTGAACCGCGCCGCGTTCGCCGCCCGCTTCGCCGCCGAGACCGGAACGGGACACGGGGCGGAACAGCCGGCCTGAGGCTCCCCGCTCACCGCTTCACCAGGCGTAGGTCCCGCCGCTCTCGCTCAGGAACACTCCGCTCGGGACGTCCTCGGTGACCTGCCGGGCGATGTACGCCCCGCCCTCCGCGGCGCTCAGGTGCCCGCGATGGCCGTTCAGGTCGGTCGCGCAGAAGCCCGGGGACAGGGCGTTCACCGTGATGCCGCTGTCCCGCAGCGCGTTCGCGTAGATCAGCGTCACCGCGTTCAGCGCGGCCTTGGAGGAGTTGTAGGCCAGCAGGTTCGCGTACGGCCGCAGCGCCGGGTCCGGGTCGGCGAGGAACTTCACCGTGCCCAGCCCGCTGGAGACGTTGCCGATGTAGGGGGCCGGTGACCTGCGCAGCAGTGGCAGCATCGCGTTCGTGACGGCGACGGCGCCGAACACGTTGGTCTCATAGACCTCGCGCAGCGCGGCGACGGGCAGCTCGAACGGCGGGCGCGCCTCGTCGCGGGTGATGGCGGCGTTGTTGATCAGGATGTCCAGCCGGTCGTGAGTCTCGGAGATCAGCCGGGCCGCGGCCGCGATCGTGTCCGGGTCGGTCACGTCGAGACGTACGAACCGCGCGTCGAGGCCCTCCCCGGCCAGCTCGGCGGCCGCGGCGCCGCCGCGCTCCGGGTCGCGGGCGCCGAGCAGGACGATGTGGCCGTCCTGGGCGAGCGCCCGCGCCGTGGCGAAGCCGATCCCCTTGTTGGCGCCGGTGATCAGAACGATCTTCTTCTGGTTCGTCATGGCCCTCACCCTGGCCGCCGCGCGCCACGGCCGGGAGAGACCCGCCGAGGCTGGTACCGGCGGTCCCATGGTCCCGGCCGCGCCGGTGCGGCACGCTTGTCCCATGAAGGAGTGGAGCGAGCGAGGTGAGTGAACTCGACCGGCCGGAGCTGGCCGCCTTTCTCCGGCGCAGCCGTGCCCGGGTACGCCCGGGCGACGTCGGGCTGGAGGCGGGTCCACGCCGGCGCACGCCCGGCCTGCGCCGCCAGGAGGTCGCGCAGCTGGCCGGCATGTCGGTGGACTACTACATCCGCCTGGAGCAGGGCCGGGGCCCCCGCCCGTCCCGGCAGATCCTCGCCGCGATCGGCCGGGCGCTGCGCCTGTCCGACGACGAACGCGACCACCTGTACCACCTGGGCGGGGAGGTCCCCGGCCCGCCGGTGGGGCCGGCCCGCGACGTACGGCCCGGCGTGCTGCACCTGCTGGACCGGCTGGACGACACTCCGGCGATGGTCTGCGACGCGACGTACGAGGTCCTGGCGTGGAACCCGATGGCGGCCGCGCTGCTGGGCGACTTCTCCCGCCTGCCGGCCGGCGAGCGCAACCTGATCTGGCGGTTCTTCACCGACCCGGCCGAGCGGGCCCGCCACGACGCCGAGGGCGGCGAACGGTTCGCCCGGGAGTCGGTCGCCGACCTGCGGGCCGCGGCGGCCCGCTACCCGCATGACGGGGGCGTCCACCGCCTGGTCGACCGGCTGCGCGCGGCCAGCCCCGAGTTCGGTGACCTGTGGGCCGAGCACGACGTACAGGTCCGCCGCTCGGCGAGCAAGCGACTGCGCCATCCGCTCGTCGGCTGGCTCGACCTGGACTGCGAGGCGCTGCACGACCCGCACCGTGACCAGTGGACCATCTTCTACACCGCCGCTCCCGGGAGCCCGTCGCACGAGGCCCTCGAGCTGCTGAAGGTCGTCGGCACCCAGGACCTCACCGTGGGCGACCGGTCCTAGTTCCCCGGGTCCGGCGCGGGCAGCGGCCCCATCGGCTCGGTGCCGGCGTGCCGTTCGAAGGCGAGCAGGTGCCGCTTGCGGTGCAGGCCGCCGCCGTAGCCGGTGAGGTCGCCGGTGGACCCGACGACGCGGTGGCACGGCACGATGATCCCGATGGGGTTCTTGCCGTTGGCCAGTCCGACGGCGCGGGCGGCGGTGGGCCGGCCGATCCGCTCGGCCAGCTCCCCGTACGAGACGGTCTCCCCGAAGGGGATCTCCAGCAGCGCCGCCCAGACCTGCCGCTGGAACGGCGTGCCGACGGGCGCGAGCGGCAGGTCGAAGGTGGTGCGCCGGCCGGCGAAGTACTCCTCCAGCTGGTCGATCGCCGCGCCGAACGGCGCGGGGTCGCGCTCGCCGAAGGTGTGCTCTTCGGGCCGGTACCGCTGCCGGTCCATGTACAGGCCGGTCAGGACGCCGTCGGCCGCGACGAGGGTCAGCGGGCCGACCGGGCTGTCCAGCACCGTGTAGGTGCGGGTGGTCATCGAGGTTCCTCTCAGGTCAGGCGGGCATCCGGTTGATGGCGTGCTCGCCGGTCGCCCACAGGTACTGCACCGCGTACGCGCGCCAGGGCCGCCAGGCCGCGGCGTGCCGGGTGAGGGCGGCCGGGGTCACCGGCAGGCCGAGTGCGCGCGCCGCCGTGCGCACTCCGAGGTCGGTGGGCGTGAACGCGTCCGGGTCGCCGAGCGCGCGCATCGCGATGATCTCGACGGTCCAGGGTCCCAGGCCCGGCAGGGCCGCCAGCAGCTCGCGGGCCCGTCCCCAGTCGCTGCCGGCGCCCAGGTCGATCCCGCCGTCCGCGAGCGCGCCGATCAGCGTGGTCAGCGTCGTACGGCGGGCGCGGGGGAACGCCAGCGTCTCCGGGTCGAGCGCCGCGAGCGCGTCCACGCCGGGGAACAGGTGTGTCAGGCCGCCCTCGGGATCGTCGACGGGTTCGCCGTACGCGGTGACCAGCCGGGCCGCGTGCGTACGGGCCGCCGCCGTCGAGACCTGCTGGCCCAGGACCGCGCGCACCGCGAACTCGGCGGGGTCGACGGTGCGCGGCACGCGCCGGCCGGGGTCCTTGTCCACGTGCGGGGCCAGTGCCGGGTCGGTGCGCAGCAGGTCGTCGACGGCGACCGGGTCGGCGTCCAGGTCCAGCAGCCATCGGCAGCGGCTGATCGCGATGGACAGGTCCCGCAGGTCGGCCAGGTGCAGCCGGCAGGCGATGTGGTCGGGGGTGGGCCGCAGCGAGACGACGCCGTGGCCGTGGGGCAGGCGCAGGGTGCGCCGGTACGCGCCGTCGCGCCACTCCTCGACGCCGGGCACGGCCGTCGCCGCCAGGTGCCCGAACAGGTTGTCCGGGCACAGCGGGGCGCGGAACGGCAGCCGGACCGACAGTGCCCCGGACGTGGCGGCGGGGTGCCCGCGCGCGACGCGGTCGCGCAGTTCGGTCGGGGACATCGCGAACACCTGCCGTACGGTGTCGTTGAACGCCCGGACGCTGGCGAAGCCCGAGGCGAACGCCACGTCGCTCATCGGCAGCGAACTCGTCTCGATCAGCAGGCGGGCGGTCTGGGCGCGCTGCGCGCGGGCGAGCGCTAGCGGGCCGGCGCCGAGCTCGGCGCGCAACTGGCGTTCGACCTGGCGGGTGCTGTAGCCGAGGCGGGCGGCCAGGCCCGGCACGCCCTCCCGGTCGATCACGCCGTCGGCGATCAGCCGCATCGCGCGGGCGACCAGGTCCGCGCGTTCGTTCCACTGCGGGGATCCGGGGCTGGCGTCCGGGCGGCACCGCTTGCACGCCCGGAATCCGGCCTGCTGGGCCGCGGCGGCGCTGGGGAAGAACCGCATGTTCTCCGGCTTGGGCGGCACCACCGGACAGCTGGGCCGGCAGTAGATCCCCGTGGTCAGCACCGCGGTGAAGAACCAGCCGTCGAAGCGGGCGTCCTTGGACTGCACGGCCCGCACACAGCGTTCCACGTCCTCATGCATACCGACAAGCATCGCCGGTGGACAGCGCATTGTGCTCGCGAAATTCCGACATCATCCTGCGGCCGCCGGTCCCGCCCCCGGCGGCCGCAGGACGCCTCGGCGGGCGCAGGACGCCTCGGCGGGCGCGCGAGAGGTGGGCGCTCTTCGACCGGGACGTGCCGTCGCGGTCGAACGCCCGCCTCATTCCGAAGGTCGAGGTGAACCTAACCTCGATCTTGAATAGGGGGCTTGCTCGGACGCAGGCACCCTCAAAGAGCGCCGACTACCATCTGAGGATGCCGACCACGGGGGAACGCCCGCGCCCTGATCTGCCCTGGACCGGGCGGCCCGGCCGCGCCGACCTGATCTGCTGGGCCGGGATCGCGCTGAGCGGCCTGTACGCGCTGGCCCTCATCCCGCTGCGCCCGGTGCTCATCGGCCGCGACCCCGTGCTGCTGGAGCTGCTCACCGGCAGCATGACCTCCATCGTCACCGCCGGGGCGTTCGCCCGCGTCGGCGAGGTGTCCCTGGTCCTCGCGGTGGCCGCCGCCGTCCCCGGCATGATCGTGTTCGACCCGTTCTTCTGGTGGGCCGGCCGTCTGTGGGGACGCGGCATGCTCACCCTCGTGGCCGGGCGCGGCGGCCGCGGCGGCCGGACGATCGCCCGCGCCGAGCGCCTCGGTCACCGGCTCGGCTGGGTCGGCGTCGTCATCGCCTACTATCTGCCCGTCCCGGCCGCCCTGCTGTTCGTCATCGCGGGCTGGACCGGGATGCGGCTGGTCACGTTCGTGCTGCTCGACACGGTCGCCGCGCTGCTGTGGATCGGCATGCTCGTCGGCCTGGGCTACTACCTCGGTCAGGACGCCGTCGACGTCGCCAAGACCATCTCCCACTACGGCACCTGGGCCTCGATCGCCCTGGTCGCCGGCGTCCTGATCGTCCGCGGCGTCCGAGGCCGCCGCGACGCGGGGGCCGGCCCGGACGCCGAACCGGCGGACCGCGCGGAGGTCGCCGCGGACCGCTGACTTCTCCGGCGCCTCAGCACGGCGGGGGCGGCGGCGGGGGCGGAAGGGAGTCCAGGCCTGGGGCCGGCTCGGGCCACACCAGCAGTACGCGGCAGGGCGCGTGGTCGACGACGAACCGCGTCGGCGGGGCCAGGCTGTGCGGGCCCAGCCGGTCGCGGCTGCCATCGCGGGCGCAGATGAGCAGGTCGGCGTCCTCGGCGGCCCGTACGACCTCGTGTTCGAGGCGGCCGTGTCTGGCCTGCCGGGCCGCGGCCCGGCCGAGCCGCGCGGCAACCAGCAGTGCGCCGAGATGATCGCGCAGGTGATCCAGGAG
>NZ_JBFAUT010000103.1:0-17985 GCF_040679475.1 Actinoallomurus sp. NPDC052274
CGTTCGACGTTCCAGGTCGTTTGACCGTGCCGCCACAGCACGATCTTGCGCGCCTCGGTCACTTACCGTCACCGGCCCGTACGCGCTGCTCCGAACCGGGGCGGGCGCGACGAACGGCACGCCGTCGCCGACCGACAACAGGGCGCCGCGGTCGCCGAGGGTCACGGCGACACCGCCGACCCGCCAGCGTTCCACCAGCGTGGCGGCGTCCCTGGCGGCCTGGGCGAACGCCCCGTCGCCGGCGGTCGGCTCGTCGCCCGCGAAGGCGCGGGCCTCGGCGCGGCTCGGCGTCACCAGACGGGTACGGGGCAGCGGTGCGGCCCCGAGCGGATGCGGGTCCCACACGACCGGCGTGCCACCGGACAGGCCCGCCAGCAGCCGCCGTATCTCGGGGTGGGCGGTAACGCCGCGCCCGTAGTCGGAGACGAGGACCGCGCCGGCCCGTTCGAGCACGGTCGCGACCCGCGGGTCGACCGGTCCTTCGGCGGCGCGCCCGTCGCCGGTGTCGAGCCGTACGAGCGACTGACCGGCGGCGCGGACCCGGATCTTGCTGGGTGTGGTGCCCCGCATCGGCAGGGGGACGATCTCGACGTGCCGGGCGAGGAGGTCGCGGACGCGCCGTCCGGACCGGTCGTCGCCGAGCGCGGTGATCATGACGACGTCGCGTCCGGTCAGGCGGGCCGCCAGAGTGGCGGCCAGCCCCGCGCCGCCCGCGCGGTGGTGCTCGCGCTGGCAGTCGATGACGGGAACGGGGGCGTCCGGTGTCAGCCGTTCGGCGGATCCCTCCAGGTCGACGTCGAGCAGGACGTCGCCGATGACGACCAGCGGGCCGCCCCTCATACGGCCTCCTCGGCTTCGCGGTCCAGGTCGAGCACGCGGCGGGCGCCGTCGGCGGTGTCGCAGGCCACCGTCCCGCCATCGGTCCCGCACACCACCGCGTCCACGGCGGCGCACAGCATGTGGATCGCGGCGAGGTGCACCTCCTGGACGGTGGCGGTCGACGGCGCCTCCACGGTGATCGCCTCGGCGCAGACCCCCGCGAGGGGGTTCGGCCCGGGGCCGGTGAGCGCCCAGGCGCGCACGCCGACCTCGGCGGCGGCCCTGGCGGCGGCGATGACGTTGCGGCTGCTGCCGCTGGTGGACAGGCAGACCAGCACGTCGCCGGGCCGGCCGTGCGCCCGGACCTGCCGGGCGAACATCTCCTCGGCGCCGTAGTCGTTGCCGATCGCGGTCAGCGCCGAGACGTCGGTGTGCAGGGGGATCGCCGCGAACGGTCGCCGCTCGGTCTGGTAGCGGCCGACGAGTTCGGCGGTCAGGTGCTGGGCCTGTTCGGCGCTGCCGCCGTTGCCGCAGGCGAGCAGCCGTCCACCGTCCTCCAGGACGGCGGCCAGCCGCCGTCCCCAGCTCTCGAGACGGGGGGCCTGGGCCTGAAACCGCCGCAGCGCCCCTTCGAGCGCGGTGAGATGTGCATCGATCACGAGCGTGCTCCTTCCGCGAAGGCCGGCCGTTCCCGCGCCGTCTCGATCACGCGCTCGTAGACGGCCTCGGTCTCGGCCGCGACCCGGTCCCACGGGTACCGGCCGTGTGCGTGCTCGGCCGCCGCGCGGCCCAGGGAACGCCGGAGGACGGGGTCGCCCAGCAGCCGGCGCAGGCACGCGGCCAGGTCGTCCGGCCGCCGGGGCGGCACGTGCAGTCCGGTGACGCCGTCGACGACGGTGTCGAGGTGGCCGCCCACCGCCGAGGCGACGACGGGCACGCCGCAGGCCATCGCCTCGATCGGGACGATGCCGAACGGCTCGTACCAGGGGACGGAGACGACGACGTCCGCCGAGCGGATGAGCGCCGGGATCTCGTCGTGCGCGACCTGGCCCAGGAAGGCGACGCGGTCGGCCACGCCCTGCTCCTCCGCCAGGCCCATCAGCCGGCGTCCCTCCGGGTCGTCGCGCAGCCTGGAGCGTTCCGGTCCGCCCGCGATGACCAGTTCCGCCTCCGGGATCCGGCGCACCGCCTCGATGAGGGTGTCGATGCCCTTGCGGGGGACCAGCCGGCCGATCGTCAGGATGCGGGGCCGGTCCCCGGAGTGTTCGGCCACGGGGCCCTCCGGGCGGAAGCGCCCGGTGTCGACCCCGCAGGGCACGACGAAGACGCGGCCCGGCGGCACACCGTACGCGCCGAGTTCCCGCACCTCGTCGGTGCAGGTCGCGACCACCGCGGTGGCCTCGCGGCCGACCTGGCCCTCCAGGCGCATCCGGCCGGGTGGGCTGGTGTCGGCGGCCCGCTGGTAGCGGCGCTTGACCCGGCCGAGGGCGTGGAACGTCTGCACCACCGGCACGCCGTGCTCCCGGGCGCCGCCGAGGGCGGCGAGCCCGCTCATCCAGAAGTGGGCGTGCACGATGTCGGGCGGTCCGCTCAGCCATCGCCGGGCCAGGTGCGCCGCGAAGTCGGCCATGTACGGCAGCAGGTCGTCCTTGGGAATCGGTCGTGGCGGGCCCGCCGGTACGTGTTCGACCGTCACCCCGGGCGCGAACGGCACCGAGTCCGGCAGGCCGGCGTCGTCACGGCGGGTATGAACGACGACCTCGTGACCGCGCTCCGCCAGTGCCACGGCGAGCGCGCCCACGTGGACGTTCTGGCCCCCGGCGTCCGCGCCACCCAGCGTCGCGAGTGGACTGGCGTGCTCCGAGACCATGTCGATGTTCAAGAGTCACTCCTTTATCGGCGGGCCATACCGACGCCGTTGCCAGGCAGAGTCGTCTCAAACACTGACTAATTTCGCCAAGGTCATGATCGGCGCGCTATGTGCCTATTCCGCTCAGTTCGTGTCAAGTCCCGAGACGCCTTGTGCCACTGCGGAAGTGTGTCGCGAGCTGGCCCGGAACCGCGTCCAGGACGGCCCGGAGGGCCAGTTACTCGCACCTGGAAGCCTTAACAAATCATTACCGTCCGGACGCCTAATCGGGGGGCGCCCGGTAATGGAACTGACAGGGGGTGTTTACCGCCCCGGGCCCAGGGCAACTGGCCTGCGGGAACGAATGCGGATGAGGGGGACTCAGTGCGCGTGCTCGGCATCAACGCCGTCTTCCATGACCCCGCGGCTGCGCTCGTCGTCGACGGGCGCGTGGTGGCCGCCGCGGAGGAGGAGCGGTTCAGCCGCCGCAAGCACGGCAAGCGGCCGGTGCCCTTCTCGGCATGGGAGCAGCCGGTGGAGGCTGCCCGATGGTGCCTGCGGCAGGCGGGCCTGACACCCGAACAGGTCGACCTGGTCGGCTACTCCTACGACCCGTCGCTCGTGCTCCCACCCGAGGAGATGGGCATCGACGACACCTGGGACCACCTGCGCACGACGTACGCGAAGGAGGCGCCGGGCTTCCTCGCCGACGCGCTGCCCGGCCTGGACCGGGACAAGGTCCGGTTCGTGCCGCACCACGTCGCCCACGCGGCCTCCGGAGGGCTCGCGGTGTCCACCGCCGAGCCGCGCAGCGTCCTCGTGTGCGACGGGCGCGGCGAGCGGGCCTCCCACCTGGCGGGCCGGTACGACGGCGGGCGGCTGGACGTGCTGGCCGGGCAACGGCTCCCGCACTCGCTCGGCCTGATGTACGAGGCGCTCACCGCCCACCTGGGCTTCCTGCGCTCCTCCGACGAGTACAAGGTGATGGCGCTCGCGTCGTACGGCAAGCCGCGCTTCCTCGATGAGATGCGCGCCGCCGTCCGGGCGACCGACGACGGCGGCTTCGTCACCGAACGCATCGACTGGGCGGAGCTGGCGCCGCGCCGACGATCCGACGAGGACTGGACGGGCGCGCACGCCGACCTGGCCGCCAGCGTGCAGCGCCGCCTGGAGGAGGTCCTGCTCGACCTCGCGCGCTGGCTGCACGAGCGCACCGGCGACCGGATCCTCACCATGGCCGGCGGAACGGCGCTGAACTGCGTCGCCAACACCGTGCTGCACCGGGAGGGCCCGTTCGAGGAGGTCTGGGTGCAGCCCGCCGCCGGCGACGCGGGCACCGCCCTCGGCGCCGCCCTGCACGTGGCCGCCACCGAGGGCGAGCCCCTGGAGCCCATGCCCGGCGCGGACCTCGGCCGTGGGTTCACGGACCAAGAGATCGAACACGCGCTGCGCACCGCCCGGCTGCCGTACGAGCGGCCCGCCGACCTGGCCGAAGCGGTCGCGGAGGCCCTCGCCGACGACGGCGTCGTCGCCTGGTTCCAGGGCCGGGCCGAGTACGGCCCGCGCGCCCTCGGGCACCGCTCGCTGCTCGCCCACCCGGGCCGCAAGGCCAACCTCGAACGCCTCAACGACGTCAAGGGCCGCGAGCAGTTCCGGCCGGTCGCCCCGATGGTCCTGCTGGAGCGCGCCCCCGAGATCTTCGCGCGGGGCCCGATCCCCAGCCCGTACATGCTCTTCGTGCACGACGTCGCGCCGCAGTGGCAGGACCGCATCCCGGCGGTCGTGCACGTGGACGGCACGGCGCGCGCGCAGACCGTCGACCCGGCAGGGGAGCCCCTCGTCGCCGCGCTGCTGACCGCCTTCGAGCGGCGCACGGGCCTGCCAGTACTGGTGAACACGAGCCTCAACACCGCCGGGCGGCCGATGGTCGACGACATCAAGGACGTCCTGGAGTGCTTCGGCGCCACTCCGATCGACCTGCTCGCCATCGGCCCGTTCGTGGTGAGGCGCCGGTGAGCGCCGGCCTGGAGGACCCGGCGCAGACCCGCGTCGCGAGCGCGGGCGAGGAGAGCGGCGTGACGTACGCCGTCGTGATCCCCACGCTCGTACGGCCCTGTCTGGACGCCTGCCTCGATGCGCTGGCCGCGGCGTCCGGGCCGCTCCCCGCGCAGATCGTCCTGGTCGACGACCGGCGCTCCGCCGAGGGCGGCACGCCGATCAGGGTCCCCGAGCCGCTGCTGCCCCGCACCCGGGTCGTCGCCGCCGGCGGCCGGGGACCCGCCGCGGCCCGCAATCTCGGCTGGCGGCGGACGTCCGCCCCGTGGGTGGTGTTCCTGGACGACGACGTACGGGTCGGGCCGGACTGGCGGTCCCGCCTCGTCGCCGACCTCGCGGAGCGGCCCACGCGCGTCGGCGGCGTGCAGGGCCGGATCCGGGTGCCGTTGCCCGAGGGCCGCCGTCCGACCGACTGGGAGCGGGGAACGGCCGGGCTGGCCGAGGCCCGGTGGATCACCGCGGACCTGGCCTACCGCCGCGAGGCCCTCGTGGAGTGCGGCGGCTTCGACGAGCGGTTCCCCCGTGCGTTCCGGGAGGACGCGGACCTCGCGCTGCGCGTCCTTCGGGCCGGCTGGCTGCTGGAACGCGGCGAGCGCACCACCACGCACCCCGTGCGCCCGGCGTCGCCGTGGATCAGCGTCCGCACCCAGGCGGGCAACGCCGACGACGCGCTGATGCGTGCCCTGCACGGCCCGGACTGGTACGAGCGCGCCGGGGCGGCGCCCGGGCGGCGCCCCCGGCACCTGGCGATCACCGCCGCCGGGCTGGCGGCGGTGGGCCTGGCGGCGACCGGGCGCAGGCGCCTCGCGCTGGCCGCGGCGGCCGGCGCCCTCGCGGGCGTCGGGGAGTTCGCGGCCGCGCGGATCAAACCCGGTCCGCGTACCCCGCGCGAGGTCGCGGTGATGACGGTGACGAGCCTGGCGATCCCGCCGGTCGCGACCTGGCACTGGCTGCGCGGCCTCGTCGCGGCCCGGTCGGCCGCCCCCTGGCCGCCGCCGGTGCGGGCGGTGCTGTTCGACCGGGACGGCACGCTGATCCACGACGTCCCCTACAACAAGGATCCCGAGAAGGTCGAGCCGGTGCCCGGCGCGAAGGAGGCCCTGGACCTCGCCCGGCGGGCCGGGCTGCGCGTCGGCGTCGTCACGAACCAGTCCGCGATCGCGCGCGGCCTGGCCACCGAGGCCGAGGTCGCCGCGGTCAACGCGCGGGTGACCGAGCTGCTCGGCCCGTTCGGCACGTGGCGGCAGTGCCCGCACGGCGCGGACGACGGCTGCGCCTGCCGCAAGCCGGCCCCCGGCCTGGTGCTCCAGGCGGCGGCCGACCTCGGCGTCGCCCCCGAGGAGTGCCTGGTCGTCGGGGACATCGGCGGCGACGTCGCGGCGGCGCGGGCCGCCGGGGCCCGCAGTGTGCTGATCCCGACGCCGCAGACCCGGCCGGAGGAGACGGCCGGTGTACGGCGGGCCGCCGGGCTCGAGGAGGCCGTCCGGTACGCGCTGGCGGGCGGTACGGGCATGGCGATGTGGCATGAGTGAGAGCGGAGGCCCGCGGGTGAGCGGCGATCCGGGGGAGCGGCGTTCGCTGGTGGTGCGCCTGGACAACGCCGGTGACGTGCTGCTCGCCGGGCCGGCCGTCCGGGCCGTCGCCGCGCGGTCCGCGCACGTCACCATGCTGGTCGGGCCGCGCGGCGAGGCCGCCGCCCGGCTGCTGCCCGGCGTCGACGAGGTCGTCGTGTGGCGCGCGCCCTGGGTCGATCTCCGGCCGCCGCCGGTTCGCCGCGACGAGGTCGACGCGCTCGTGGACCGGCTGGCCGCCGGGCGGTTCGACGACGCGCTGATCCTGACGTCCTTCCACCAGTCGCCGCTGCCGACCGCGCTGCTGCTGCGGCTGGCCGGCGTCGTCCGCACGGCCGCCATCAGCGTCGACTACCCGGGTGCGCTGCTGGACGTACGGCACCGGCTCGACGACGACGTTCCGGAGGCCGAACGCGGGCTCTCGCTGGCCCGCGCGGCCGGGTTCCCGCTCCCGCCCGGCGACGACGGCCGCCTCGCCGTGCGGACCCCGCTGCCCGACGTGCGGCACCTGACCGGCGGGGACCGCTACGTCGTCCTCCACCCGGGCGCGTCGGTCCCGGCCCGCGCGTGGCCCGCCCGGCGCTGCGCCGAGGCGGTCGCCGAGCTGACCGGGCGCGGTCGGCGGACGCTCGTCACCGGCGCCGATGCCGAGCGCGACCTGACGGCGCGGGTCGCGGGGGAGACCGGCGTCGACCTGGGCGGCCGTACGAGCATGGCCGAGCTCGCCGCGATCCTCGCCGGGGCGGCCGTGGTCGTCGTCGGCAACACCGGCCCGGCGCACCTGGCCGCCGCCGTCCGCACGCCGGTCGTGTCGCTGTTCGCCCCCGTCGTCCCGGCGGCGCGGTGGGCGCCCTACGGCGTGCCGCACGTCCTGCTCGGCGACCAGAACGCCGCCTGCCGCGACACCCGGGCACGCGAGTGCCCCGTTGACGGACATCCCTGCCTGTCGGAGGTCACGGCCCAGGAGGTCGCCGACTCCGTCGAGAAACTCGCCATCGAGGTGAGCCGATGAGGGTGCTGATCTGGCACGTCCACGGGTCGTGGGCGACCGCCTTCGTCCAGGGGCCGCACACCTACGTGCTGCCCGTGACGCCGGACCGGGGGCCGGACGGCCTCGGCCGGGCCCGTACATGGGACTGGCCCGCGAACGCCGTCGAGGTGCCGCCCGAGCGGCTCCGCGACGAGGAGATCGACGTGGTCGTCCTCCAGCGGCCGCACGAGGAGAAGCTGGTCGAGGAGTGGCTGGGCCGCCGCCCCGGCGTCGACGTGCCCGCCGTGTACGTCGAGCACGACGCGCCCTGGGGCGACGTCCCGCTGACCCGGCACCCGATGGCCGACCGGCCGGAGATCATCCTGGTCCACGTCACCCACTTCAACCGGCTGATGTGGGACAGCGGGCGCACGCCGACCCGTGTCGTCGAGCACGGCGTCGTCGACCCGGGGCTCCGGTGGACCGGCGAGATCGAGCGGACCGCCGTGGTGGTCAACGAGCCGCTGCGGCGCGGCCGGTACGTGGGTACCGACCTGCTGCCGTACTTCGCGGACGGCATGGGGCTGGACGTGTTCGGGATGAAGGTCCGGGACCTGCCCGGCCGGCTCGGCCTGCCCGGCGTCCACGCCTACGAGGACCTGCCGCAGGAGCGCATGCACGAGGAACTGGCCCGGCGGCGCGTCTACCTGCACCCGATCCGGTGGACCTCCCTGGGCCTGTCGCTGCTCGAGGCCATGCACCTGGGCATGCCCGTGGTGGCCCTGGCCACCACCGAGGTCGTCGAGGCGGTGCCCCGCGAGGCGGGGATCATCTCCACCCGGCCCGACCGGCTCCGCGACGGCCTGCGGCGGCTGCTGGCCGACCGCGAGGAGGCCGCCCGGCTCGGCAAGGCCGCCCGCGCCGCCGCGCTCGAGCGCTACGGCCTGGCCCGCTTCCTCACCGACTGGGAGGACATCCTGGCCGAGGCGACCCGTTGCCGGCCGTCCTGATGCTGCGCGCCCTCGGCCTGGGCGACTTCCTGACCGGCGTGCCCGCCTACCGGGCGCTGCGCCGGGCCTACCCGGACGCCGAGACGGTCCTGGCCGCCCCGGAGGCGCTGCGGCCCCTGGCGGCGCTGACCGGGGCGATCGACCGGCTGCTGCCGACGGGGGAGCTGCGGCCCATCCCGTGGGACGGGCCGCCGCCCGACGTCGCCGTCGACCTGCACGGCAACGGCCCCGCCAGCCACCGGTCGGTCGACGCGACCGGCGCGGCGACCCGCATGATGTACGCGTCCGCGGCCGCACCGGACGTCGCCGGCCCGTGGTGGGACGACGACGAGCACGAGGTCGGCCGGTGGTGCCGCCTCGTCGAGTGGTGGGGGGTCCCGGCCGACCCGGGCGACCTGCTGCTGCGCGCCCCGGCGGCGGAGCCGCAGGTCCGCCGGGCGGCCGTCGTGCACCCGGGCGCGGCGTTCCCCGCCCGCCGTTGGCCGCCCGACCGCTTCGCGGCCGTGGCCCGCGCGCTGGCCGCCGAGGGACACCCGGTGACGATCACCGGGACCGCCGGGGAACGCGACCTCGCGGCGGCCGTCGCCGAGGGCGCCGGGCTGCCCGCCGCGGCCGTGCTGGCCGGGACCACCGGGCTCACCGGCCTGGCCGCCCTCGTCGCCGACGCCGCCGTCGTGGTCAGCAACGACACCGGCGTGTCCCACCTGGCCACCGCGTACGGCGTGCCGTCCGTGACGCTGTTCGGCCCGGTCTCCCCGGCGCTGTGGGGACCGCCGGAGGACGGCCCGCACGTCGCCCTGTGGCACGGCACGGGCGGCCGTCCGGGTGACGCGCACGGCGGCGAACCCGACCCCCGCCTGCTCCGGATCACCGTCGAGGAGGTCCTCGCCGCCCTCGCCGGTCTCCGCCAGCCGGCGGGCCGACGGTGACGCCTTCCAGGGAGGCACCGAGACCCCGCCCGCCGACGCGGCCGCACTGGCCAAGGACGCGATCAACGTCTGAGGCCCGGTCCACCCGGCGACGCGGGCGTGCCGGGGTGCGGATTTCCGTACCACGGATCCGGATGGAAGCACGATCGTGCGGCTCCTCCGACCGGTCCAGGCTTGCGACATGCCCATTTCGAACCCGCACGGCCGCTTCCCGACGCCCGACGGTCCCGGAACCGGCGCCGCCGCCTCGCCGTCCCGACCCGGCGGCGCGCTCGCCCCCTCCAAGCCCTCTCGAGACGGCACGGCGGACGCCGCTTTCGGCGACGGCGCGACGGCCCGGTGCGATGACCTGCACCGCCGCTACGGGAGGGGCGCGAACACCGTCCACGCCCTGCGCGGCGTGACCGTCGCCTTCGCACCGGGGACGTTCACGGCCGTGATGGGGCCCTCCGGGTCGGGCAAGACGACCCTGTTGCACTGCGTCGCGGGCATGGACCGGCCGACCTCCGGAACCGTCTGGTGGGGACCGACCGAGGTGTCCCGGCTGCGGGAGCGGCGGCTGGCCGAACTGCGCCGCGCCGAGGTCGGTTTCGTCTTTCAGTCCTTCAATCTGATGCCCGCCATGACGGTCGAGCAGAACGTGACGCTGCCGGGCCGGCTGGCCGGGCGGCCGCCGGAGCGGACGGTGGTGCGCGAGGCGCTGCGGCAGGTGGGGCTCGGCGGGCGCGAACGGCACCGTCCCGGCCAGCTCTCCGGCGGCCAGCAGCAGCGGGTCGCCATCGCGCGGGCCCTGGTGTCCCGCCCGAGGGTGCTGTTCGCCGACGAGCCCACGGGCGCGCTCGACCGGCGGACCGGCGTCGAGATCCTCTCGCTGCTGCGCGCCGGCGTCGACGAGCAGGGGCAGACCTGCGTCATGGTGACGCACGACCCGGTCGCCGCCGGGTACGCCGACCGCGTCGTGGTGCTGGCCGACGGTGTCATCGTCGATGATCTGGATCGCCCTTCGGCGGCGGCCGTCTCAGCCCGGCTGAGCCGGCTGGGAGGCTGACGTGCTTCGACTGGCCTTCGGGCAGATCCGGACCCGGCCCGCGACGTTCGCCGGACTCGCCATGGCCCTGTTCATGGCGGTGACCGCGATCACCCTGTTCGGGTCGCTGATCGCCGCGAGTGTCGTCTCACCCCCGGCGCACGCGGGGCAGCCCGGTCTCGCGATCATCGGCGGGGCGTTCGGGGAGATCGCCGTCCTGGTGGCCCTGTTCGTGGTGGTCAACACCCTCGGCTTCGCGATCCGCCAGCAGCACCGGGATCTGGCGCTCCTGCGCACCGTGGCGGCCACCCCCCGGCAGGTCCGCGGGCTGGTGCGCCGGCAGGTGCTGATCGTGGTCTTCCTCGTCAGCCCGGCCGGCTGGACGGCCGGGATGCTGGGCGCCCACCGCCTGCTCGGCGCGCTCGTGGACCGGGACCTGGTGCCGGCCGGAAGCCGGATTCCCTTCACTCCGGTACCCGCCGCGGCCGCCTCGGTGATCGCACTCCTTCTCGGCATGCTGTCGGCCGTGGTCGCCGCCCGCCCGGTCTGCCGCGTCGCCCCGGCCGTCGCGCTCGGGGAGAGCGTCGGCGGCGACCGGCGAATCGGACCGATCCGCACGCCCGCCGGGTTCCTCGCACTCGCCGGCGGAGGCGCTCTCTGCCTCGCCATCGCCCGGCAGCCCCCGGACAAGGCCGGGCAGGGCGCGCTGCTGGCCACGCTGGTCCTCATGGTGGCGGTCGCGCTCCTCGGACCGCTGTTCACCGTGGCCGTCGTCACGGTCCTCGGCCTGCCCGTACGGGTCGTCGCGCCCCGCTCGGGCCGGCTCGCCGACGCGAACCTGCGCGGGTACGCGGCCCGGCTGTCGTCGGCGGTGGTCCCCCTGGCGCTGCTGACCGCGCTGGCGTGCGCGTTCCTGTCCCTCGGCGATACGGTCAGGGACGCCGCCCACCACCTCTCGGGAACGGAGCTGACCTCGGTGAACTCCGCCGGCGACGTCTGGCTCCGCCAGGTCGAGCTGATCATCCTCGTCTGCTTCGGCGGCGTGTCGACGGTCAACACCCTGGCGGCGCTGACCGCCGCGCGGCGCCGCGAGTTCGCGCTGCTGACCCTGGTCGGCGCGACCCGCCGGCAGCTCGCGTCGATGCTCTGCGCCGAGTGTCTGCTGATCACTGCGGTGGGCACGCTCACCGGCACGGCCGTCGCGGGGGTCACCGTGAGCTCGTTCAGCGTGACGCTGCCGGGATCCCCGCTCCCGTCGATGGACCCGGCGGGCTATGGATCGATCGCGGCGGGTGTGGCGGCGCTGGCCGCGCTCGGCATCCTCCTCACCGGACTGCGGGCGATCTCCGGGCCGGCCACGGAGACGGTCGCGGGGCAGCGTGGCTGATCGCTCCGGCGGCCCTGCCGGGCTCGGGCGCGCCGCCGACTCGGAGGAGGCCCGGCGGGCGGGACGGTTCCGGCCCCGCCTGCCCCGGATCCGGCCCGGTCTGCCCCGATTCCGGCCCGGGCGTCCCCGGTTCCGGCCCCGTCTGCCTCGGCCCGCCGTGCGGCCCGGCGAGGTCGTCTTCGCCGTCGCGGGGCTGCCGGCGGCCGTCGCCGGTGCCGCCTTCGTCTTCGCCATGCTGTATGCGGGCGCGCTTCTGGCGGTGACCCTCATCGGGCTGCCGCTCGTCGCGGCGGGCCTGCGCGGCGCCCGGGTGCTCGGCACGCTGCACCGCCGCGCCGTCGCGCGGCTCCTCGGGGAGGAGGTCCCGGGCCCGGAGCCGGTGCCGCCCGCGCCCGGAGTGCTCGGCTGGATCCGCGCCGGGCTCACCGACCCGTCGGGCTGGCGGGCCCTGCTGTACCTGGTCCTCCGCCTTCCGGCCGGCCTGGCGGCCTTCCTGACCGTGGTCGTGCTGCCGGCCGCCGCGGTGTGGCTGATCGGCTTCCCCGCGCTCGCCTCTGCGCTCGCCCCGCACGACCGGGCCGTCCCCTGGTGGGCGAACGTCGCCGGCCCGTCGCTCGGGCTCGTTCTGCTGGCGGCCGTCCCCGCCGCCATTCGCGGGGCGAGCGGGCTGAATCGCGGACTGGCCCGGCTGCTGCTCGGCCCGACGTCCGGGCAGCGGCGGATGCGCGCGCTCGAACGGTCGCGGCACGCGCTGGCCGCCGAGAGCACCGAGGCGCTGCGCTCGATCGAACGCGATCTCCACGACGGAACACAGGCCGAGCTGGTCGCCATCGCCATGACCCTCTCCTTGGCCGACGACGCGCTCGGCGCACGCCCGGATCCGGCGCTGGACCGGCTGTCCGTCCTTCTCTCCCGGGCGCGGACCCAGACCGACGACGCCATCGCGGGGCTGCGGCGGATCACCCGTGGCATCAATCCGGTGCCGCTCGACGCGGGTCTCGGCGCCGCCCTCCGCTCCCTGGCCATGGGCAGCCCCGTCCCGGCCGACCTGCGCCTGGACCTACGCGAACGCCCGGATCCGGCGATCGAGCGCGTGGTGTACTTCTGCGCGGCCGAGCTCCTGACCAACGTCGCCAGGCACAGCGGGGCGGACACCGCCACCGTCGAGGTCGTCGCCGCTCACGGCCGGGTCCGGCTGGTCGTGACCGACGACGGACGGGGTGGCGCGTTCCCGGCCGGCGGGAGCGGGCTGACCGGCCTGGGCCGGCGGGTGGAGGCCGTGGGCGGAACGATCCGGATCATCAGCCCCGAGGGCGGACCGACGACCGTCGTCGCCGACCTGCCGAGCACGGTGTGAGCGCCGGTCGCAGCGACCTCGTCACCGGCGCGACGTCGGAGCCGCGTGGATCACGCGCCACTTCCGGTCTCGGTCAGGTAGGTGAGCACCGCCTTGACCCGGCGATTGTCGCTCTCGGCGGGAGGCAGGTCGAACTTCATGAAGATCGCAGCCGCGTGCTTCTCCACCGCCCGCTCCGTGACCACCAGGCGCTGGGCGATGGACCGGTTCGAGTGCCCCTGCGCCATGAGGTCGAGCACCTCCCGCTCCCTCGGGGTGAGCGAGTCGATCCGGTTCCGCCGGGTACCGCCCCGCAGCAGCCCGGTGACGATCTCCGGATCGAGCACCGTTCCGCCCGTGGCCACCCGGTGCAGGGCGTCGACCAGTTCGGCGGTGCGGGCCACCCGTTCCTTGAGCAGGTAGCCCACTCCGGCGGCACCGGCCGACAGCAGCCGCTCCGCCAGGATCGCCTCCACGTGCTGGGAGAAGACGAGGATGCCGACCTCCGGCCGGCGTCTCCGGAGCTCAAGGGCGGCACGGATGCCCTCGTCGGTGTGCGAGGGCGGCATCCGGATGTCCACGACGGCGACGTCGGGGCGGTGCTCGGCGACCGCCGCCAGCAGATCCTCGGCGGTGCCGACCGCCGCGACGACCACGCATCCCCGCGCGGACAGCAGTTCCGACATGCCGTCACGCAGGACGACCGAGTCCTCGGCCAGCACCACCCGCAGGGAGCGTTCCGTCATGCACGTCATCATGCCGCCGTCCGAGCGCTTCCAGCGCCATCAGGCTCGCTTCAGCCGACGTAGCGGCGGGCGGGGGAGGTGCGCTGGGGCTCCTCCAGCAGCCGCAGGGCCCGCTCGACATGGTGGGGGACCGGTCGCCGTTCCCGGATCACCCACGGCAGGCCGCCGAGGGCCTCGGCCACCGCCGACACGCTCGTACGGTCCCGGGGCACCGAGCGCAGCACGGTCAGCGTCCGGCGGAGGGCCGACCGGACCGGGCGGCGCAGCCAGGTCGTCCAGAGCGTGTTGCGGATGCCGACCCGGCGCCGTTCGCGGGGATCGCGCGCGGTCGACGCCGCGTGATGCACGACGACGTCCTCGGCCCAGCACATCCACCAGCCCCGGGTCGCCAGGTCCATGCCGAGCAGTTCCTCCTCCCCGCCCAGCACCAGGCGCGGCGAGAACCCGCCGACCTCGCGGAACGCCTCGACCCGGATCATCGACGCGCCCGCCAGGATGCTCATCAGGGCGGGGCCCGGCATCCAATCGGGGGCGGGCACCGGCGAGTGCCGCAGCTCCGGGGTGATGGGATCCTCCTCCAGCTCCGGCTCGACCAGGATCAGGCCGGTGACCGTCGCCAGCCGGGGACACCGGTCGAGCAGGTCCGCCGCACCCCCCAGCGCGCCCGGCTCCCACCAGGTGTCGTCGTCACAGAAGGCGACGTACGGCGTGGACACGTCCTCGACGGCGAGGTTGCGGGCGACGGCGCCCAGGTTGCGCGCGGACCGGATCAGCCGGACCCGCGGGTACGCGTCGGCGACGGTGTCCGAAGTGCCGTCGGACGAGGCGTTGTCGACGACGATGATCTGCGGGCGTTCGGGCAGCCGGGTCATGAGGTCGAGGGTCCGCAGCAGTTCGGGCCGGCGGTCCCGGGTCGCGATCACCACGGTGACCCGCGGGTCCGGGTTCACCGGGCCTCTCCGGCGAGCCGGCGGATGCCGCCCTCGACGGCCGCCGGGACAGGCCGCCGGGCCGCCAGGGCCGACGGCAGGCGCACGGCGGCGCCCGCGAGGGCCGCGCGCGAGTCGCCGTCCCGCAGCGCCCGCGCCCCCAGCCGCGCGGTCTCCCGCACCGCCACCAGGCCGGGACGGCGCATCCAGGTCGTGAGCACGGTGTTGCGCAACTCGCTGCGGCGGCGCCGGTGGGACGGCGGCCGGTCGGCCGACGGCTCGTGCACCGCGACGATCTCCGGGACGTGGCACAGCCCCCAGCCCGCGGCGGCCAGGTCGTAGGACAGCAGGCGCTCCTCGCCGACGAAGAACAGCAGCGGGTGGAACCCGCCGACGTCGAGGAACGCCCGCCGGCGGACGATCGAGGCGCACGCCAGGAACCCCAGGACGGGCGGGCCGGGCAGGTCGGGGTCGGGCGGGAGCGGCGACTCGGCCATCGCCGCGTTGATCGGGTCGGGCTCGCGTTCGGGCCCGACGAGGGTGTGCGCCGCGATCAGGCCGAGGCGTGGATGAGCGTCGAACAGGTCGGCGGCGCGGGTCAGCGCCCCCGGCTCCCACCACGAGTCGTCGTCGCTGAACGCGACGCACCGGGTGCGGGCCAGATGGACGCCGACGTTGCGGGCCGCGGCCCCCCGGTTGCGGCCCAGCGGCACGAGCCGCACACCGGGGTGATCGGCCGCCACCGCGCTCGCGGTACCGTCCTCCGAGCCGTTGTCGACCACCACGATGACCGGCCGGTCCGGCAGGGCCGTCAGCCGACCGAGGGTGCGCAGCAGTTCCGATCGCCTGTTCCTGGTGGCGATCACGACGGTGACACGGCTCACCGATCGACCTCCCCGCGATCCGGGTAACCGGTCGACTACCCGCCGACGGATCACCGAATCCTCGGCTCGCGGGGACCTCGCCGAGCGGCCCGCCGAGGACGGTTTTGAACCCCACCGCGCGGGCAGGGAGGGCGCGTCGGCAACCAAGGGGAGGAGCCATGCCGAACGTATTCGACGTGCTTCAGAAAGACCATGAAGAGGTCAAGAAGGCGCTCGCCGAACTCGAGAAGGGCCCGACCGCGACCACCGGAGCCGGTTCGGACCAGCTGAAGGTCCGCGAGAAGCTGGTCGATCAGCTGATCATCGAGGAGTCCAAGCACGAGGCAGTCGAGGAGGAGTACTTCTGGCCGGCGGTCCGCGACAAGCTGTCCGACGGCGACCACCTCGCCGACGAGGCCACCGACCAGGAGCAGGCCGCCAAGCACATCCTCAACGACCTGATGGACCTGAGCCCCGACGACCCGAGGTTCGAAGACCGCCTCCGCACGTTCATCACCGACGGGCGCGAGCACATCGCCTACGAGGAGGAGCGCGTCTGGCCCCGCATGCGGGAGGCGCTCAGCGCGGAGGAGGCGGACGAACTCGGCACCAAGGTCGAGGAGGGTAAGAAGCTGGCCCCGACACGGCCGCATCCGAACACGCCGCCCAGGCCCGGCATCCTCAAGACGGTCGGAAAGGCCGCCGCCGTGGCGGACCGGGCACGGGACGCGGTCACCGGACGTGGCGATTGAGCGCCCCGGACTCCGCCCGGAGGGCCCCGCGCCATGGGTGACGTCGAAGCCGCACCGGGCGAGCTGCTGGAGACTTTGAGGAAGGCCGCGGCGGCGCTGACCGACGCCGGGATCAAGTTCGCGCTGGCGGGCGGGTACGCCGCGTACGCGCGCGGCGCCGCGCCGTCGACCCACGACGTCGACTTCGTGCTGACCGAGGACGAGGTCGAGGGCGCGCTCTCGGCCCTGGAATCCGTGGGAATGCGGCGCGTCGAGATCCCCGAGGGCTGGCTCGCCAAGGTCCACGATGACGGCCGTACGGTCGACCTGATCTTCCGCCCGTCGGGGCGGGCCGTGGACGCCGCGCTGCTCGCCCGCGCCGAGGAGCTGAACGTCGAGGCGGTCGCCATGCCGGTGCTGACCGCCACCGACCTGACGGTGCTGCGCCTTCTCGCGTTCGACGAGAAGGCCAGCGACTTCGGGGCATACCTACCGGTGTCGCGGGCGCTGCGCGAACAGGTGGACTGGCCGCGGGTGATCGCCGCCACGGCGGACTCCCCGTACGCCTACGCCTACCTGACCCTGCTGCACCGCCTGCGCGTGATGGAGTACGGGCCGCCGTACGAAGGGAGTGACGGATGACGCCCAGCGACCCGCCCCACTACCTCGCCGCCCGCATCAAGAGCCGCCTCGCCGAGGACGCCCGCACGGTCGAGCTCGGCATCCAGGTCGACGTCCGTGGTGACGTCGTCTTCCTGCGTGGTCAGGTGGCGACTTCCCGGAGGCGGGAACTCATCGAGACGGTCGCCCGTGAGGCGGCCGGCGGAAAACGGATCTCCAACGATGTGACCGTCGTGGAGATCCGGCCCCCGAAAACGGAGGAACCGACCCCATGATTCGTGTGGCCGCGGTCGGCGACATCCACGTCGGCGAGGATGTGCGCGGCCTGTACCGCAACCGACTGACCGGGATCGCCGGTGACGCCGACGTGCTGCTCGTCGCCGGCGATCTGACCCAGCACGGCACGGCGGAGGAGGGACGGATGGCCGCGGAGGAGCTCCGCGACATCGGCGTCCCGGTCATCGCCGTGCTCGGCAACCACGACTACCACTCCGACGCGGAGACCGAGATCACGAAGGCGCTGAAGGACGCGGGGATCACCGTCCTCGAAGGCGAGTCGACCGTGATCGACTGCCACGGCAGGCGCCTCGGCGTGGCCGGCGCCAAGGGCTTCGGCGGCGGCTTCGCGGGCCGCTGCGGCTCCGACTTCGGCGAGCCGGAGATGAAGGCCTTCATCCGCCACACGAAGGCCACCGCGGCCAAGCTCGGCGAGGCCCTGGGCGCGCTGGACGCGGACGCGCGCGTGGCCCTGACCCATTACGCACCGGTCAAGGACACCCTCAACGGCGAACCCCTCGAGATCTTCCCCTTCCTCGGCAGCTACCTGCTCGCCGAGGTGATCGACGGCGCGGGGATCGACCTCGCCGTGCACGGTCACGCCCACCGCGGCGTGGAGAAGGGGATAACGCCGGGCGGAATTCCCGTGCGCAACGCCGCGCTGCCGGTCATCGAGCGCGCCTACGCGGTGTACTGCGTCGGCGGCGTGGACGACGTCGAGTGCGCACCCGACGACACCGTCGGCGCGACCGCGTGACGCACGAGCGAAGGGGTCCGCGCCCGGTGACCGCGTAAGGCACGGCGAAGGGGTCCGCGCCCGACGGGCGCGGCGCCCCTGCACGTGCCCGCGCGGCGGAGGGCGGCAC
>NZ_JBFAUT010000104.1:0-17918 GCF_040679475.1 Actinoallomurus sp. NPDC052274
CCACACGACGCCGAACCGGCCGCCGCGGCCAAGCCCGCGGCGCCCGAGCCGGCTCCGGCGCCGAAGCCCGCCCCGGCGCCCAAACCGGCCCCGGCGAAGCCTGCCGCCAAACCGGCCGCCAAACCGGCCGCGCAGAAGCCCGCCGAGAAGCCGGCGGAGAAGGTCGCCGACCGTCCCGCGGCCGCCGCGGCGGCGACGCCCGCCGCACCGCCCGCTCCGGAGAAGCGCCCGCCGGCCCGGAAGAGGGCCCGCAGCAAGCGCGCCTCGGTCCCGTCCTGGGACGAGATCATGTTCGGCGCCCGCCGCCCCGAGTAGGGCGGCGGGCGGCGGAACCTCGACCATCGCGCAGGCGTGGCGCTCGGTGAAGCCGCTGCCAACGGGCCCGTTATCGGGACGAGTCACCTGGCAGCGCGGGCTTTCACCGAGCATTGCGCCCGCCCCGACGAGCGGGCCACCTCCCGCCCTGAGCCGGCCGCCTCCCGTCACCCCGCGAAGCCCGCCGACCCTTGGTCGCCCGCGAAGCCGTGACGCATGATTCGGAGGAGCCGCCGCGCCTCCTCCGCGCCGGTCGCCGCGATGGCGGTCGCGTTCGTCAGGGCGAGCAGGTCGTCCACGGTCAGATCGGCGTTCGCGTCGCCGCTTCGCTGGGCTCGGACGAGCAACTCCTGGGCGATGGCCCGCATGGAACGATGCCACTGGTCGAACAGTGCGGTGCGCCGCTCGTCGCTGTTCTCGGTCCCCGCGAACGCCAGAGCGCGCTTGGTCGCCACGTGAACGACGAAGTCGTCCAGCCACGCGAACAGGGCCTCGACCGCCGATCCGCCGTCGATCAGGGCGGCGCCCTTCTCGCAGAGCGCCTCCACCTCGTCCGCGTAGACCGCCACGATCAGATCACTCCGGGTCGGGAAGTGCCGGTAGAGCGTCGCGTTGCCGACGCCCGCCCGGCGGGCCACCTCGTCCAACGCGACGCCGGGCCCGCGCTCGTCGGAGAGCTCCCGCGCCAACCTACGAAGACACCGTCGTGCGCGTGGAGAATGGCTGGCGGATCAGCCACCGCACGGTGCTCGCCCGCCGGGCTCCCCTGGGCGGGTGACGGCCGCGCCTTCGGCGGCGGGCCGTGCCCGCCGGAGGCGCGGCGGGGTCAGAGTCGTACGACGAGGGCGGTGTCGTCGGCCGCGCCGCCGGCGGCAGGCCGACCACCCTCTCGAAACCGTACGGCACCGCAGGCCGACTCGGCTCACGCCGCCGACCAGGCGACTCAGAGTCGTACGACGACGAGGGCCGTGTCGTCGGCCGCGCCGTCGGCCACGCCGAGGTCGGCGAGGACCGCGTCGGCCAGCGACTCGGAGTCCAGCCCGCCGTGCCGGCCGACGCTGTCGGCGAGACGGCCGAGGCCGTCGTCGATGTCCTCGCCCCGGCGCTCGACGAGGCCGTCGGTGTACAGCACGAGCGTGGCGCCGGAGGCGTAGCGCCGCTCGGCCTGCGGCCGCGGGGTGCCCAGGGGGTTGAGGCCGAGGGGCGGGTCGGTGGCCTGGTCGAGGAAGTCGACCGTGCCGTCGGGCTGCAGCAGGACCGGCGGCAGGTGGCCGGCGCAGCTGTAGGTGATCTTCTGCTCGGCCTTGTCGATGACCGCCTGGATGGCGGTGCTGGCCAGCGCCCCCTCGACCGAAAGCGCGTACCGGCCGAGCGCCTGGAGTGCCGGGGCGGGCTCGGCGAGGGACTGGACGGCGGTGCTGAGCGCGCTGCGCAGCTGTCCCATCACTCCGGCGGCGGACAGCCCGTGCCCGACGACGTCCCCGACCGCCACCGCGAGCCGGGTCTCGTCCAGCTCGATCAGCTCGTACCAGTCGCCGCACACGTGCAAAGTGTCGACCGCGGGCAGGTAGCGCACCGCGACGTCACCGGGGTGCTGGAGGTCGACCTCCGGCAGCATCGCCCGCTGCAGCGTCAGCGCGACCTGCCGTTCCCGGGCGTACGCCCGCCTCAGCTCCTCGTAGCTCTCATAGAGCTCCTTGGCCCGGCCGAACAGTTCGGCCTCCATGGCCTGGTGCCGGTCCGGGTCCTCCTGCGCCTGATGCGTGACGAACCCGGTCACGTCCTCGGTACGGACCACGAACAGCGCCGCCTCACCGTCCAGGCCCAGGACGGGGCTGGTGAACGTGCTCCAGTACCGCTCCTCGAACTCACCGGGGCGGTCCGCCACGGGAATGTCGTACTTCTGCGGTCCCTGGATGTCCCGCTGACGCGTGACCGCGGCCCGTCGCACGGACGTCTTCAGGCTGCGCATGCCGCGCAGTCCGGCGTCCTGCTCACAAGGGAAGGCGTCGAACATGTACCGGCCGACGAGGTCCTCCCTCGTGCGTCCCGTGGTCTCGAGGTAGGACCGGTTGGCCTCCACGATCGTCAGGTCGGGGGTCAGCACCAGGCACGGACTCGGAGTGGCCGCGAACAGAGCCTCGTAGTCGATCTCGGCAGCCGTGACACACCTCCGGGTACGTGCAGTGATTACCCAGAGTTTATGGGAGACCCCGCGATGACCTGCGACGACTCCCACCGGCGCGGTCGATCACGGCGCCCTCGGTCATCACTGGCCGCTCTCTTGTCGCGGTCGCGTTGCGCCGAACCATGATCACTGGCTATCACTGCCGCCTATGGTCAGCGAACGCCAGTGATCTTGTTGACCGCGTGGCCGGCGGCGGGGCTGCCGCGCTCAGCGCCCCCTTCTCAGGAGGCTGTCAGGCGGTATCAGACGGATGTGCGCCGTATGTCAGGGCGGTCGGAGACAGTGAGGGTCGTACACATAGCGACCTCATGAGAGAAGACCCCCATGACTTACGCGATCCAGGCGGAGGGCCTGGTGAAGCGGTTCGGTGAGACGGTCGCCCTGGACGGCGTGAGCCTGACGGCGCGCCCCGGCACCGTACTCGGCGTGCTCGGCCCGAACGGGGCGGGCAAGACCACCGCCGTCCGCGTTCTCGCCACCCTGCTGCGGCCCGACGAGGGCCGCGCGACCGTCGACGGCCACGACGTCGTGCGCGAAGCGCACCAGGTCAGGCAGCTGATCGGGCTGACCGGGCAGTACGCGTCGGTCGACGAGATGCTGACCGGCACGGAGAACCTCGTCATGATCGGCCGGCTGCTGGACATGTCACGGTCGGAGGCGAAGGCGCGCGCGGCCGAGTTGCTGGAGCGGTTCGAACTGTGGGACGCCCGCGACCGCCCGGCCAAGACCTACTCCGGCGGCATGCGCCGTCGGCTGGACCTGGCGGCCAGCCTGGTCGGGCGGCCGTCGGTGCTGTTCCTCGACGAGCCGACCACGGGCCTGGACCCGCACGCCCGCGGCGGGCTATGGGACATCGTCCGCGGCCTGGTCGACGACGGTGTGACCGTGCTGCTGACCACGCAGTACCTGGAGGAGGCCGATCTGTTCGCGGACGAGATCGCCGTGATCGACCGGGGCAAGGTGATCGCCAACGGCACCCCCGACCAGCTCAAGACGCAGGTCGGCGGGCAGGTGCTCCAGGTCCGGCCGGTCGACGAGCGGGACCGTGAGACGGTCGCCGGCCTGGTCAGCGTGGTGGTCGGCGACGGGATGCAGGTCGAGGGCGACCTGGTGACCGCGCCGGTGACCGATCCGGCCGTGCTGCCGACGATCGTCCGCCGGCTCGACGACGCGGGCGTGCTGGTGGCCGAGCTGTCGCTGCGCAAGTCGACCCTGGACGAGGTCTTCCTCGCCCTGACCGGCCACCGCGCCGAGCCGACCGACACCGCCGCCGAACTCGTCACCGAAGGGAGCCGGGCATGACCGCCTCCACCGTCACCGCACCCCGCACGCTGACCCGGCACGTCAGCCCCGTCGCGACCCTGCGGCACACCGCGACGCTCGCCTGGCGCAGTCTGGTGCAGATCAAGCACAACCCCATGGAGCTGATCGATCTCAGCATCCAACCGATCATGTTCGTGCTGCTGTTCACGTACGTGTTCGGCGGCCAGATGGCCGGTGGCCATCCGGTGCAGTACCTGCAGTTCGCGCTGCCGGGGATCATCGCGCAGAACGCCATGTTCGCCACCATGAACACCGGCTTCCTGCTGAACACCGACCTGACCAAGGGCGTGTTCGACCGGCTGCGCAGCCTGCCCATCGGGCGGATGTCGCCGCTGGCCGGCCGGATCGTCGCGGACACCGTCAAGCAGGCCTGGTCGATGGCGATCCTGATCGCCGTCGGCATGATCATCGGTTTCCGCGTGAAGACCGACGTCATCCACCTGGTCCTGGCCTTCCTGCTGCTCCTGGCCTTCGCGCTGGCGTTCTCCTGGATCGCCGTGCTGATCGGCGTCCTGGTGAGCGAGCCGGACAAGGTGATGATCTTCGGATTCACGACGGTCTTCCCGCTCAGCTTCACGAGCAGCGCGTTCGCGCGGGTCGACACGATGCCGGGCTGGTTGCAGACCTGGGTCAAGGTCAACCCCGTGACGCACCTCGCCGACGCCACCCGCGGCCTCATCAACGGCGGCGCCGTCGCGTCCCCGGTCCTGAAGTCCCTGGTGTGGGCGGCGAGCATCGCGCTCGTCTTCGCGCCGCTCGCGGTCCGCGCGCTGCGCCGCCGGGTCTGAGGGCCGTCCGCCTGATGCGGGCCCGCGCGGCGCGGGCCCGCATCAGGCCGTCCTCCGCAGGAGCACCGCGGCGGTCGTGCGCTCAGGCGGCTACGGGAGCGGGCGCGGGGCGGATCGCCAGGAGGGCGAGTACTCCGGCGGCCGACGCGATCCCGGCGGCCGTCAGGTAGACCCCGCCGATCCCCTGCGGCGACCTGAACACGACCCCCAGGACGGCGACGCCGAGCGTCTGCCCGAGTTGCCGGAAGGTGGTCATCGCGCCGGCGGCCATGCCGCCGCGCTCCGGGGGCACCGACCCCATCACGGCCGCGCCCATCGACGGCCCGACGACGCCCACGCCGAGCCCGGTGACGATGAGCCCGAGGGTCAGCGACCACGTCTGGAGGGCGCACCCGAGGCCGCCCATGAGCAGGCCGGCGCCGACGGTCAGGCGCGGCGCGGCGCCGTGCAGGAACCGGCCGCCGAGGGTCGAGACGACGAAGCTCGTCAGCGCGAGCGGCGTCATCGCCAGTCCGGCGTTGAGAGGGCCGAGGCCGCGGCCGGACTGCAGCCGGATCGACGTGTAGACCAGGGCGGCGAAGGCCACGGACCCGGCGAGGGAGCCGGCCATCACGGCGGAGAAGGACGGCCGGGCGAACAGTCTGACGTCGAGCAGCGGGCGGCGGCGCCGGAGTTCGACGGTGACGAAGGTCACGAGGCCGACGGCCGCCACGGCGTATCCGATCGGTTCGCCGGCGGTCAGCGCGTAGGTGAGCGAGCCGGCGCACAGCGCGAACGACGCCATGCCGAGCGGGTCGATCCCCGCGTCCGGGGCGAGCCTGACGTTGGCCGTCGAGCGCAGGGTCAGCACCAGGGCGGCGACGACGATCGGGGGGTTGACGAAGAAGATCGCCCGCCAGTCCAGGCAGGTGACCAGGACTCCGCCCACCATCGGTCCCACCGCTGCGGCGAGCCCGTTGACGGCGAAGAAGATCCCCAGGGCGGTGCCCTTGTCCCTGCCGCCGTAGGAGTTCGCGGCCAGGGTGAACGTCGTCACGGCCAGGGCCGCTCCGCCGACGCCCTGCAGGGCGCGGGCCGCGATGAGCGTGCCGGCGTCCGGCGCGAGCCCGCAGGCCAGGGAGGCGACGGCGAAGACGGCGAGGCCGGCCAGGTAGGTGTCGCGGTGGCCGTACAGGTCGGCCAGGGATCCGGCGGTGAGCATCAGGACGGCCAGCACCAGCGTGTAGCCGTTCGCCACCCACTGCAGGCTCTCCAGGGAGGCCGTCAGGTCGCGCGCCATGTCGGGCAGCGCGACCGTCACGACGGTGGTGTCCACGAGGAACAGGAACGATCCGAGGCAGGCCGCCGCGAGCGGCACCCACTTGCGCATGAGCGAGTCCTTACGGTGATTGACGAGAACGAGCCCGAACGATCGCCTGCGCGACCGGGGCACCGCCAGCCATGCGGGGCCACTCGCCGGATACCGTCAGGCTGTTACGGTGGCGCGGTGGATTCCGTCGACCTTGGCCTGATTCACGCGCTGCGGCTGGACGGCCGGGCGTCGTTCCGCGCCATCGCCGAGGTCCTCGGCGTCTCGGAGAACACCGTGGCGCGCCGCTACCGGCGGCTGCGGGGCGAGGGCCTGCTGCGGGTGGTCGGCACCGTCAACGGCGCACGCCTCGGCTACGTCCCCTGGACCATCCGGCTCCGCTGCACGCCCGACGCGGCGAGCCGGGTCGCCGAGGCGCTCGCCGCCCGGGAGGACACCTCATGGGTGTACCTGCTGTCGGGCGGCACCGAGATCTCCTGCAACGTGCAGGCGCGCAGCGCCGACGAGCAGGAGGCGCTGCTGCTGCACCGGCTGCCGCGGACGAGCCGGGTCGTCTCCGTGTCCGCGCACCTGCTGCTGCGCGGCTTCGCGCTGCCCACCGGCTGGGCGGGCGTGGCCGCCCTGTCCCCCGAGCAGGTGGAGCAGCTCCGGCCCGAGCCGCCGGAGGCCGAGGACGGGCCGGTCACGCTCGACGACGGCGACCGGGTGCTGCTGCAGGCCCTGTCCCGCGACGGAAGGGCCGCGTACGCGGAGCTGACCTCGGTCACCGGATGGTCGGAGTCGACGGTGAAGAGGCGGCTGACCGCTTTGCGCCGGACCGGGGTCCTGCGGTACCAGCTCGACGTCCCGCCCGCTGTGGTCGGCTTCGCGGCCGAGGCCCGGCTGTGGATGAGCGTCCGGCCGGCCGAGGCCGTCGAGACCGCCGAGGCGCTCGCACGGCACCCGGAGGTCTCGTTCGCCGCGCTCACGACCGGCCCGACCAACCTCCTGGCCGCCGTGAACTGCCGGGACGCCGGAGACCTCGCCCGCTACCTCACCGAGCGGGTCGCCGTCCTCGGCGGCATCCAGTCGATGGAGACGGCACCGATCATCCGTACGGTCAAGCGGGCGGGGTCGCTGTTCCCGGGCGGGCCGCCGGCCGGTCGGTGATCGGGTCGATCCCGAGATGGTCCGCGACGTCCGTGATCCGCATCGCGTGACCGCGCGCGTACGCCTCCGCGTACCGCTCCTCGCCGATCGCCTGCCGTACGGCCTGCTCGATCCGCGGCGGATCCTCGAGCGAGCGGTCCTCGGTCCCGCGTATGCCGACGGCGGCCCCGAGGAACGATGCCGCGCGCTCGTGGTCACCGCTGCGGAGCGCGTGGTCGGCCAGGCCGACGAGGGACTGCCCGATGATCGGCGCGTCGTGCGCCACCCACGCGTACCGGAAGGCCTCGACGTGCCGGGCCAGCGCCGCGTCAAGCTCGCCCTCCGCCCCGTGGAGCATGGCGAGCTGAGTGTTGATCATCGAGGCGAACTGCGGCGGCCCGCCGTGCCACTCTCCGAGGACGAGGTCCTCGAGCGCGGCCCGGGCGGCGCCGAGGTCGCCGCGGCGCCGTGCCACGTCGGCGGTGGTGAAACGGACGACGGCCACGTCGAGGGGCGAGCCGCGGCGCTCGGCGCCCCGGAGCGCGGCGTCGAGTTCGGCGCGGGCCCTCTCGTCGTCACCGAGCGCGGCGTAGGCCTGGGCCAGCCGGACGCGCAGGTGACTGGACTCGTCGAAGCTGCCCAGGTCCAGCGAGTAGCGCAGGGCCTCCTCGATGTAGTCCTTGGCGGACAGCGGATCGCCCTGCCACAAGGTCAGCTCGGCGAGCCCGGTGAGCGTCAGCGACATGCCCCAGCGTTCGCCGAGGGCGCGGAACTCGTCGAGCGCGTCGGTGAAGTTCCGGTCGATCTCCCGGACCCGGCCGAGGTTGATCAGCGCGTGCCCGCGGATCGTCCCCGCGGTGGCCCGGAGCCACGGGTCACGCGCGTCGCGCAGGGATTCCACCGCCGCGAGCGCGTCCTCGATGCGGCCGTCGAAGATCAGCAGGCCCAGCGGGGCGACGCGCAGCATCGGATGCAGGTCGTCCGGCGGGATGTCCGCGCAGGCCTCCATCGCGGTTTCGATCCTGCGCCGCATGTCGTCCCTGTCGCGCAGCATCGGATCGTCGTCGATCTTGCCGGCCATCCAGTAGAGGGTGGCGACCGCGTACGCGGCGGCGGGCCCCTTGCCGGGCACCGCCAGGGCGTCCTGGGCGAGCTGCCGCCCCTCGACCCGCATTCCGCGCAGGAACCAGAACCAGCCCAGACTCGCGACGTAGCGGAGGGCGAGCGCGGCGTCCTGGACCTCGATCGCCCAGCGCAGCGCCGAATGAAGGTTGTCGTACTCGGCGACGAGGCGGTCCAGCCAGCGCAGCTGGTCACGGGTGCGCAGCTTGGGCTCCGCCGTCTCGGCCAGGCGAAGGAAGTGGTGCGCGTGCGCGCGGCGGACCCTCTTGGCCTCGCCCGCGTCGGACAGCCGCTCCGCGCCGTACGCTCGGATCGTCTCCAGGACGCGGTAGCGCCCGGTCGCGTCGATCTCGACGAGCGACTTCTCGA
This sequence comes from Actinoallomurus sp. NPDC052274, assembly GCF_040679475.1. Lineage (NCBI taxonomy): Bacteria > Bacillati > Actinomycetota > Actinomycetes > Streptosporangiales > Thermomonosporaceae > Actinoallomurus > Actinoallomurus sp. NPDC052274. Next base: position 8,543 of record NZ_JBFAUT010000104.1, read on the forward strand.
CCAGCCCGGTGAGCGCATCGAGGACGTCGTCGCCGCAGACGTCCTCGATGCTCTCCAGGGTCGCGCCGCCCGCGAAGACCGACAGCCGCCGCAGCAGCGCGCGTTCGGCGTCGTCGAGCAGCTCCCAGCTCCAGTCGACGACGGCGCGCAGGGTCTGGTGCCGGGGCAGGGCCGTACGGCTGCCGCCCGTCAGCACGCGGAACCGGTCGTCGAGGCGGTCCGCGAGCTGCGCGGCGGTCATCGTACGGAGGCGGGCGGCGGCCAGTTCGATGGCCAGCGGCATGCCGTCGAGGCGGCGGCAGATGGCGAGGACCGCGGGGAGGTCGACTCCGGGGTCGAACCCGGGCCGCACCGCGGTGCCGCGCTCGACGAACAGGCGTACGGCGGGATAGTTCAGCGCTCCGCCCGGCGGTGCGGGCGCCCGGCCGGAGTCGGCGGTGGGCCGGTGGGCCTCGGCCGGGTCGTCCGGCGGGAAGGCGAGCGGAGGCACCGGCCACAGGCTCTCGCCGGTGATTCCGAGCGCCTCCCGGCTCGTCGCCAGGACCCGCACGCCGGGGCAGTCACCGAGCACCCGGTCGACGAGCCGGGCGCAGGAGTCGATCAGGTGCTCGCAGTTGTCGAGCAGGATGAGCAGCCGCTCGTCGGCCAGCGCGGCGACGAGCCGCTCGACCGGTTCGACGCTGGTGGGCGCCGCGCCGAGCATGCCGGCGGTGAGCGCGGTCTCGCGGAGCCCGAGCGTGCTCAGCAGCGCCTGCGGGACCTCACCCGGGTCGCCGACGCCGGCCAGCTCGACCAGCCAGACGCCGCCGGGCATGCGCTCGGTCAGGCCCGCGGCCGCCTCGACGGCCAGCCGGGTCTTCCCCGCTCCGCCGGGCCCGGTGAGGGTGACGAGGCGGTTCTCCTCCAGCAGCTTGCCGACGCGTTCGATCTCCTCCTCGCGGCCGATGAAGCTCGTCAGCCGGGCGGGCAGGTTGCTGCGGCCGCGTGACCGGGCGGGGGTCTGGTCCCCGCGGAGCACCGCGAGGTGGACGGCGCGCAGCTCCGGCGACGGGTCGACGCCGAGCTCCTCCGCGAGGGTGCGGCGGGCGTCCTCGAAGCTGGCGAGCGCGTCCGCCTGGCGGCCGGCGGCACACAGCGCCCGCATGTACTGTCCGCGCAGGCGCTCGCGGAGCGGGTGCGCGGCGACCAGCGCCTCCAGCTCGGCGGGGTCGGCGCGGCCGAGCAGCAGCAGCGCCTCGGCGTGGTCCTCGATCGCGGCGAGGCGCTGTTCGGTGAGGCGGGCGACGTGGCCGCGGGCGAATCCGGTGTCGGCGACGTCGGCGAGCGGCATGCCGCGCCAGAGGCTCAGGGCCTCGGCCAGGGCGTCCGCCGCGCGGGCCGGATCCTCCTGCAGCAGGCACCGTCCGTGCGCGATGAGCCGGTCGAAGCGCCGCAGGTCGACCACGTCCTCCTCGACGACCAGCCGGTACCCCGCGGGGCGGGAGTCGATCACCGCGGTGGGCAGGGTCCGGCGCAGCCGGGAGATCAGCGACTGGAGGGCGTTCGGGGCGCCGGCCGGTGGATCGCCGTCCCACACTCCGGTGACGAGGCGGTCGGCGGTCAGGACGCGGGGAGCCTCGAGGGCGAGCAGGATGAGGAGGGTACGCAGCCGGGCGCCACCGACCTCCACCGGCCGTCCGCCGTCATCGGTGACCTCGAGAGGGCCGAGCAACGAGATCCGCACGGGTCGATCCTCTCCTGTCCGCCCGGGGCGGCGCCCCGGCTTTTCCGGATTGGCGAGATATATCGCGTTGAGTCTCGCACAAAAAACGGCGGGTCGGCCTCCCTGCCGACCCGCCGCAAGGACGGAAAGGGTACTTCGCGCGCCGCTTCCGCCCCGGCCTGGGGCGGAAGGACACGGCGTGGCCGCCCCCGGCCGGGGGCGGGGACACGGATCAGGCCGCGCGGTCCTGCCCGCTGGCCAGTTCGAACTCCGCGCGCGGCCGTTCGATGGCGCCGAGGGACACCGTCTCGCGACGGAAGAACAGCGCGAGCGTCCAGTCGGCCACCACGCGCACCTTGCGGTTGACGGTGGGCACCCGCGACAGGTGGTACGTCCGGTGCATGAACCAGGCCGCGAACCCGCGCAGCTTCACGCCGTACACGTGCGCGACGCCCCGGTACAGGCCGAGGCTGGCGACCGACCCGGCGTACGAGTGGCGGTACGCCTTGCGCCGCTTGCCGCGAAGGGTCGCCACGATGTTGTCGGCGAGCCGCTTGGCCTGGCGCACGGCGTGCTGGGCGTTGGGCGCGCAGTACTCACCGGGCCGGGTCAGGTCCGGGACGGCGCCGCAGTCACCGGCCACGAACGCGTCGTCGGCGCCCTCGACGGTGAGGTACTCGGTCGCCACGACACGGCCCTGCCGGTCCAGGGGCAGGTCGGTGGAGCGGTTGAGCGGGTTCGGCTTGACACCGGCGGTCCACACGAGCGTGCCCGCCTCGAACTCCGTTCCGTCGTCCAGCACGATCCGGCGGTCGACGGCCGACGTGAGGCGCGTGTTCAGCCGCACGTCGATGCCCCGGCGGCGCAGCTCCTCGACCGTGTAGCGGCCCATCCGGTCGCCGACCTCGGGCAGGATCCGGTCGCTGGCCTCGACGAGCACCCAGCGCATGTCCTGCGGGCCGAGCTCCGGGTGGTACTTCAGGGCGCCGCGCGCCATGTCCTCCAGCTCGGCCAGGGCCTCGACGCCGGCGAAGCCGCCGCCGACGAAGACGAAGGTCAGGGCGCGGCGGCGCACCGCCTCGTCGTCGGTGGAGGCGGCGGCGTCGAGCCGTCCGAGCACGTGGTTGCGCAGGTGGATGGCCTCGGCGACGTTCTTGAACCCGATGCCGTGCTCGGCGAGCCCGGGGATCGGAAGCGTGCGGGAGACCGATCCCGGCGCCATCACCAGGTAGTCATAGGAGATCTCGGTCGCCGGGCCGGACGCCGGACGCACCGTCGCGACGTGGTGGGCGTGGTCGACGGAGACGACCCGGCCGTTCAGGACGCGTGCCCTGGACAGCACCCGGCGCAGCGGCACGACGACGTGGCGGGCCTCCAGGTGGCCTGCGGCCACCTCGGGGAGGAACGGCTGGTAGGTCATGAACGACTGGGGGTCCACGACCGTGATCGTCGCCTCGTTCGACCGCAGTCGCCGCTGCAGGCGCAGTGCGGTGTACATGCCGACGTAACCGCCGCCGACGATGAGGATGTGGGGAGTGGTCCGGCTCGTGTTCGGGCTCGTGGCCACGGCGATGCTTCTCCTCGCTCGACTGCTCGACTTGTGAATACATTCACAAACTACGCCATCGAGCCCGATATTCCAGGGGATCGCCATGTGAAAGATTGAAAAAGTTCACGTTACGCCAAACGAACCGGCGGGTTCCGTCGAGAAATCCGCCACCTCTTCCGATCACGCCGCCGCGTGGCCCGCCTTCCGCCTCAAGTCGTCTCCCGGCCGTCCGTCGGTCGAGACGGCATCGCCCGCCGGACCGCTTTAGGGTGAGCCGCACGCCCGGTGTTCGGTCCCGACGCCGCGTCGAGGAGCCGCGCGGCCCTCGATGCGCCGAATACGCGGACATCCGCCGGGCGCGGCGTACGATCGTCCCCCGGGAGCTGTATATCGATGATGACCACGTTGTGGCGGCCGGTGTGCCTGGCCGTCGTCGGGCTGCTGTCCCTCACGGGCTGCAGCCTCTTCGGGCAGAACAAACTCGTGCGCGGCAGCGTGCCGGACTCGATCACGGTGACCAGTCCGGCGTTCCGCGACGGCGCGCCGATGCCCGTCCGCTACGTCTGCCCGCAGTACGGCGGCCGGTCCAGGACGCCGCCGCTGCGCTGGTCCGTCGCGCAGAACGGCGTCGGCTCCCTCGCGCTCGTCATCGACGACCCGGACTCCCCCAGCGGCGCGTACGTCCACTGGGTGCTGTACAACATCGACGCCACGGCGGCCGAGCTCCTGGAGAACACCGTCCCGCCGCACGCCGAGCAGGCGGTCAACACCGCGCAGAAGGTCGGGTACGCCCCGCCCTGCCCGCCGAAGGGAGAGGTGCACCGGTACCGCTTCACGCTCTACGCGCTGAAGGACAAGGTGCCCCTGAAGAACGGCGCGAGCCTGGGTGACGCCCTGGCGGCGATCGCCTCCCGTACGATCGCGCGGGGCCGGATGACCGCGATCTTCCAGGGAGCCGTCGTGAAGTCCTGAGTGACCGGTGAGCCGAACGCTGTCGCCACGCATGAAGAGGCGTCGAGCGGGCAGGCGGCACCAATGGGCCTGAGGGCCAGTAGTGTGAAGGTAGATGTGTGCGAACCGTATGACAAGGGTCATAGCGGTCGGCGACAATCGGTCTAGCTCCTTGGGGGGCCCGGTGCCGGTGATCATGGGAAAAGGTCTCCGCGTCGGCGTCGACCGCTAGACCATGGCGTTGGGTGGTAGCTATGTGGGGTCTGATCGTTGTCCTTGGCTTGGTCGCGGTCGTCATCCTGGTCGGGGTGCTCGTCGCCCTCGGCATGAGGGCGAGCCGTGCCGGAGACGAAGACGACTGGATGTCCGACGAGGAGCAGCCCCGGGGCCGCCGCGCCGGCAGATCCCGAGGCCGCCGCGGCGAGGGTGACGAGGCGGTGGAGGACTCGTACGGCGGCGGCGACATGCGCGTGGCCGGTGCTCCGCTCCCGCAGCAGCAGCACCAGTTGCCCGCCGCGCCGATCGCCGGCCCGGGCGCCGGTCCGGCGCAGCTGCCCGCCCCGGTTCCGGCCGCGCCTCCGGGCAGCCGGAACAACGAGGAGATGGACGACGACGAGTACTGGTCGACCATCACCTTCGACAAGCCGAAGTTCCCCTGGCGGCAGGACGCCGGGCAGCCGTCCGAGGCGCGGGGGCAGGACCCTCTCGGCCAGCACCATGCGGCGCACCCCGAGCCGACGCCGCTGGCCGGCCCGCAGCCGCAGGGCATGCCGCTCGCCGGCCAGTCCCCGCACGGCGGTTCGATCGACTCACCGGCACCGCCGACCAGGCCGCAGCCGGCCGTCCCGGCCCTCGACACGCCGTCGACGCCGCCCGGCCCGCTCGACATCCCGTCGCTCCCGTCCGCGCTGGACATCCCGTCCTCCGAGCGGGCGGCCGAGACGGTGGCCGGTGACGAGATCCCGGCGTACGGCTCGACCGAACAGAGCGGCGGCTTCTCGCCCTCCTACCCGAGCGAGCCGTCCTACTCCTCCGAGGCGCCCTCGTACTCCTCCGAGGCGCCCTCGTACTCCTCCGAGCCCTCGTACTCCTCCGAGGCGCCCTCGTACTCCTCTGAGCCGTCCTACTCCTCGGAGGCACCGTCCTACTCCTCGGAGTCCCCGTACTCCTCCGAGCCCTCGTACGGCGTCGACCGCCCGTACGGCGCGGATCCGACGAGCGGTTACGGCGACGATCCGCTGAACACCGGCGAACGCCCGACGTACGGCTCGAGCTCCCCCGCCGCGCCGACTCCGCCGTCCGCGCCGCCGGTTCCCTCCCCGCTGGGATCCTCGGCCCCGCTCGGCTCCTCCCCCTCGATCAGCGGCAGCGACGACAGCCCCGTCGTCCCGGCCGTCGACGAGCTGCTGGCCAAGATCCAGCGGCAGCGCGCCGGAGGCGATGAGGGAGACTCGGGAGGCTCCGCCTCGGGCGGCCCCGCGCCGGCCTCGCCGAGCCCCGCCAAGTTCGACCCGCTCACCGACCCGCTCGACACCGGCGACCACTCGTACCGTTCCACCTCGGCCGGCTCCTCCTCCACCGGCGGCGGCTGGTCGACGGGCTCCTACGGGTCCTCCGACTCCTACAGCGGCGGTTCCGGGGACTCCTCCTACGGCTCCTCGACGAGCGGCTCGTACGGGTCCGACCCGCTGTCCGGCGGCTACAACTCGACCGGCGGGTACAGCACTCCCTCCTACGACAGCGGTTCCAGCGGTTACGGCTCCTCCCCGGCGTACGGCGCGGGCTCGCCGGGCCAGGACGACCCGCTCGGCGGCGGATACACCGGCTCGTCGTCCTCGTCGTCGGACTCGTACGGGTCCTACGGCGGCACGTCCACCGGCGGCTACTCGAACACCGGCGGCTACCAGACCTCCGGCTCGTCCTATGGCGGCTCGGACTACCTGGGCTCCTCGCCCGGCTCCGGCTCCGGCTACGACCTCGGCTCCTCGACGCCTGGGTCGGGCCAGCCGTCCGACGATCCGAACGCGACGCAGGCCTACCCGAGCAGCCCGTACGGCACCTCCTACGGCGACCGGAAGACCGACGACAAGCGCTCCGACGAGTGGGGCTCCTACGGGGACCACCGCGGCGGCTGAGGCCCCTCGCCCCGACACGACCGTGGGCTCCGTGGTTCGCATGAACCACGGAGCCCACGTCTTTTTCCGGGGATCGGTTTCGTCCACCCGGCGGTCGCGGCGGGAGAGACGTACACCGCGGGATATAAGGATGCCTCCGGAGAGGCGGCGAACGGCCGTTCGATTGCATGGCAACCGTTTGACCGCCCCCATCACGCTGCGTGAATCTCTCCTACGCAATCCGTACACGGACAGCGACTCAGGAGATCATTCATGCCTCTCAGGTTCGTCGGAATCGACCCGTTCACCAACGGGGATAACTGCCCCACCGTGTGGGTGGACGAGAAGACCAGCGAGATCGTCATTCAAGGATGGACCGCGGACCCGGATACTCGGAGGGAATGCCTGGCGACCGGCCCGATACCCGACCACGAGACGGTGCTGCGGCTACCGGCGCGAATGGCACCGATCCTGAAGGAGGCGTGCGATGTCGCCGGAGGTCCCATCGTTCAATGACCTGCTGGCCGAGTGCGACGAGTCGGCCGTCCACCTGGAGATGCGGGACGGCTACACGCCCGGTGATCCCGTCTACCGCGACTGGCGGGCGGGGCTCCGGATCGATGGACCGGAGCGCTATGCCGAATGGTTCGCGCTCGTGCGGACCACCGTCGCCCGTGGTGTCCGGATGCGGCGCGTCCGCATCGTGTCGGAACCACTGGCGGACTTCATCCGTTTCGAATACAACATAACGGGAGGATTGAACGTCGCGGCCGGCGAGCAGGTACGGTGGCTGCCTCGCCGGCAGGCCTCGGACCTGGCCCTGCCGGGCAACGACTTCTGGGTGTTCGACGGCCGGATCGTACGATTCGGCCACTTCGCCGGAGACGGGGACTTCGTCGGCCACGACGTCTGGGAGGATCCTGACGTGGTGAAGCTATGCACCTCCGCCTTCGAGGCGGCCTGGGAACGCGGGGTCGATCACGATGACTATCGCCCCGCCTGAGCGCCCCCGACCATCGCGGGGGACGGTGTCCATGACCTCACCGTCCTCGTCCGTCCAGGCGGCCCGTCAGGCCCTCGCCGACCGTCTGCGGGAGATCAGGGTCGACGCCGGCCTGACCGCCAAGGCGCTCGCCTCCGCCGCCGAATGGGACCGCACCAAGATCTCCAAGATCGAGCACGCCTCCCGGCCGCCCTCCGCCGACGACATCCGCCGCTGGTGCGCCGTCTGCAAGGCCGACGACCAGGCCGCCGATCTCGTGGCCTCGCTGCGCACCGTCGAGGGCGCCTACGTCGAGTGGCGGCGGCTGCAGCGCACCGGCCTGCGCCGGCTCCAGGAGTCCCGCGTGCCGCTGTACGAGCGGACCCGCAGCTTCCGCGTCTACTGCTCCCAGGTCGTTCCCGGCCTGTTCCAGACGGCCGCGTACGCCGGGGCGCTGTTGTCGGCCATCACGACGTTCCACGACTCCCCGAACGACGTCGAGGAGGCGGTGGCCGCCCGGATGGCCCGCTCGCACGTCGTACGGGACGGCGACCACCGGTTCGCCGTGCTCGTCGAGGAATCGGTGCTCCGCTACCAGGTCGGCGGCCCCGAGACCATGGCCGGGCAACTGCACCACCTGCTGGACATCATGGCGATGCCGTCGGTGTCCCTGGGCATCATCCCCTTCGACCACGGCGGCCGCCGGATGTGGACCCTGGAGGGCTTCAACATCTTCGACTCCGCCCAGGTCTCGGTGGAGCTGCTGTCGGCGGCGGTGACGGTCACGACACCGGGCGAGGTGGAGCTGTACGCGAAGGCGTTCGCCGAGCTGTCGACGATGGCGGTCTTCGGCGCTGCGGCACGGGCGCTCATCACCGCCGCGATCGACGCCCTCGACTGAGCCGGCCGGGCAGATTCGAGTGGACCGCCTCTGAGCCGGCCAGGCGGACGTGAGTGGACCGCCTCTGAGCCGGCCGGGCGGGCGTCCGCCGGACCGGGCATCGCGCGCCGGAGACCCATGTGCCTTAAGCGTGTGCCACACTCGGGCACACTCCTCGCACCTGGCAGGTCGACGGCTTTAAGGTCACGGCAGACGGCCGTGTACCCCGCGCGATGAGGAGAACGCACATGGGCGAGGAGACCGTCGCCGCGTTAGTCGTCCGGCACCTGCACGAACTGCGGGGTGCGCTCGATCAGGCCGGCTTCGAGACCACTTTCGACCACCCCCACGGCGCGGCACCGTACCTCCGGGCGACCAACCGGCACGCGCCTGTCATGTCGGAGACGATCCGCTGCGAACACCACATCGTGGACGGCGACGCCTACTGGTTCTTCTACTCGTGGGGCCAGCCGATCTGTCCGGCGGTGGACAAGTCCCTGGCCGCTCGGGAGATCAGTCGCGTCATCGGCAACCGAGCCCCTCGCCTCCGGGCGGACACGTGAGCACGGCGCCTCTGGTCACTCCTCCGACGAAGGAGGCTTCCTAATGCTGTTGTCAAGCGGCAGCGGTGACCGGTGGTGCGGGTTGGTGGCATCGTCTGTCACGCAGGAGTGCCCACAACACGTTGACTCGTCGGCGGGCCAGGGCCAGGACCGCTTGGGTGTGGTGTTTGCCTTCGGTTCTCTTGCGGTTGTAGAAGATGCGCGATTCGGGGTTGCGCTGGATGCTGATCAGCGCGGAGGTGTAGAAGACCCGGTTGAGTCCTCGGTGGTAACGCTGGGGCCGGTGCAGGTTGCCCTGGATACGGCCGGAGTCACGCGGGACCGGGGACAGGCCGGCGAAGCTGGCGAGGCGGTCGGCGGTGCCGAACATGTCCAGGTCGCCGCCGGTGGCGGTCAGGAACTCGGTGCCGAGGATGGTGCCGATGCCGGGCAGGCTGGTGATCACCTCGGCGTCGCGGTGGCGGTGAAACCTGCCCTCGATGAGCTTGTCGATGTCTTTGATCTGCTCGTTGAGGGCTATCACCTCCCTGGCCAGCGTGGTGATCAACTGTGCGGTCAGGGTCTCGCCGGGCAGGCTGGTGTGCTGGCGTTGCGCGGCGTCGATGGCGGCTTGGGCGAGCTGGGCGGCCCCGCGG
>NZ_JBFAUT010000105.1:0-17695 GCF_040679475.1 Actinoallomurus sp. NPDC052274
CCGATCGTCCGGAACTCGGTCCTGCCGTCGGCGGCGCGGCGGCCGAACTCGAGCCAGGTGTAGCCGAGCCGCTCGGGGTGGGGATGCCTGCCGCCCAGCAGCAGGTTCCACTCCATGCGCTTCTGTTTGTCGCCGTCGGGCTCGACGCGATGCGGGGACAGTTCGCCGTCGAGCAGGAACGGCAGGGTGAGCGCCAGGATCTTCGACTTCCCCGTGCCGTTGTTGCCGCGCAGCAGGAGCCGCCCGTCGTGAAACCAGAATTCCTCGACGTCGTAGTAGAACATGTCCACCAGCCCGGCCCGCAGCGGCTTCCAGCGCTCCGACTCCGGCTGGGGCAGGGCAGACGGTGCTTCGGCGGTCACGGTTCGGCGGTCCTTCCGGATTCGCGGACGGTGGGCTCGGCGAGGGCGTAGCGGGAGATCGCGGGCAGGGCGCGGACACGGTCGGGCAGTACGACCACCAGGCGCAGTGCGGCCAGCTTCTCCAGCGCGACGTTGAGCAGCTCTTCCTCGGCGCCCGGGTCGGTCACGCCCCTTCGCCAGTACGCGGTGTGCTCGGCAGCGGCCCGCCGTACGAAGGCCAGAAGCGCGTTCCGCGTCGCCTCACCGTGTTCGGCCAGGAATTCGGTCACCAGCAGGGTGACGTGCCCGTCGGTGCGTTGTTCAGGCATCCGCACATCGGTCAACTCGTCATCGGGGTCGACCATGGCGATGCCTTCCGACCGGACTTCGGCCAGCAGACCGGTCGCCTCCTCGATGCGGCGTGTGATCGCGTGGCGCTGCGAGACCAGGTAGGCGCGTTCGGCCTCGTCCAGGTCGGTGTAGTAGACGACCGGGTCGTCCAGCAGCCTGCGGGTCAGCCGCTGGCGCAGCGCCCGGTTGCGCAACTCGTCGGTATCGGGCGCGGGTTCGTCGGCGAGCGAGGTCAGCCGTTCCGTGAACGAGCCCGCAGAGATCGTCGACGGTCCACGCGTCCCGCTGAGCAGCACTGCCAGTACGTTGCGCCGCACATCGTAAAGGACGTCGCCGGTCGCGGACAGATAGGCGTCCTCGTCTCCGGCGACCCGCCGGAGGACGTTCCAGCCGAGCAAGACCCGTACCACGGCGACCAGATCGGCGCGTTCGGGCCGGGTGTCCAGTGAGAAGTCGAACGCCAGGTCGGGCTCGGCCGCGGCGCTCAGGACCTCTTCGGCGAGCCGCCCCAGGGTGGTCTGGGCGTCGGCGCGCTCCAGCACCGTCAGCGCCAGGCAGAGCAGTACGTACCGGCGCCGTCCGAAGGGCTCCTTGGCCCGCCCCCGCGCCGGACGAGTGCCGTCCTCCAACGATTCGGGGACCTTGAACAGCCGGGCCACCTCCGAATCCACCCGTAGCCGCCAGCCCGTCTCGCTCCGCAGCCAATCCCGTAGCTCGGACTGGTGCCGGCGGATTAGGACCAACTCCTCCGGATGGGATTCGGCGGTCAACAAGGGTCGCAGCAGGAGGGCTCGCAACGCCCTGCGCCGCTGCGCCTCCGCCTCACCCGGGATCACCGGGCCCCCTTCGTCAGATCCGTGATCTCGATCAGGTGCTCAGGCCCTTCCAAGACCCCGTCCTCGGTTCGGACCCGGACCACACCGCCATCCGGAACCAGCGACAGGCGGACCTCCATCGAGCCGTCGCCGGTGACCGTCTTCACCTCGGTCTCTCCAGGCCGCCGGGCGGCCAGCGCGTCCCCCAGGAGTGCCAGGAACAGGCGGAAGGCTCGTGGGTCGAGCGCGCCCAGCTCCGACAGCAGGATCGGCCCGTCGGTGCACAGCCGGGCCCGCGCGGCGGCGGTCTCGGTGGCCTCCCGCTCGGTCGCCTGCTCGAGCATGCGCCGTTCCACCGAACGGTCCCGGACTCTGGTCGGCTTGCCACGCCGTTCATACGAGCCCGTTCGCCGTAGCCGCGGTGAGATCCGCATCGGCGGCGCTTCGGCCCACGGCATGCCGGGGACCGCATCGCCCTCCCAGACGGCCAGGGTCTCGGCGGTGACCGTGAGATGCCGGGCCGGAGCCAGCCCGAACGCCACGCGCCACAGACGGTGCAGTGTCTCTTCATCGGGGGCCTCGGCGAACCAACGCGCCAGTGTCGCGAAGTCGGCTGACCGGTCGGAACGACCCGAGCGCCGCTCGTTCAGCAATCCGACCGTGTCGATGAGCTGCTTGATCGCCGTCACCGCCGCCTGCCGCAGCAGCCGCGCCTGCGAGGGACGGCTCGAACCCGCCGAGACGAACCAGTCCCGCAGGCCCCGCCACCGGTTCTGCCATGCCGCGAACGCCGCCGACTCCGCCCGTGCCAGCTCGGCCGTGGCGTCCGCGCCTTCCGGGACCGCGTCCGACGCCTCCCGGCGAGCCGCCAGCTCCAGCAACCGCGCATGTCCGAGTGACTCCAGGTCTCCCAGCAGTCTGGCGATCCGAGCGCCGGAGTTGGCCAGATCGGCGATGAACCGGTTGATGTAGTCGATGAGACGCTCCTTGTAGGCGATGAAGCCGTCCACATCGCCGTCGGAGAAGTCGATCGCCCGGCGCAGCGAGGACATGAAGGCCTGCGCGTTGTCGGCGAGTGAGGAGAATCGCTCGGCCAGGCTCAACAACAGCAGGTGGACCTTTACCGGATCCGGCTCGGTCTGGGTCGCCAGCGCCGCCAGCCCCTCGAGCTGGTCGGCGATGTCGGCGAGCGCGACCGACTGCAGCGATCCCCGGCGGCCGATCGCCTCTTCGTAGAACTCGATGGCCTGCTCGGCCGCATGGCCCGCCGCCGTCAACTGGTACAGGAATCGCTTGCGGTGAAAGTCCTCGACCGTGGTCACCCGGCCGGTGTCGGCGTCGGCTCGTAGATTTCCCCACTCGACCAGCTTCCCCAACGCCTGGTCCAGTTGCTCATCGCTTCCGCGTCCGAGTTCGGCCGCCACGTCCTCGGGCCGCAGGTGAACGATGAACCGCTCCTTCGCCCTCGCGAACGCCTGCAGGACCTGCCGGTAGAACACCACGTTGGGCGCGCTCAGATGCGCGAACGGCTGCGGTTCCTGCACCTTCGGCGTCTCGACGGTCACGGCCCTATATTCGCTGATCATCGAGCGTGCCTCAGCCGATTTCCTCCCAAGGCGGGCAGCGACATCCCTCATTGAGGTCTGGTGCGGTTCTCAGGGCGGAAGAGGGGCTCTTGGCGTGTGCGGCGGTAGCGTACGCGCATGCTCTTGGGGCTGTTGCCGACGATCTCGATTGCGCCTTCTTCGCGCATGATCTTCAGCCATCGTCGGACGGTCTGATCGCTCAGGCCGGTCCGTGTGACCAGTTCGGCGCGGGACAGGCTTTCGTCGCCGAGGGCTGTGAGCAGTTCGGGTCTGCGGTCGGCGCGCGGTGATCGACCTGTTGTGGTGGTGTGCCGAGGGGATAGTTGATATCTGGCCCATCGGCGTGTTCCGGTTTGTGCGATGAGTTCGCGGGCGACGAGGTCCTGCAGTTCGCTGGTGGCTACACGGGAATCGACGCCGGTGGCGGTGCGGTAGGTGCGGTTATCGAGGATCCCCTCTTCACGCAAGAGGGCGAGGGCTATGCATTGGCTGTCGGTCAGCCCCTGCTGGCCCAAGCCGTGGATCCAGTTGATCGTTTCCCCGCTCAACAGAGTGTGATTCGGGAAGGTCACGACGAAGGAGGAGATCTTGTCGGTGAACTGCGGTGGGCTCATGCCGGCGGCGCGGAGTGAGTCGAGCATGGCGCGGATGCCGGAGCCGCGATTCTCGCAGACGGTGCGGGTCTCGCCGGGCAGGGGGACGTCTTCGAGGAGTTTGATGAGGGTGGCATTGCGGGCTGAGGAGATGCCTTCTTCGCCGAGGTTGTCTACCGTGACGGGGCCGAACAGTCCGCCGGGATTTCGGATGCTCAGCCGGTCGGGGTACATCTCCACCTGGACCTGAGTGCCGCGGGCGCCGCTGGACAGATCGCGGTGGACCAGGGCGTTAACGAGTGCTTCGCGTAGCGCGGTCTCGGGGTATTCCCACACGTCTTGTCGGCCGGCGCCTCCGATGATCGCCCGGCGGGACATGTTCCGGCGGATGGCCGCCAGCGTGTCCCTGACCATGACCGGGAGCGGACCCTCTAGGGTCACGTTGTCCAGGAATCTCTCGCTGGATCGGGGACCGCTCTCGGTGGGGTAGTGGACAAAGGTGACCATCAGCTGGGGGAAGTGCTCCTGGGGGTAGTCGCCGAGTGCCAGCAGCCCCGCCAGCGAGACCATGTCCTCGCCGTTCTCCCCTGGTACGAGTACTTTTGCGCGGCGCAGAACCGAAAGAGGGTCCAGGTCCTTGAACGCGTACGGCCTGCTGGTCCTCAATCGGGCGATCAGCGCATCGACACCGGCAGGGTCAAGTTGTTCCAGACCCACTCCATGGATGGCCTGCTCGTCATCGCGGGGCTGCCCGCGTGAGGACAGCATGACCTGAACCTCGTATGCCGACAGGCGGCGATCGCCGTCGCCGACTCGGATGTAGCTGCCCTTGGTGATGCCGGTTCCGCGCGAACAGCAGGGCTTCTGAGCAGGGTTGATCTCAGGGACCTCCGCGACCAGGACCTGCTCTCCCTCGAAGGTATGGATCTTGATAAGAGGCCGGAGCGGCGGCTCCATGTCCTCCGAGCACATGGAAGCAAGGTCGGCGGCCAGTTTCGCGGGATCGGGAAGTCCCGTCGCACGGAAGCCCTGGGTCTCGTCCAGCCCGAGGATGATGACGCCGCCTTGCGTGTTGGCGAACGCCGAGAGAGTCTCGCGCAGCGACTTGGGGAGGCCGCCCTGGGCCTTCTTCACCTCGACGTCGGCGATGTCCGCACCGATGGTGCGAAGGTTGTCGACGATCTCCGCGAGTTCTGCGTCGAGCATCTCATCTCCTCAACCAACAACCATGCTAGTTAGCATGCTAGTTAGCATGGTTGTGGGCAAGCTGATTGACCAAGAACATCGCTGATCGCCCGTAACCGCTGAGAGCTCCGTCCGATGCGTAACGGATCCCGGGATGTTCGGGCGGGCGGCGGTGCGCTGTTCAGGGTGCCGTGATGATCTAGTTTGCGTGTCGCTCGGTAAGTTCGGCGATCTCCACCAGCGCCACGTTGAGCCGCATCTGCAACTCGACCGGATCATCACACTCGGGCCAGACGTCCATATGTCCACGATCTAAGGCATGGGGCCGAGCGTCGGCGAACCTCGCGTATTCGCCAGGGCAGCTCAGCGGGTGGGATCACTGGTCGGTGGAGGCGATGCTGAGGTCGGCGCGGTCGAAGCGGGCGATGAGACTGGGTTTGCGGAGATGCTGTTGGCGCAGGAGCGTGAATCGCCGTATGAACGCCTCGGCGTGGCTGGCGCGTGAGGTGACCACCTGTAGATCCTTGAGGATCTCGACGGCTGTGTCGTAGTCGCTCGGCCTGCGGGTATCGATCAGCGCGTCGACGCGCGCCCAGGCCGTTTTTGGTCACGGGCCAGGCGTCCAGCCGTTTCTCGCGAGCCAGTTCACGTTCTCGTGCACGGCGGGACTCCCTCCGCGGCGTGCGAGGCCTCGGCCTGCCGTTGGCGTTCCTGCCGGATGTCCGCGGCGGCGTCCAGCAACTCGGCCACCGTACGGCGGGGACGACCATCTCCGCTGATGCCGGGTGCACCATGGAAGCGACGCAGCAACTCCATCTGGACCCGGGCGCCGTGGCCTTGTGCGACCTGGAGCAGGAACCGCTCCTTGTCCCCAGAGGGCAGATCGTTGATCCACCTGGCCAGTTCGCGGGGATCGTCCCTGGTCTTCGCGAGGGGCGGGCTCGTCTGGGCCGCGACTGTGAGCAGGTCGGCGTCCAGACGGAGGAAGTCCGCCAAGGCCCGCTGTGGCGCGGTGAGGGAGCTGAGCAGCCCGGCGGGTACCGGCGGTTCGAGTTCGTCTTCGGCGTCGTAGTCGAAGGCGTCCTCATCGCGTTCCCATGTCCCGTAGCCGGCCAGCCAGGCCAAGTAGAGAGGCCGCAGGTCACCGGCGGCGAGTTCGGCGCGGACACCGACGATGGCTGACAGGGAGTCCTCGGCCCCCTCTATCCAGTCCCCGCCTTCGTCCTGGCTGGTCAGGTCGAGGATGAGATGTTCGCGGGTGGTCCAGGCGGCCACGTGAGGGTCGACGCGGTACTGCTCGACGGCCTTGAGGTCGAGGAGAGTGCGAGGCAGGCGGAGCATGACCTGGTGGGTGCCCCAGTTGGCGAGGTAGAGGTGGGCGTCATAATAGCGATCCATCATCGCGCGTGGATCGCCGCGAAAGTCACCCCAGTGGTATTCGTTGCTGAAGCTGGTGGCGGTGATCCGGGCCCGAGTGGACAGGGCGCGGACCTCGGCCTGCTGCCGTTCGTCCAGAGGCCGGTCAACGGCCAGAAACTCGTAGTACTGGTATTCGCTCATCGTCTTTTCGTCGTCAGGGGGCCCAGCGCCGGTATGCCTCGATCCATTCGGCACCGGCCGGGGGCGGGATGGGCAACGGCAGATTCAGGATGCCGATCGCCTCGCGGTACTCCTCGCGAGCGCAGATCGCGACGATGCCACTGCCCGGCAGCAGGTCGACCTTCGTGACAGTTACTTCGACACCCAGCACGGTGGTCTGGGATGGAACGGCGAGGTTGTCCTCGATCACGACATGGAAGGCCGTGAGCTGTTCGTACTCGGCATAGGCGTCGACGACGGCCTGCTCGACCAAAGCGTCCAGCTCGGCCCCACTCAGTTCCGCCACGACTCGCAGCCTACCGAGGCGGCGGGCGGAGGGACGTCGCCATCGCAACGGCGGCAGACGCCGGATCACCGCATCAGTCGCAGAAATTGTCGGATATAGGTCCATTTTTGGGAGTGTACTGATCGTGATGTGCTGGTAATTTCCGTAGTTCGTTATATGTGGACCATGTGTGTGTTAGATGCTGGAACCGAATCGTATTTCGAGTGCAGCGAAAGAAGCGGGCCGTGGTTGCGACTGTGCGGACTGTACCTCTGGAGATGGACCGGAGCACAGGGGACGACACGCTACTGGCGTGGGCGGAGCGATCGGGAAACCGCACGGTGGCGGAGCCGCGTGGGGGCGGGCTGCGGTTCGCTTTCTACGGCCGGGTGTCGACGGAGGATCGCCAGGATCCGGTGACGTCGCAGGCGCGGCAGCGGGATCAGGCCACCGCTTTGGTCGGCGGGCACGGGCGGATCGTGACCGAGTTCTTCGATGTGGGACAGAGCCGGGTGCTGCCGTGGGCGCGGCGACCGCAAGCTGCGGCGTTGGTGGCGGCGATGGCGGATCCAGATCGCGCCTTCGATGCGATCGTGATCGGGGAGTACGAGCGGGCGTTCTACGGCAACCAGTTCAGCCTGATGGCGCCGTTGTTCGAGCATTACGGCGTGCAGTTGTGGATGCCAGAGGCCGGCGGCCGGATCGACTTTGAGGCCGATGGCCACGAGCAGCTCATGATCGGGTTGGTATCCAGTCCAAGCGGGAGATCACTCGGACCAAGATCCGGGTGCGCACGGCGATGGCGACCCAGACCCGCGAGCAAGGCCGGTATTTGGGCGGCCGACCGCCCTACGGCTACCGGCTGGTGGACGCGGGCCCGCATCCGAACCGGGCACACGCTGCGTGGGGGCGGCGCGCCCATCGGCTGGAACCAGACCCGGAGACCGCGCCGATCGTGAAATGGATCTTCGCTCAGCGGCTGGCCCGTCACAGCGTGGCCCGGATCGCGCGTGCGCTGAACGATACGGAGATCCCCTGCCCGTCGGCGGCCGATCAGAGCGCAACGCCCATCGCTCGAGACGGGAGTGGACCCAGACGACGGTGCGGAGCATCCTGGCCAATCCCCGCTACACCGGCCGGCAGGTGTGGAACCGCCAGCCCACCGAGCATGATCTGATCGATCCGGCCAACACCGGGCTCGGGCATCGGCAGGTGCAGCGGTGGAACCTGCCCAAAGGGTGGGTGATCTCCGCCCGGCCCGCGCATCCGGCGCTGGTCAGCGAAGCCGACTTCGTCGCTGTCCAGAACATACGTACTCCGCGCGGCAACGCTGATTCGGACCGCTGTTACCGGTTGGCGGGGCTGTTGCGCTGCGGGATCTGCGGGCGCCGCATGGAGTCGTGCTGGGCGAACAACCGGGCGGCTTACTGCTGCAGGCACGGCCACACCAGCGCATTCAAAGCAGGCCCGGACCGGCGGAAGAATCTCTACGTTCGAGAGGATCGCATTCTCGTCCACCTGCCGACGCTCTACATCCTCCTGGCGAAACCCGACCCCGCGAACGCGCTGCCCAGCGCTGAGGACGTCATCGGCCACTTGCGGGCGGAGGAGATCACGCTGACCTACGACTCCGGAATCCTTCGGGTAGCCGCCCAGGAGGGGGTGAAGATCACCATCGACCGCACACGCTGACAGGCACACTGCCGCAGCACCGGAAGGAGAGTTTAGGCCGCGCCCCCGCTCGGTGCCCAGCCGAAGGCCGGGCACACGACGGTGCTCCGTCATGTCCGGAAACGACCGGACATGTACAAACTGTGTGTCCGACCGGACTGGAGCCGAACGCACATCCTCTCGCCCTCACCCATTCGTTCCTGCTGGGAAGCAGGTGAGCGGCGATGCGAAACCACCGTACTTCGAATGGCTCGGCCGATGTCTGCATTCGCCGTACCACCACGGTCAGCGTTGTGTTCCTCGCGCTGATCGCAGCTTTGGTGAGCTTCGGCCACATGCACGAACTCGCACTCCGGCACGGTGAGACGTCGTTGAACGCGACGCTGATCCCGCTCAGTGTCGATGGGATGGTCGTCGCGTCATCGATGTCCGTGCTGCTGGCTGGCCGGACCGGTATCAACGTCCCATGGCTGCCGTGGACGCTCCTCATCGTCGGACGCCTGGCGAGCCTGGCCGCCAATGTAGAGGTCGCCGAACCTACGGTGGTCGGCCGCGTGATCGCCGCGTGGCCCTCGTTCGCCTTCGTCGGCGCGTACCACCTGCTCCAAGGCCAGCTGCGAATGCGCCTGCTAGGACCGGTCGACCAAGACCACTCAGACGCAGGAGAAGATGAGACTGAGCCCGCGGCAGGCGAGCCCCTACCCGAAGGACTCAGGGGCGGCGAACCAGAGTTTCCTGATCTGGGTCGGCGTTTGCAGCGCGAGGCCTGGCAGTGGGCACTGGCGCACCAGGCGGAGAACGGCGACTTGCCCGGGGGCGCGGCGATCGCACGACGCTTCAACCGCAGCGCCCGGTGGGGACGCCTCGTCAAGAACGCCGGGCTCGCCGGTGTACTCACATCGCTTCCCGCGTCAGCCGACAACTCATCCGCCAACGCTGCGTCGTGATTGCTCGTATAGCAGCGATCCAAGGACCTCCCGGGTGCGCGCGGAGCGCAAGTACACATCTGTAGGAATGATGTAACTCGGTGACGGCGGTCAGGGGGCCAGCTGACCGAGTTCGTGGTTCCGGGTGAGGCTTCGTCCGGCGGCGATCTTGCCAGGCTCGCACTGCGGCACCTGGCAGATGTGGAGCCCGGACGAGTTCGGTCCGCCATCGACAGCGACGATGGTCGCATCGAGCGCGACGCCGTCGGAGCCGTGGTCATCGGGGCGCTTGTGCTGTACGCGTTCAGCGCCGAGCTCAAGATCGAGCGACATCCGGAGAAAGGCTGGACCTTCCGCTTCCATAAGCGACCGCTGAAGGACAGCACAGTCGGCAGGTTGCCATCAGAGCTGTACAACACCTACATCGGTGGTCCGCCGCCGCCCGCGCCGTAGGATCCTTGGATCCAGAGATGGGGACGAGCCGGTCAGGCAAGGTGTCGCGGGACCTGCCGCAGTGACTCTAATCGTCCCGGCTGATCACCAGCATCTGCGAGGGTGAAGCCGTGGTCGGATGGGGAGTCGGTAGAGACAGGCGGCGGGCCGAGTCAGGGCGCTGACGGGCAAGCTCCTCTGCACGCACAGACCATGAAGGCCGTCCGACCGGTGCCTACATTTCCCGCACACACACGGTTGCCGGAATAAAGAGGCCCTCATTCAGTTCGGTATTTTCTCGGTGCGGGATGTGACCCCCATCCGACCAACGGCCGTACCCCGCCGGAGCACGAACGCATCAAGGCGATGGTCGCCTCGCGTGCGTGCTGGGCGGTGAATGCCCGAAGCATGCCACATTCCGGCCGAGCGGCCCGCGCCGCTTCCCGCGCCGCTTCCGGCGCCGAGACGCTCGTCTCCGGAGACCTGTGAGCGAGGGCTGCGGTTTGTGCGGGACATCTCTCCCCGCCCTCCCCGATTCTCCCGCTCTGCCCTGGACGGCCTCTCCGACTGGCCGGCGCAACGGGGCGACCGGCAGGAGGGACCTCCGCCTTGATGTAACACATGACGATGCCGAGTCGCCCTGGCCCGCGGGAGGTCGTGCCAGCCGCTCTACGCCTCCCCGGCGCGGCCGGCCTTCGGCCGCCACAGCACGAGGTACACCAGGGCCGAGATCACGAAGCCGACCTCGAACGCGATGTCACCGACGGACTTGACGTGCTTCGGCACGGGTCCGACGTATTTCTGCTGGTTGGAGAACAGCCACACCGACAGCACCACGCCGACCACCATGGCAACCGGCCCGGCCCAGTTGTGGTGCCGCCGGTCGAACAGAAGGCCGTCCACGTCGGTTCCGCGCCGCAGATACTGGTCGAGCAGGAACACGGCCAGCCAGGGACCGATCCAGTACGAGATCACCAGGAGGAACGCCTCGTACTTCTGCCCGGCGTCGTGCAGGCCGGACAGCGCGACGACGAAGCCGATCGCGCCGAACACGACGGCGACGATGGCTCGCCGCAGCGTCAGCGGCAGCTTGATGCCCAGGGCGACGAAGGACATCGCCCCCGAGTAGACGTTCAGCGCGTTGGCCGCGATGCCGCCGAGCGCGATGGCCAGCAGCGTGAGGTCGGCGACGGCCGTCGGGAGGTGCCCGGTGAAGGCCGAGGTGGGCTGGCCCAGCGCGTCGCCGCCGATCGTGACGGACGCCGCCCCGACGATCTCCAGGACCAGGCAGGAGACGAACACGCCGAGCCCGGCGTACAGGCCGACGGCCCGCCGGCTGCTGTCCGCGGGGAGGTAGCGCGTGTAGTCCGCCGCGTACGGGTTCCAGCCGGCCGCGTACCCGAACGTCGCGCCGACGGTCAGCAGGAAGCCGCCCAGGCCGCCGCCGTGACCCGGAGCGCCGGGATGCGACTTCGCCAGGATGATCAGGGAGGCCACGGCGAAGATCACCGCGAGCACCGGCAGGGCGTACTTCTCGAAGGCGTGCACGAGGTTGTGCCCGAAGAAGGCCAGGACCACCATGGCCACGACCACGATGACGAGGCAGAGCGCCTTCGGCCAGCCGGTCAGCGTGTTCAGCGCGAGCGCGCCGCTGACGCTGTTGACCGCGAACCAGCCGATCCCCGCGACGACGGCGTTCAGCCCGGCCGGCAGGGCGTTGCCCCAGTGTCCGAAGGAGATCCGGCTCAGCACCATCTGCGGCACGCCGTGTGCAGGGCCGCGCGCGGACAGCACGCCGTGGGTGACCGAGCCGAGGACCGTGCCGACGATGATCGCCAGCGCCGCCTGCCAGAAGTTCAGCCCGAACGCGGCGACCGCGAGCACACCGAGGAACACGGTGGCGAACTCCAGGTTCGGCGACGTCCAGGTCCACAGCAGCTGCCGTGGCCTGCCGTGGCGCTCGGCGAGCGGAATGAACTCCGCGCCGCCGGGCTCGACCGCCGCGACCTTCTCGCCGTACGTGCCCTCCCGTACGTCCAGGGAGGGAGCAGGCTTCTTGAGCACCGTCATGGGCGTGCCTTTCGATCCAGCGGGGGAGCGCTCAGCCCATCGTGATGGCGTTGAGCTTGTCGAGGAGGTAGTCGGAGGCGCGCACCGGCTCGTGGGTTACCCGGCCGATCGGTGCCGCGATGGACTCGATCACGGCGCCCGGATCGCACTCGTAGAAGTAGATGAGCGAGACGAGTTCCTCGTCCGGGGCGCTGGGATCCGGCGGCAGGACGCGGTGCCGGTTCGACCGCCAGCGGTCACCTGTCCAGCGGGCCAGCAGGTCGCCGATGTTGATGGTGAAGGAGTCCTCGACGTACGGCGCGTTCACCCAGCCGCCGTCCGGGCTGTAGACCTGCAGGCCGCCGACACCGTTCTGCCGGTCGAGGATCGTGACCGTGCCGAAGTCGGTGTGCGGGCCGATGCGGAACTGTCCCGGCTCGGCCGGTCCCACCTGGGACAACGGCGGATACCGGTTGATGTTCAGCGTGTACGACGGGTGTCCTGTCCTGGCCGTGAAGAAGTCCGGTGCGAGCCCGAGCGCCGCCGCGCAGAGTGTCAGCAGTTCGTCGGCGAGCGTCCGCATCCGGCCGAGGTAGTCGGTGAGCAACGGCTCGAGCTCAGGCTCCTCGGCAGGCCAGACATTCGGCAGGAACCACTCGGCGTCGATCTCCGCGTCGCCGGTCGGCCGGTCGGCGCCGACCGCGAACGTCTCCTTCAGGTCCGGCGGGGTCGGCGTTCCCTCGGCGTAGCCGTTGGCCTCGACGCCGGGCGGCAGCCAGCCGCGCTCGCCGACCGTGACGGCGTACGGTTCCTTCAGCGCGTCGGGGAGCGCGAAGAACCGGTTGGCCGCCGCCCGGATCCGTTCGCGCAACGCGGCCGGCACGCCGTGCCCGGTGACCACGAGGAAACCGATCTCCCGCAGGGCCGCGTCGACGCGCGCCGCGACGTCCGCCCGGGCGGTGGCGTCGCCCTCGAACCAGGCGGTGAGGTCGATGACGGGAACGACGCCGCTCGCGCTCATGAGCTCTCTCCGATGTCCTCGTTCCAGATGCCGGGGTGTTCCTTGATGAAGGCCGTCATGAGCTCGGCGCACTCAGGGTCGTCGAGCACGACGACCTCGACACCGTGCCCGGCCAGCCACTCGTGGCGGCCCTCGAACGTCCGCGCCTCGCCGACGACCAGCCGGGATATGCCGAACTGCAGGATCAGCCCGCTGCAGTACCAGCACGGCGACAGCGTCGTGGTCATGGTGGTGCCGCGGTACGTGGGCTGCCGGCCGGCCGCGCGGAACGCCGCGGTCTCGCCGTGCGTCGACGGGTCGCCGTCCTGGACCCGCCGGTTGCGCCCGCGCCCCAGCAGCAGCCCTCCGGCGTCGAACAGCGCGGCCCCGACCGGGACGCCTCCCTCGGCGTACCCGGTGCGCGCCTCCTCCAGCGCGACACCCAGCATCGCCGCGTCATCAACGACATCAATGGTCATGGGCCCACTATCGCCGCGCGACCTGGCAAGGGGAATGGACAAGACGTCCGTACTATGAGCCTCTGCAGTGGACGATCCGTAATGAGATGGTGTGATGCCCCTCACGCTCCGCGAGATTCTCGCGTTCGACGTGATGCGCGAGGCACGCCCCGTGGTGCTCGCCGGTGAGCGCGCGCTCGGCCGCGTCGTCCGCTGGGTGCACTCGAGCGAGATCTATGAGATCGGCCCGCTGCTGACCGGCGGCGAACTGCTGCTGACCACCGGTCTCGGTCTGGCGGGCACCGACGCCGGAGCGCGGCGGCACTATCTCCGTGAGATCGCCGAACGCGACGTCGCCGGCGTCGCGCTGGAGCTCGGCCGGACGTTCCCCGAGGTGCCGGGCGAACTGGTGGCCGAGGCCCGCCGGCAGGCACTGCCGTTCATCACCCTGAACGCCGTCGTCCCCTTCAGCCGGATCGCCGAGGTCGCCAACACCCGCATCGTCGACCACGCCGGCCACCGGCTGCGGCTGGGCGACTCTGTCAGCCGCGCGCTCAACGACGTCCTGATCGCGGGCATCGGCGTCCCCGGTCTCCTCGCGGCAGCCGCCGGGGTGGTGGGCGGGCCGTTGGTCCTGATCGCCGAGAACGGAGCGCTGGTCGCCGCGCACGGCGTCGCCGGCGACCGCGAGGCGTGGCGGGCCACGGAGACACCGCTGGCCGAGGCGCCGGTCACCGTGCTGGGGACGACGTGGGGACGGCTGGTCGCCGGGCCGGGCTCTCCGCTGCCCGCCGAGGACTTGGCGGTGGCACTGGAGCGGACCACGGTCGCGCTGGCGCTGGCGATGCTGCGCACCGGAGACCCGCCGCGCGAGCCCGACCGGCTGGCCGCCGCCCTGCTCACCGACCTGCTGGAGGGCACCGCCGAAGGCCAGGCCGAGTCGTCGGTACGGGCGGCGCTGGCGGGTTTTCGTCCGGCGGCGGATCACCTGCTCATCGGGCTCGCCGCCGACGCGCTGGAGACCGCGGCCGCGCTGGCCGTCGTCGACCGAGCCGCCCGCATCCTGCATACGCCCGCGCTGCGCGGCCGGGTGTCGCGGCTCGTCCTGGGCGTCCTCGCCGTCCCCCGCAGCGTCGGTGACGTGGTCGGCGCGGCGCAGCAGGCGCTCGATGAGGCGCTTCGGCGGTTGAGCGCGCCGCAGGTGCGGATCGCCGTCGGATATCCGGCGACCGAGGTCGGCGAACTCGGGGGTTCGCTGCGCGACGCCCGGGCCGCCCTGGACCTGCGGCCAGGCACCCGGCTGATCAGCGCGCGTGCCATCGCCCTCGACCTGGAACTCACGCGCCACGGCGGAAGCGGCCACCTCGACCACCTGGTCCGCCACACCATCGGCCCGCTCGTGGAGTGGGACGCCGCGCACCGTACGGACCTCGTGCGCACCCTGGAGACCTTCCTGCTGCACGGCTGCAGCGCCACCCGCACCGCGGCAGTGCTCCATCTGCGCCGCCAGTCCTTCTACCAGCGCCTGCAGCGCATCGAGGCACTCCTCGGCCACACGGTCACCGACCCCGACGTGCACGCCGCCCTGCTCCTGGCCACCGCCGCCCACTGTGTCACCGGCCGCTGATCCCTTGTCGGCACGAAGCGCCCTTCAGGACGCGCGGTACGCGAGGCGGAAGACGAAGTGTGACCCGAGAGGCGACACGGGGCGGGTGTGCATAGCGTCTAGCCCCCCAGATCCATCAGGTTCGAGCTGACGTCCGTTGGCATACTGACGGTCGAACGGCCGGGATACCACCTCTGGACCCTCACCGCCCGCTAGATCCCACCGACCCGACCGACGTGTGGTGCCGGGCCGCGCCCCGGCACCACACCCACCGGCCATCCGAACCGGGCTGAAGAGGACTCACGGTCCCGGCGGCTGCCACCGGACCGCCGCAGAACCGTCGCGGGAGAAGTCCCACACTCGGCGGTGCGTGGCCGGCCGGTTCAGTCGGCCCAGTCGACGATCCGGGCGTCGGCGCGGAATCGGAGCGCGGGGTCGACGTAGCGGGCCTCGGGCAACGCGTACAGCAGGGTGATCCCGGCGTTCTGCGCCTCGTACCCGGCGGCCAGCAGGGCGGTCTCCGGCTCGCTGAGGGCCAGGCCGGCACGCATCAGCAGTACGCCGACGTCGGCGAGCGCCTGCGCGTCCGGTGCGGCGGCCGGGCCGGGCGGTGCGATGGGCGACGGGGTGGTGGTCATCGGTGTTCTCCTCGGATCAGGCGGTGACGGGGGCGGGGGCGGCGGCGAGTTCGGGCACGCGACGGTGCCAGTCGGTGACCTGCTGGAAGGCGTCGCCGGTGGCGAGAATCGCGGCCTCACCGAAGGCCGGGCCGGCGAACTGGATCGACAGCGGCAGGCCGGACGCGGTGAAGCCCATCGGCGCGGCGAGAACGGGATTGCCGATGCAGTCCCAGTACTGCGTGAAGATGTACTGGAACATCCCCTCGATGTTGATGTTGCCGTCGGCGTCGGTGACGTCCTCATAGCGCGGCGCGCCCGTCGCCGTGGTGGGGCAGACGATGACGTCGACGTCGTCGAACAGCCGGGTCACCGCGTCCTGCGCGACCCGCCGGACGCGCTGGGCCTGAACGTAGTCCGCGCCCGACACGAGCGCGCCGCGGGCCAGCAGCAGCCGGGTCGCGGAGAAGTAGTCCTCCCACCGTCCGGCCAGGTCGTTGCGGTGGTAGGCGAGCGCCTCGGAGGCCATGGTGACGATGTTGGCGACGAGCATCTCCGGCCAGTACGGCAGCGAGATCTCGGTGAGCGTGGCGCCGAGACCGGTGAGGGCGGCGAGTGCTCCGTCGAACGCCGGGGCGAGCGCCGGGTCCGCGCCCTCGGGGAAGTGGTGCTCGCGGACCACGCCGATCCGTACGCCCTCCAGCGAACCGTCCAGGTCCGGCATGGTGAACGGCTGGTCGATGCAGTCCGGGTCACTCGGATGGCGGCCCGCGATGATCTCGAGGACGGCGGCGCAGTCGCGGGCGCTGCGGGCCAGCGGGCCGACGTGGTCGAGGCTGTAGCCGAGCGGCGCGCACCCGGACTTCGGCACCCGGCCGAACGTCGGCATCAGCCCGGTCACGCCACAGTACGCCGACGGGATGCGGATGCTGCCGGCGGTGTCGGTGCCGAGCCCGACGAGGAACATGCCGGCCGCGACACCGCTGCCCGTACCGGAACTCGACCCGCCCGGCCAGGTGGCGGTGTCCCAGGGGTTCCGGGGGATCGGGAACGGCTTGCTCGGGTCGGGCATGCCGCAGGCGAATTCCATCGTCGTGACCTTGCCGGTGATCACCGCTCCGGCGGCCTTGAGCCGGGCGACCACGGGAGCGTCCTTGCCGGCCCCCCACTCCGGGTCGAGGACCAGGCTCTGCGCCGTCGTCGGTCCCTCGGACACGGCGAGGATGTCCTTCACACCGAACGGGATGCCGTGCAGGGGACCGCGGTCGACGCCGTCCGCGAGTTCGCGGTCGGCGCGTTCGGCCGCGGCGAGGGCGGTCTCGTCGAAGCGGGCGAGGTACGTGCCGAGTTCGCCGTCGAGCCGGTCGGCCTGGGCGATCGCCGCGCGGGTCAGTTCGGTGCTCGTCACCGTTCCCGCGCGCAGGGCCGCCGCGGCCTCGGTCACGGTCAGGGGTGTCTCCATCCGGATTTCCTCCAAGGGGGGCGCGACCGCCCGTACGGCGGCCGGGGGACGGGGACCCGCACGGCCGTCCGTACGGTGGACGGTGCGGGCCCGGGCTTCAGCCGGGTCATTGCGACGACGCGAGTCAGGACTCGACGGGACGTCCGGGACGCGACGTCACGGTGTGGCCCGTACGGCGCGGGACACGAAGAGGAAGCGGTCGCCGCGCGTGTGAATGTGCGCCAGGTTGAACGGCCGCCCGTCCGGATCGCGGATCACCTGCTCGAACGTGATCAGCGGAGCGCCCTCGGCGACGGCGAGCAGCGACGCCGTGGCCGGATCGGCTGCAGAGCAGCCCATGATGAACTCCGACTCGCCGAAGCGGAGACCCGCCTCGCGTAGTAGGGCGTACCAGTCGGAGTCGAACGGCGGGGCGAGCAGTCGCTCACCCTCCGGGAACAGCACGTAGTTGGTGGCCAGCGCGGTCGGTTCGTCCTCGACCAGGGCGACGTACTCCAACCGGAGGCACGGCGCGCCGGGAGGCGCGCCGAGGCGTTCGGCGGCGACCGCGGGCAGCGGAACCTCCGAGCGGTCGAGCACGCGGGGACGCATCCGCCGGTTGAAGATGCTGTCCGCCATCGGGTCGGCCGCGCCGTGCGCCTCGGCCATCCGGGCCAGGACGGCGTTGACGACGACGTGGGTGCCGACTCCCTGCCGCCGGTCGATCAGCCCTTCGCGGCGGAGCAGGTCCAGCGCTTCA